>CAJUSM010000022.1:0-23466 GCA_910588935.1 uncultured Oscillospiraceae bacterium
TAATTCGTGGCAAAGCTCTCTGGTCATAATACATAGAGATATGTCTTTCATAGAGACCTCCAAATTCCAGTTTATAGGGGATTTCATCTTTTGGGTGAAATCCCCCCTCGACAAATGTTCTCTTGGTTGATCGTTTGAAGAAATGACTCGCATAACCTGTCTATGGATGTATTTTCCATGTCTGCCTCCTGTTAATCTACTTAACAGTCTACGCTGCAATCGCCGTCATGTCAAGTACCTGGTTTGAAATATTGTCAGCAGCTCCGCATAGTTTTTGTGGTCTTGTCCATATCAGTGAAGGAAATCTGCCGGCAAACGCAGGGGCGCCCATTTCCTGACGAACACCTTTTGAAACTAACCAACAGCGGCCTACTTAACGGCAGAGATATATCCCCAAACTCCGATATTTTCCTTTTTACCAGATCAAAAGGGAAAAACACATACTTTTACAATGTTTACTTTTGTTTCCTGAATTTTGTATGTCGATCTTTCCAAACACCCCGTACTCCGGAGAGGGACGCCCTGAGAGCCAGAATCTCAGAGGTGGTATGGTGTGTTAGGGGAAAGAATGCCGCCAAAAAGAAAGGAAAGAGGGAAGTGGATTTCGATGAAATTGACGCCTGCACACAGCTGGACGAACAGCGGCGCCACCAGTTTTACGCCGACCTGGCAGAATACAGAGGTGTTCCCAGCGTCCGCCAGGCCATGGCCCGCTGGCTGGAGGAGAATGAGGCCAGAAGGCAGGAGGAGGAAATGAAACGCTTTATCGCCAGCCTGTAAGGGAAAAGGGCCGGGCCTACACCACGCGCCAGCCCTTGCCCTGGGGCAGCTGTTCCAGGGGGACGCCCTCTCTTTGGAGCAGCCAGCGCTTTTTTTCCGTACCGCCCGCGTACCCGGTAAGGTTTCCCCCCGCCCCTACCACCCGGTGGCAGGGGATGATAATGGAAATGGGGTTATGCCCTACAGCGCCTCCCACAGCCCGGCTGGCCCCTGGCCTGCCCAGCTTTTCCGCCAGCCTGGCATAGGTGGTGGTATGGCCATAGGGGATCGCAAGAAGCAGGGCAAAAACCTGCTGGCGAAAAGGGGAGCCGGCAGGGGCCAGGGGGAGCTGGGCGGGGTCTGGCTGTTCCCCGGCAAAATAGGAATCCAGCCAGGCCCTTGCCAGGGGGAAAAGGGAAAGCTCCTCTTGGCAAGGGCTGGGGGAGGCCAGGCTGGGAAGGGCTTGGCCCCCGCCAAAGTATTTCTGGTTTTCCAGCCACAGGCCGGTAAGGCCCTGGCTGTTCCAGGCCAGGGTAATGGGGCCAATGGGAGAGTGGTATTGGGCGGCAAACAGCTGCATAGGGGAAAACCTCCTGGGCAAAAATAGGTTATTTCGGGGAATAGCTGACAAAGGCAAAGGCCTGGCTGTCTGGCGACCAGGAGTTTACATTAATAGTGCCCTGGCCGCCGTAAAACTCTGCCAGGGTGCGCGCCGGGCCGCCGCCGGCAGCCATAAGCTGCAGGGCCACCTGCTTGCCGGGCAGGTGTTCCCAGGGCTCCAGGTCGCCTTTGCGGTAGGCCAGCATGACTACCCATTGCCCGTTGGGAGAAACATGGGGGAACCAGATGTTCCGGTTCTGGTCAAAGGTCATCTGCGTCTGCTGGGTGCCGTCGGCCCTCATGCGCCAGGCCTGCATCAGGCCGGTACGCACAGAGTTGAACCAGATATATTGGCCGGTGGGGTCGTACTCTGGGCCGTCGTTTAGGCCAGGGGACTGGGTGAGGCGGGTTTCCTCCCCGCCCTGGGCTGGAATGGTGTATATATCAAATTCCCCCTCCCGCTCCCCGCAGTAGGCAAGGGTTTTTCCATCGGGAGACCAGCCGTGAAGGTAGCTGGGGCCCAGGGGGGTAACCAGGCGGGGAACGCCCCCGGCCAGGGGCAGAGTGTATACCCGGGAGAGGCCGTCTTCTTTAGCCATATGGCTTATGGCGATTTCTGTGCCGCTGGGGGAGAGCACATGGTCGTTGTTGCACGCACAGGCAAAGCCGGTAAAAATAGGTGTGCTTTGGCGGGTTTCCAGGTCAAAGCGGAAGAGCCTGCCGCCGCTGTTATAAACCAGAGAGCGGCCGTCCCGGCACCAGTTGGGGGCCTCGATCACATCGTCAAACCGGGCAAGAACCTGGCGGGCGCCGGTTTGAAGGTGAAAAACCTCTAAGGTGGAAGACTCGTTGCGGATCCAGGGGTTGGGCTGCTTTTCCGGCATGGTAAGGGCTCCTTTCATAGGGGGATTTGATACCACGATACCATGGGCGGAGGCGGTTGTCAAGGCGGGGGAAGAGAAAGCAGAAAAAGCTTAACCCCAAGATGCCCGCCTCTAAAAAGCACAAATTTACAAAATCTTCGAGAATTCCACAGAAAAACTATTGCGGATGGGGAGAGGCTGTGGTATGATAAAAAATAAGAGTTCGTGGGCAGAGCGGATTTTTCGGCGGCAGAACCGTGGGCAGTGCAGGCCGCCCACGGCTTTTTTGCGGGAACAGCCTCTGCCCATGTATTAGGAAAGGCGGCGATAGAATGCGGCATTTGATCGACCCACTGGATCTCAATTTGGCAGAAACCGGCCGGCTGCTGGATTTGGCCGAGGAAATTATGAATCGGCAGGGGGAGTTTGCCCACTGCTGCCAGGGAAAAATTTTGGCCTCCCTGTTTTTCGAGCCCAGCACCCGTACCAGGCTGAGCTTCGAGTCGGCTATGCTCCGGCTGGGAGGGCAAACCCTGGGCTTTGCGGGGGCGCAGAGCAGTTCCGCGGCCAAGGGGGAGAGCGTGGCGGATACCATCCGCATGATCTCCTGTTACGCGGATATTGCCGCTATGCGCCATTTTAAAGAGGGCGCTCCCTTTGTGGCGGCCCGCTACGGAAAAATCCCGGTAATCAACGCCGGAGACGGGGGGCACCAGCACCCAACCCAAACCCTTACGGACCTGTTTACCATCCGCCGCTGCCGGGGCGGGGTGGATGGACTGACCATTGGCCTGTGCGGCGACCTGAAATTTGGCCGTACTGTGCATTCTCTTATAAAGTCTTTGGTCCGGTACCGGAATGTGCGCTTTGTCTTTATCTCTCCAGAGGAGCTGCGGGTGCCTGGCTATATTCTAAAAGAGGTGGTGGAGCCCTCTGGCCATCCCTGGCAGGAGGCCAGGCGCATGGAAGAGGTAATGCCCCAGCTGGATGTGCTCTATATGACCCGGGTGCAGCGGGAGCGCTTTTTCAATGAAGAGGACTATGTGCGGCTGAAGGATTCCTATATTCTTACCCCGGAAAAGCTGGGGGCGGGCAAGGGGGAGCTGGCGGTGCTGCATCCCCTGCCCAGGGTAAACGAGATTGACCAGCGGGTGGACCAGGACCCCCGGGCCCTGTATTTTGAGCAGGCCAGAGGCGGGGTGTTTGTGCGCATGGCCCTTATCCTGTCTCTGCTGGGGCTGGCCCCAGGCGTGCTGGAGGAAAGGGAGTGGCAAGGTGCTTAATATAGACAGCATAGAAAACGGAATTGTTATAGATCATATTACCGCGGGCAGGGGAATGCGGGTGTACCGGCTGCTGGAGCTGGACAGGCTGGACACCTGCGTGGCGATTATTCGCAATGCCCGCAGCAGTAAGTTTGGCAAAAAGGATATTATTAAAATTGAAGGGCTTACGGACGTGGACCTGGATGTGCTGGGCTTTATTGACGACCACGCCACAGTGTGCCGCATTCGGGACGGCGTGCTGGTGGAAAAGAAACAGCCCCAATTGCCTAAAAAGCTGGTGAATATTGTAAGCTGCCGGAATCCCCGGTGCATTACAAGCGTAGAGAATGTGGACCAGGTGTTTGAACTTTGCGATGAAAAGTCTCACCGCTACCGCTGCCGGTACTGCGAGCAGCTTTGGCGGGAGGACTAGGGCTTACCCGAAAACACCGATACGACAAGGGCTTCAATTTTTTATACAGGCCCCAAGGCCCGCCCTCCACAATTTATAGATAGAGAAAGGAGCTTTTTTCATGGAATGGACCCCCAGCCAGCAAGACGCGGTTTCTGCCCGGCGGGGCACGGTTTTGGTGGCCGCCGCCGCCGGCTCCGGCAAAACCGCGGTGCTGGTGCAGCGGGCCATTCAGCGGCTTACCAACCCAGAGCGGCCCACCCGGGCGGACCGCCTGCTAATTGTCACCTTTACCAAGGCCGCCGCCGGAGAAATGCGGGCCAGGCTGGAGCTCCAGCTCTACCAGCTCCTTCGAGAGAACCCTGGCAGCCAGCTTTTGCGCCGGCAAAGCGTGCGCCTGCACCAGGCCCATATTGGCACCGTGGATAGCTTTTGCGCGGAAATGGCCCGGGAGTTTTTTCACCTGCTGGGCATCTCCCCAGAGTTCAAAATCCTCTCGGACAAGCGGGAGGAGGAGCTTACCGCCCAGGCTTTGGAGGAGGTAATGGCCCAGGCGTTTCAGTCTGGCCGGGCCACCGCCCTGGCAGACGCCTTTACCGGGGAGCGGGACGACCGGCGGCTTATGGGCATGGTCCTTACCCTTTACCGCTTTATGCAGAGCCACCCTTTTCCAGAAAAGTGGCTGGAGGAAAAGGTGGCCATGTATTTTCAGGCCGGCCCACAGGTTACCCCCTGGGAGAAGGTGGTGCTGGACTACGCCGGGGAGGCCGCCGGATACTGCGCCCAGCTGCTGGAGCGGGCCCAGAACCTGGCCCAGGAGGATGCCCAGCTTTTTGCCGCCTTTTCTCCCGCCCTTTCCGCCGACCGGGAGGCCTGCCTGGCCATTGCCCAGGCTGCCCGGGCAGGCGACTGGGACCTGGCCCGGGCTGCCCGCCAGGCCTTTGCACCCAAGCGCCGGGGGGCCTTAAAGGGCTGGGACAAGGAGGACCCCCTGCTGCTCCGGCTGGAGGCCTGCCGCAAAGAGGTAAAGGCTGTGGTGGAGGGCCTGGGCAAAAGCCTTTCCGCCAGCCGGGAGAGCTGCGCCAAGGAGCTGGAGGCCGCCGGCCCCCTGCTGGAGAGCCTGGCCGGGCTGACCATGGATTTTTCCCGGCGGTACCAGGAGAAAAAGCGGGAAAAGAATTTTTTGGATTACAGCGATTTGGAGCACTGCGCCATCCGCCTGTTTTGCCGGGAGGATGGAAGCCCCACCGCCGCCGCCCAAGAGGTGGCCAGCCGGTTCGACGAGATTATGATCGACGAGTACCAGGACATTAACGAGGTGCAGGATTCCATTTTTCGGGCCATCTCCCAGAAGGGGGAAAACCTGTTTATGGTTGGGGACGTAAAGCAGAGCATTTACGGCTTTCGCCGGGCCATGCCGGAAATCTTTCTTCGCTGCAGAAGCGGCTACCAGAAGTATAGCCGGAACCTGGACCAGTACCCGGCCTATATTGTGCTGGACCGGAATTTTCGCTCCCGCCGGGAGGTGACAGACGGGGTGAACTTTGTGTTTTCCCGGCTGATGAGCCGGGAGGCGGGAGACATTGACTACACCGGGGAGGAGCGCCTGGCCTATGGGGCCGGGTACCAGGAAAAGCCTGGCTGTGAAACCGAGATGGTCTTCCTCACCCGGGAGGCGGTGCCCCCGGAAATCGCCGAGGCCGGCTATATTGCCGGGCGGGTGAAGGAGATGCTTGCCCAGGGCTTTACCGTAGAGGGGGAAAACGGCCCCAGGCCCGCCCGGTATGGAGATTTTTGTATTTTGCTCCGCAGCGCCAACAAGTATGCCCATATGTACGCCCAAGAGCTAAAGCGGCTGGGGGTGCCCGCCCGGGCCACGGTAAGCGGGGGCTTCTTCTCTGCCGCGGAAATCCAGGTTATGCTCTCTTTGCTGCGGGTGATTGATAACCCCAATCAGGATATCCCCCTGCTGGCGGTGCTTATGAGCCCCTTATACGGCTTTTCTGCCGACGACACCGCCAGGCTGCGGGGGGAGGATAAGGAGGTTTCCCTGTATGTTTCCCTTACCCGGGGGGCAGAGAGAGACCCCCAGTGCCGCCGGGTGTGGGAGGACATTGCCCGGCTGCGGAGCCTGGCCGCCACCATGCCGGCAGATACCTTTCTTACCATGCTCTATGGCCGCACCGGCTATGGGGATATGGTGCTGGCCATGGAAGACGGGGCGGCCAGGCTGGAGAATCTGCGGCTGCTGCGCCGGTATGCCCAAGAGTACGAGAGCTCCGGCTACCACGGCCTTTCCGGCTTTGTCCGGTTTTTAGACCGGCTTCGGGAGGGGGGCGGAGACATGCAGGCCGCCCAGGTTCAGCCTGGCGGCAGCGACGGGGTGAGCATTATGAGCATCCATAAGTCCAAGGGCCTGCAGTTTCCGGTGTGCATTGTGGCGGGCTGCGGCCGGAATTTTACCGGGGATTTGGCAGAGGATGTTCTGCTTCACCCAGAGCTGGGGCTGGGGGTTAAGCTAAAGGACCCCCAGGGCCCGGCCAGGTATACCACCACCGCCCGAGAGGCCATTGCCCTGGAGACAGCCCGGGCCGCCCGGGCCGAGGAGCTGCGGGTGCTGTATGTGGCCATGACCCGGGCCCAGGAAAAGCTGATTCTGGTTTCTTCCGCCAAGGATATGGAGGCGGAGCTGAACAAGGCGGCCCTGGAGGTGGGCAGGGGCGGGCGGCTGCCTGCCTTTACCCTGCGCAAGGCCAGAAGCGCCGGGCGCTGGCTGCTGATGTGCTGCCTCTGCCATCCAGACGGAGGGGAGCTGCGGCGGCTGGCCAATGCCCAGGACATTGTTCCTGTAGAAGAGGACTACAGCCCCTGGCGGATTTGCCTGAGCCGGTACCGCCCGGCAGAAGCGGAAACCGGGGCACAAGAGGAAGAGCCCCAAAAGGCCTGCCAGCCGGATTTTGCCCTGCTGGAGAGGCTGCGGGAGCAGGCTGATTTTCAGTACGCCCACAGCGGCTCTTTGGAGCTGCCGGCCAAGGTTTCCGCCTCTAAGCTGGCGGCAGAGCAGAGCGGGGAGCGGGAGCTGGGGCTGGCCAAGCCGGCCTGGCTGGGCAAGCAGGGCATGACCCCTGCCCAGAGGGGCATTTCCCTTCACGAGTTTATGCAGTTTGCAGATTTTCCCAGGGCGGCCAAGGACCCAGAGGGAGAGCTGGCCAGGCTGGGGGATATGGCATACCTTACCCCAGAGCAGGTGCGGGCGGTAGAGGTAAAAAGAGTGCGGGCCTTTTTTGCCAGCCCCCTGGGCCGGCGGGTGCTGGCCTCCCCCCAGGTGGAAAAGGAGCGGCGGTTTACCGCTGTAATCCCTGGGCAAATGGCGGTGCCCGGCCTGGCGGAGGGGGTTGGCGCCGGAGAAGACGTGGTGCTTCAGGGCGCGGTGGACTGTACCTTTGAAGAGGGGGGCAGGCTTCATATTATCGACTTTAAAACCGACCGGGTAGAGAAGATGGAGGAGCTCTGGCGGCGGTACGAGGTGCAGATTAGGCTGTACGCCTTTGCCATGGAGGAGGTAACAGGCATGGAGGTGGGGGAGCTGTTCCTCTACTCCACCTGGCTGAACCAGGCGCTGGGAAAGGCCTATAGAGCCTAAAGCGCCAAAGGCCCCGCGAAAATCCACAAAAACCAAGCCCTAAAGCGCCCTGCCAGCCTCAAAATAACATCAATGGGAGGCCATCCTTATGACAATACAAACCCTTTCTCAGGGCTGGACCCTGCAGATTGCAGGAGAGCCCCACGCGGTGCCCGCCGCCATACCCGGCTCCCTGTGCGGGCATCTGGTGGCCGCCGGCCGGCTGGAAGAGCCCTTTTGGCGAGAGGGAACTCCGGAGGCCAGGGCCCTGGGGGCAAAAGAGTTTATCTATTGCTGCCGCTTTGTTCCAGAAAAGGGCCTGCTGGCAAGCCCCCAAAAGCGCCTGCGGTTTCGGGGGGTAGACGGCCTGGGAGAGGCGGAGCTTAACGGGAGCCCTTTGGGCCGGCTGGAAAATACCCACCGCGCCTATACCTTTGATGTTTCACGCCTCCTTCACCCAGGGGAAAATACGCTGAAGCTCCGGCTGCTGCCGGAGAGGGCAGGCGTTTCCCGCCGGGCCGGGTTCCGGGCCTTTGGCCCCCGGTTTCCAGATGGCGGGATTTGGCGGCCTGTAGAGCTGGCAGGGCTGGAAGGGGGAGAAATTGCGGACGTGGCCCTTTCCCAGCGCCACACCAAGGAGGGGGTAGAGCTGGCCCTGGCCCTGGAGCTGGTCCCCGGCGGAGAGGGGGTGGCGTACCATGCCAGCCTTACCGCGCCAGACGGCCAGGAAAGAAGCTTTCTCCCTGGGGGAAAGCCTGGGGAGTTCCGGCCAATGCACTGGGAGAACCCTATGCTCTGGTGGCCAAGGGGCTATGGCGGCCAGCCCTTATATACCCTGTTGGTCCAGGCCCAAAAGGGAGAAAGGGCGCTGCACGCCAAAAAGCTCTCTGTGGGCCTGCGCAGCCTGAAGCTCTGCACCGGGGAGGGCGGCCTTGCCCTAGAGATAAACGGGGTAAGGGTGTTTCCCATGGGCGCGCTGTATGTGCCCCCCAGGCGGCTGGGGGAGCCCAGAGAGAAGGAAAGCAGGCTTTTGGAGCACTGCGCGGCGGCGAATTTTAACTGCGTGCGGGTGTGGGCCGGCGGCGTGTATGAGGAGGAGGCGTTCTACCATACCTGCGACCAGCTGGGGCTTATGGTGTGGCAGGACCTTATGTTTACCCCGGAAAATCAGCCGGTAAACCAGCCCCTAAGCCGGGAATCGGCAGAAGAGGGGGAGGCCGAGGCCGCGGACATTGCCCGCCGCCTTCGCCATCATCCCAGCATCTGCCTATGGTGCGGCGGCAGCGGGACAGAGCTGGCCAACCTGGCCGGAAGCCCCAGGCAGCGGGCAGACCATATTCGCTTTTACGAGTATATTTTGCCCAAAACCCTGGCCCGGCTGGCGCCGGAGGTCCCCTACTGGCCTGCCACCCCCTCCTCTGGGGGCGGGCTGGACTGCCCCAACAGCAGGGAGCGGGGGGACACCCACGAGAACCAAGCGGGGGAGCCGGCGCGGTTTGCCTCTCAGTTTGGCTTTGGCAGCTTTCCCTGCCTGGCCACGGTAGAGCGCTTTACCCAGCCCAGGGACCGGAACCTTTCTTCCCCGGTTATGGACGCCCACCAGCTGAGCCCTGGGGGCACAGGGGCCATTTTGGCCGGGCTGCACCAGGAATACCTTCATCCTCACGATTTTGACACAGCCCTGTATGCCTCCCAGCTGCTCCAGGCCAGGCGGGTAGAGGAGATTGTGGAGGGCTGCCGGCGGAACCGGGGGAGCTGTATGGGGGTGCTGTACGACCGGCTTAACGATTTTATGCCCTGTGCCTCCCGGTCCTCTATCGATTACTTTGGAAACTGGAAAGCCCTGCACTATTTTGCCCGGCGATTTTATGCCCCCCTGCTGCTCTCCTGCCAGCGCGGGGAAAAGGGCATTGTCCTGTGTGTGGTCAACGAGACCAGGCGGCCCAGGCATGTGCTAATAGCCTGGGCCTTGCGGGACAGGGCGTGCCGGGTGCGGCGGGAAGAAACCATTACCCTGACAGTGCCGGCCTTAGAGAGCGCTTGGCTGGAGCCTATCGACCTGCCGGAGCTGCGGGAGACAGAGGATTTCCTTAGCTATGCCCTGTACGAAAACGGGACAAACCTTAGCTTTGCCACCATGCTGTTTACCCCGCCCAAGGCCTACGCCTTTTCCAACCCTGGCCTAAGCTGCCGGCTGGAAGGGGACCAGGTGGTGGTTCGGGGAGAGGCCTATGCCCAAGGGGTGGAAATCCGGAGCATGGGGGAGGAAATTCTGCTGGAGGACAATTACTTTGACATGCTGCCGGGAGAGCGCCGGGTAAAGCTGCTGTCTGGAACCCCCAGAGCCCTTCAGGTGCGAAGCGTCTACAATATCCGGTAAGCAGAAAAAGGGCTGCCAAGAATGCCGGCTGGCCGGGATAAAAACTTTAGAGGCTTCCCCGCAAAGCCTTTGGTTTTCCCAAGCCTGCCGCAATTCCCCCTTGACAAATCCTACGGCATGTAGTATAATCTCCTGAGAAAATAAAGTGAGGAAACGGCCTGCAAAGCATTGCCGTTTCCCTCCACCCGTGGGGCTGTGCCTGCACAGGGTCAATATGCCGAAAACGCTGGCCGGGCCTGCCGGGAATGGGGGCTGCCTGCCGCTTTGGCACATTGATGATCGGGCGGAGGGGTTTCCGTCCGCTTTTTTTCGCCTGGGGAAACACTGGACAAAGGATTTTATCAGCGGTTCCCTGGCACTTGAGGATATCCCTTGATGGAGGTGCTGAACAATTAGCAGCAAGGAGCTACAGATCAACGAACAGATCCGCGACAAAGAGGTCAGGGTGATCGACTCTGACGGTTCTCAGCTGGGCATTATGCCCGGGAAAAAGGCCCTGGAGATCGCCGAGCAGAAAAATCTGGATCTGGTGAAGATCGCCCCCCAGGCCACACCCCCAGTCTGCAAAATTATCGACTACGGCAAGTACCGGTTTGAGCAGAGCAAGCGGGAAAAGGAGCAGCGGAAGAACCAAAGGGTGGTGGAGATCAAGGAGGTCCGTTTGTCGCTGAACATTGACACCCATGATTTTGAAACCAAAAAGAACCATGCCGCCCGCTTTATTGCCGAGGGCAACAAGGTAAAGGTGTCTATCCGCTTTCGGGGCCGGGAAATGGGCCACCCAGAGCTGGGCCAGGAGATTATGCGCCGGTTTGCCGAGGCTATGGAAGAGGCCGCCAATGTGGAGCGCCAGCCTAAGCTGGAGGGCAGGACCATGCTGATGTTCCTGGCCCCTAAGCCGGTGAAATAAGAAACTGTATGGAAAAAACCTTTGCCGCCGGGGTGTTTGGCGGCTTAGCGAAAGGGTTCTGTACAGATTTTAGGCGGCAGGGATGTAATGGGTTGTACAAACTTAAAGGAGGAAATTAATATGCCGAAACTGAAAACGCACAGCGGCGCGAAAAAGCGCTTTAAGCTCTCGAAAAACGGAAAGGTGATCCGCGCCCACGCCTTTACCAGCCATCTTTTCAATGGCCATGGCAAGACCCCCAAGGTCAAGCGCCACGCCAGGGGCACCACGGTAACGGATAAGACCAACACCGCCGCGGTAAAACGCATGCTGCCCTATAAATAAGCCAAACTGAGTTTTTAGCAAAAGAGAGTTTTCCAGGCCCGGGCTGGCAGAAAAGGCTTTTGTTCCCCTTTTTTACAGAGAAAGGCCCTGCCCGGAGACAGGGAAAATCCCTATTTTACGAGAAGCATAATGCCGGCAACCGCCGGGAAAGGATTGAGAAGACATGGCTAGAGTAAAAGGCGCGATGATGACGCGCAAAAGAAGGAAAAAGGTACTAAAGCTGGCAAAGGGTTATTGGGGCTCTAAGAGCCGCCACTTTAAAATGGCCAAACAGGCCGTTATGAAGTCTGGCAACTACGCATATATTGGCCGCAAGCAGCGCAAGCGGGATTTCCGCCGGCTGTGGATTACCCGTATTTCCGCGGGCTGCCACATGAACGGTGTGAACTACTCTACCTTTATGAACGGCCTGAAAAAGGCTGGCGTTACCCTGAACAGGAAAATGCTTTCTGAGATTGCCATTGCCGACCCCCAGGGCTTTACCGTGCTGGTAGAAAAGGCAAAATCCGCTCTGTAAGCACACTGGCTGGCTGCCTGATAATGAAGTTTGCAACGCGCCTAAGGCAGGATGCCTTGGGCGCTTGCGCTGTATGGGGGCCAGAGATGGAATTTTTGTATTGTGGAGCCGCCGGGCGGGCCTTGCCCCGCGTGGCAGGGAGGTCTTGTTATGCCTGTAATTACCAGCCGCCGAAACCCTGTGATAAAAGCCGCTGCCGGCCTTTCCGCCTCTGCCGGCAGCCGCCGGGAGAAGAGAGCTTTTCTCTGCGAGGGCGCCAGGCTCTGTAAGGACGCGGCCCTTTCCGGCCTAGAGCTGCGGGCCTGCTTTTACACGGCCCAGGCAAGGGAAAAGTATGGGGCCTACCTGGCCCCCGTGAAAAAGGCCAGCCAAGAGGCCTATGAAATTGCCCCAGAGGTGGCCGCCCTGCTCTCTGCCACCAAGGCCCCCCAGGGGGTTTTCTGTGTGTGCGGCTGGCCCCAGGGCCTGGCCGGGGGAGACGCGCCCCTAAGCGCCCGGCGGCTTTTGGTGCTGGAGCATATCCAGGACCCCGGGAACCTGGGGACAATTCTGCGCACGGCCGAGGCCTTGGGGGGCTTTGGGGTGTACCTGCTGGGCAGCTGCTGCGACCCCTTAAGCCCTAAGGCCCTCCGGGCCTCTATGGGGGCGGTGTTCCGCCTGAAAATTGCCCAAGAGCCCTCTCCCCAGGGGCTGGCGGAAAGGCTGGCCCAGGCAGGCTTTTCTACCTGGGCGGCAGTGCCGGACCGCCAGGCCCGGCGGGTAACAGAAATGGATTTTTCACAAGGCAGGCACAGCTTATTTATTGGGAACGAGGGCAGCGGGCTAACCCCAGAAACCGCCGGGCTTTGCAAAGGAAAGCTGACCATCCCCATGCTGGGCAGGGCTGAGTCTCTCAACGCGGCCGCCGCGGCCACGGTGCTTATGTGGGAAATGGCCCGGGGCGGGGAAAGGTAGGGCCTAAAAGCAGCGCCGGCCTTTTTACAAGCCGGAGTGTGAGAAATATCTCGACCTTCAGGTATATTTCTGACGCTCCTGCGGTACTGTATGGTAAGGCGGCGGCGCCGCGCAGTTTGCGGTGGATTACATTATTTTTTTTTGGAAAGGAGCGTTCCCCCCGCCCCCTTGGGGGAGCCAGGGGAGGAACACGGAAAGGGACTGAGCCGATGTCGAAATTAGTGATTGTGGAGTCGCCCTCTAAGGCGAAAACCATTCAAAAATACCTGGGGCAGGACTACAAGGTGGTGGCCTCTATGGGCCATGTGCGGGATTTGCCCAAGGCCCGGCTTTGCGTAGATGTAAAAGACAATTTTAAGCCAAAATATACCATTATTAAGGGCAAAGAACAGCTGGTAAAAGAGCTAAAGGCAGCGGCCGCCGATTCGGACGGCGTTTTGCTGGCCACAGACCCGGACCGGGAGGGCGAGGCCATTTCTTGGCATCTTGCCTATATTCTCAACCTGGAGGAACATGCCCCAGACCGGGTTACCTTTAACGAGATTACCAAAAACGGCGTGGCCGAGGGCATGGCCCACCCCAGAAGCATTGATATGGACCTGGTAAACGCCCAGCAGGCCAGGCGGATTTTAGACCGGCTGGTGGGCTACACCCTAAGCCCCTTTTTGGTAAAAACCATTCGCAAGGGCCTTTCCGCGGGCCGGGTTCAGTCTGTGGCGGTGCGCATGGTGGTGGACCGGGAAGAGGAGATACGGGCCTTTGTGCCCAAAGAGTACTGGACCCTGGACGCCAAGCTTACCGCGCCCCCTTCCCGCTCGGTGTTCCAGGCCGCCTTTTATGGCGACCAAAACGGGGAAATCCAGATAGAGTCTGGAGAGCAGGCAGACAAGCTGCTGGCCCAGCTGGAGCAAGAGGAGTTTGTGGTAGGGCCGGTAAAAAAGGGCCGGCGCAGCCGGCAGCCCGCCCCGCCCTTTATTACCTCTACCCTTCAGCAAGAGGCCTCCCGGCGGCTGGGTTTCCAGGCCTACCGCACCATGCGGGCCGCCCAGGAGCTGTACGAGGGCGTGGACATTGAGGGCCAGGGCGCGGTGGGCCTGATTACCTACATGCGTACCGACTCCCTGCGTATTTCAGAAGACGCCATTCGGGACGCGGCCCAGTATATAGAGGGCCGCTGGGGGGAGAAATACCTGCCGCCAAAGCCCAGGCATTTTAAGTCCCGGGCCAATGCCCAGGACGGCCACGAGGCCATCCGGCCCTCTATTATCAGCCTTTCTCCCGAGCAGGTGAAAACCTCCCTAACCCCAGACCAGTATAAGCTTTATAAGCTGATTTGGGAGCGCTTTCTCTCCAGCCAAATGGCCAACTGCGTGCTGAACACCACCCAGGCCAACATCCTTGCGGGCCAGTATGTTTTTAAGGCCAGCGGCTTTAACGTGAACTTTGACGGCTTTACCGTTTTGTATGAAGAGACCAAGGAGGAGGAGGAAAAGGCCGGCAAGGACCTGCCTCCCCTGGAGGAGGGCGCTAAGCTAAAGGTTCGGGATTTAAAGGGCAACCAGCACTTTACCCAGCCGCCCCCTCGGTTTACCGAGGCCTCCCTGATTAAAAGCCTGGAAGAAAACGGGATTGGCCGGCCCTCTACCTATGCCGCCACCATCTCTACCATTACCACCCGTGAGTATGTTACCCGAGAGGGAAAGGCCTTTCGGCCCACAGAGCTGGGTGAGGTGATCACCAAGCTGATGAAGGAGCAGTTCCCCAAAATTGTAAATGTGCGCTTTACGGCCCAGGTGGAAAACGACCTGGACGCGGTGCAGCGGGGAGAGGAAGAGTGGGTGGAAACCCTGCGGGAGTTTTACGACGATTTTGATAAAACCGTGCAGAAGGCCAAAAAGGCCATGGACGGGGTGAAAATCCACCTAAAAGAGGACGAAACCGACGAAATCTGCGACAAATGCGGCAGGCCCATGGTGGTAAAGCACGGGCGCTACGGCAAATTTATTGCCTGCTCTGGGTATCCAGAGTGCCAGAATATTAAAAAGATTGTGAAAACCACAGGGGCGGACTGCCCCAAATGCGGGGGCAAGATTATTGAGCGCAAGTCTAAAAAGGGCCGGGTGTTCTATGGCTGCGACCAGTACCCCCAGTGCGATTTTGTCTCTTGGGATCCCCCCAGCAAGGAAAAATGCCCGGTATGCGGCAAGGTGCTGCTCCAGAAAAAGACCAAGGATAAGCGGCTGTACTGCGTAACCGAGGGCTGCACCTTCCCGGGTAAGGTACCAGAGGAGTAAGCCGGGGAGGAGGATGGCATGGAAAAAGTAACTGTAGTAGGGGCAGGCCTGGCCGGCTGCGAGGCTGCCTGGCAATTGGCCAGGCAGGGGGCGGCGGTAGAGCTGGTAGAGATGAAGCCCCAAAAGTTTTCCCCTGCCCACAAAAGCCCTGGCTTTGCCGAGCTGGTCTGCTCCAACTCCTTAAAGGCCGCCAGAATAGAAAGCGCGGCAGGGCTTTTAAAGGAGGAAATGCGGCGCCTAGGCTCCCTGCTGGTGCCCATTGCCCAGCGGGCGGCAGTGCCCGCCGGGGGCGCTTTGGCAGTGGACCGGGAGGAATTTTCCCGGCTGGTAACAGAGGCCATAGAGGCAAACCCGCTGATTACCCTGCGCCGGGAGGAGCTCCTGGAGCTGCCGGAGGGCCCGGCAATCGTTGCCACCGGCCCCCTTACCGCCCCCGGCCTCTCCCAGGCCATACAGGCCCTTTGCGGGGGGGCGCTGAGCTTTTTCGACGCCGCGGCCCCTATTGTGACCAAGGAAAGCATTGACATGAACAAGTGCTTTGCCGCCTCCCGGTATGGCCGAGGAGAAGAGGATTACATCAACTGCCCAATGAACAAGGCAGAGTATGAGGCCTTTGCGCAGGCCCTGCTTCAGGCAGAGCGGGCGCCGGTTCACGGTTTTGACAGCAGGGGGCCCAAGGTGTACGAGGGCTGCATGCCCATTGAGGTGCTGGCCAGCCGGGGCGGAGACGCCATTCGGTTTGGCCCTATGAAGCCGGTGGGCCTGGTGGACCCCCGCACCGGCCATAGGCCCTGGGCAGTGGTT
Source organism: uncultured Oscillospiraceae bacterium (assembly GCA_910588935.1). GTDB lineage: Bacteria > Bacillota > Clostridia > Oscillospirales > Acutalibacteraceae > Acutalibacter. The sequence continues at coordinate 15,705 of CAJUSM010000022.1, forward strand.
CAGCTGCGCACAGAGAACCGGGAGAAAAGCCTGTACAATCTGGTGGGCTTTCAGACAAACCTAAAGTTTGGGGAGCAGCGCAGGGTGTTCACCATGATTCCCGGCCTGGAGCGGGCAGAGTTTGCCCGGTATGGGGTAATGCACCGGAACACCTTCCTCAATTCCCCTCAGCTGCTGGCTGGGGACTTTTCTCTGCGGGACAGGCCCCGGCTCTTTTTCGCCGGGCAGATTACCGGGGTGGAGGGGTATATGGAGTCGGCCAGCTCGGGGATAATGGCCGGGGTGAATATGGCCCGGCGGCTGCAGGGAAAAAAGCCCCTGGTGCTGCCAGAGACCACCATGATTGGGGCGCTGAGCCGGTATGTGTCTGGCTATGAGGGAAAGGATTTTCAGCCCATGGGGGCTAATTTTGGCATTTTGCCCCCCCTAGGGGAAAAAATAAGGGATAAGCGGGAAAGATACGCCGCTTTGGCGCGGCGCTCCCTAAAGGCGCTGGATCAAGCGGCGGCGTTAGATTAAGAAGAGCGGACCCTAATAAGGCAAAAAGTTTCGCCAATCTTTACAAAGGCTGCGGGGATCCTTAGGGGCAGAGTCCCTGCGCCGCCGGAGGCCCGCTTATACTAAAAAATTCGGGATGAAATCCCGATCCCCCAAAAATCTGCCCCCAGCCCCCTGGCAACGAAAATCAACACAAGAAAAACAAAGGAGAACCCTATGCGTATTATAGTAGACGGCTTTGGCGGCGACAACGCCCCCAAGGAAATCCTCCTGGGCTGCGCCCAGGCCATGGAGGAGCTGGGGGTAGAAATCGCCCTGGTAGGCCAAAAGGAAAAGCTGGAGGCCTGCGCGGCGGAAAACGGCCTGGCCGGCCAGCTGAGCAAAATGGAGATTATCCCCTGCCAGGACGTGCTGACCATGGAGGACGAGCCTGGCAGCATCTTAAAGGAAAAATCGGAGAGCAGCATGGCTGTGGGCCTGCGGGCCCTGGCCCAGGGCCAGGGAGACGCCTTTGCCAGCGCCGGGAACAGCGGCGCCCTTACCGTGGGGGCCACCATGATTGTAAAGCGGATGAAAGGGGTGCGCCGGGTGGCCTTTGCCCCGGTGCTGCCCCATGTAAAGGGCTTTTTTATGATTAGCGACGCAGGGGCCAGCGTAGAGTGCCGGCCGGAAATGCTGGTGCAGTTTGGGCTGATGGGCTCTGTGTATATGGAAAAGGTGATGGGGGTGAAAAGCCCCAGGGTGGGCCTGGTGAATGTGGGTACCGAGGCCCATAAGGGAGACGAGCTCCGGCAGAAAACCTACCAGCTGCTCTCTGGCTGCGGGGAGATTAACTTTGTGGGCAATGTGGAGCCCCGGGACATTCCCTACGGGGGCTGCGATGTGGCGGTGGCCGACGGCTTTGCCGGCAATATTGTGCTAAAGCTCTACGAGGGCACTGCCCTGGCTATTATGGGCATGGTAAAGGATGTGTTTCAAAAGAGCTTGAAAAACAAGCTGGCTGCCGCCATGATCTACTCGGACCTTCAGGGCCTGAAAAAGACCATGGACTACAATACCTACGGGGGGGCCCCCATTATTGGCGCGGCCAAGCCGGTGTTTAAAATGCATGGCAACGCCAAGGCCCCGGCAGTGAAAAACGCCCTGGGCCTGGTGCGCGGCTGCACAGAATCTGGGTATATAGACCAAATTGCCCGGGCCCTGGCCGGAATGGCGGGGGAGAGAGGAGCCAGGGAATGAGACCAATAGAGGAGTATGAAAAGCGCATTGGGTACGAGTTTCAGGATAAAACCCTGCTGGAGACAGCCGTAACCCATTCCTCTTACGCCAACGAGCATAAGCGGCCCAGCTATGAGCGCCTGGAGTTTTTGGGGGATTCTGTGTTGGGCTTTGTTACAGCCGAGTACCTTTTTGCCCATTTTTCCGACCTGCCCGAGGGCCAGCTTACCAAAACCCGGGCAGCCCTGGTGTGCGAAAAATCGCTGTGCGGCTTTTCACAGCGGCTGGAGGCAGGCAGCTTTTTGCGGCTGAGCCATGGGGAAATCCGCTCTGGGGGCAGGGAGCGGGCCAGTATTCTGGCAGATGTGTTCGAGTCTACCACCGCTGCCATCTACTTGGACAGCGGGGACCTGGAAAAAGCCAGGGCCTTTGTGCTGCGGTTTATTGCCCCCGCCGCCAGTACCCGGGGGGCCAAGGCTTTTAAAGACTACAAAACCACCTTGCAGGAGATTATACAGCAGCACCCAGGGGAAAGGCTGGAGTATGTGCTTACCGGAGAGAGCGGCCCAGACCACCGAAAGCACTTTACCGTAGAGGTCCACCTAAACAGCAATGTGGTGGGCAAGGGCGGGGGAAGAAGCAAAAAAGAGGCCGAGCAGCAGGCTGCCCGAGAGGCCCTGGAGCTGATGGGATATTGAGCCACGGGAATATAGCCATTTTTGTGCCCCACCTGGGCTGCCCCCAGCAATGCAGCTTTTGCGACCAAAGGGCAATCTCTGGCCAGGCCAGCCTGCCCACGGCGGAGGATGTGGCCCGGGCAGCGGAGATTGGGGCAAAAAGCAGGGGCTTTGACCCGGCAAATACAGAGATCGCCTTTTTTGGGGGCAGCTTTACCGCAATTCCTGCCAACTACATGCTTTCGCTGCTAAGGGCTGGCCAGGCGGCCGTGGAGCGCTTTGGCCTAAAAGGCATACGCTGCTCTACCCGGCCAGACGCCATTGACCCGGACATCATCGCCCGGCTGAAAGACTATGGGGTAACTGCGGTGGAGCTGGGGGCCCAGTCTATGGATGACGGGGTTCTGGAGGCAAACCACCGGGGCCATACCGCCAGGCATACCCAGGCGGCGGCGGAGCTTATTGGAAAAGCGGGAATCGAGCTGGGGCTGCAGATGATGACAGGCCTGTATACAGACAATAACAGCAAGGCCCTGGCTACCGGGGAAAAGCTGATTGCCCTAAGGCCGGCTACAGTACGGGTTTATCCCGCCATTCTTCTGCCTGGCACAACCCTGGCCCGGCTTTGGCGCCAGGGAAGGTACAGCCCCCAAACCCTGGAGGAGGCGGTGGAGCTTTGCGCCCAGCTGCTGGACCGGTTCCAGCAGGCGGGGGTTCGGGTCATCCGCATGGGCCTCCACGCTGGGCCAGGGCTGGAGGCCCGGCTGGCGGGGCCCTATCACCCGGCCTTCCGGCAGCTGGTGGAAAGCCGGCTTTTTTTGGCAAAGCTCTGCAAGGCCCTGCCAGGGCCGGGAAAGTTTACAGTGGGGGTAAACCCCCGGGATATTTCCACTGCTTTGGGCCAGGGCCGAGAAAACCTTCCCTGGCTGGAGGCCAGGGGCTTCACGGTGCGTTTTTGCCAGAACCAAGCTGTGCCAAGAGGGGGATTTTTCCTGGAATCCCAATAAAAAGGGGCCTCTTCTCTGAAGAAACCCTTTTTGCGGCAAAGCGATAGGGCGCCGCCCCACACCCCGAAGCCTTTGAGAAAGGTAAGACTTCGCGAAGCGAAGTCTACGAAACTTTTCCCATTTTCTCACGGCATCTGAGACCCGCGGTTTTTCTTCTCTAGTTTACCTTTATCTCCTCGGTTGCACACTCCCCGGCTGCCTTCGGCCTTGCAAAAAGCCGCTGTTTCTAGTATGATGAATAAAAACATACCGGAGGCCCTTTCATGCAAAAACTAATCATTCTCAGCGGTTCTCCCTGTGTGGGCAAAAGCGCCGCCGCGGAGCTTTTATACCAGGCCTACCAGAACTCCGCCTACCTGGACGGGGACTGGTGCTGGTGCGTGAACCCCTTTTCTGTGGAGGACCCCCGCCTAAGGGAAGGGGACAAGGCCATGTCCGCTGTGCTCTCCAACTACCTGGGGCTGGGCTTTGACTATGTGGTGTTCTCCTCTGTGGTGGCCATGTACGAGAATCTGCGCCAGGGAATTTTGGCGGGGATTGGGGCAAAGGATTACCAGGTGATGGGCTTTACCTTAACCTGTACAGAGGAGACCCTGCGCCAGCGCCACAAACATCGGGGCGATGAGAATGAATGCTCCTTTGAGTGGCTCCGCCTGCCCCATTACCCTGGGGACCATGTTATCCATACCGACAACAAAACGCCCCGGCAGGTGATGGAGGAAATAAAGGCGGTGATCGATTCCAATTGAGAAAGGAATGAGCCTGTGGCGGGGCCATGCGCTTTCATGCTCCGGCGGAAAAGGACTGGCGCTGTCTGCACCGGCTGATGGCGCTTTGGCAACAGGCAAGGGAGGAATAAAAATGGAGCTCTACACACAAAACCTGGTGCTGCGGACCGCGGCTCCAGAGAACATAGAGGAAGTGGCCAGAGTTTGGGATCCCCAGGGGCTCATTCCCCTGGAAAAGGCCCAGAGCCAAATTGCGAAAATGGCGGAAAATCATGGAAAAAACCGTCCCGGCCGCATCGTTCACCTTTGCCTGGCTGTAGCGGAGCGGGAGCGCCCGCAAACCTTTGTGGGCTGGTGCGGCCTAGACGGCGCCTCTGGGGACCAGCTGCAGCTTTTTTACTCCATTGTGCCAGAGCGCCAGGGTCGGGGCTATGCCACCCAGGCGGCCAGGGCTGTGCTGGAGTACGCTTTTCAAAAGGCTGGGGTCCCCTTTGTAAACGGAGGCTGCCACAAAGAGAACCTGGCCTCTTACCGGGTAATGGAAAAAATAGGAATGCGTCCGGTTGGCTTGGGGGAAGATGGGAACCCTTTGTTTTTCCTTTCTCAGGAAGAAGCTTTGGCCTGTTTTGCCGGCGAGCCAATGATTGGAAGGAGCACTTTGGCAGACTGCCCGGCCATCTACCGGCTGATTTGCGGCTTGGAGGGAGAGGAGTTCCCTTACAGGCAGTTTGAGGAGGTGTTCCGCCGCCAGCAGGAATCCGGGGGGTATATATGCCTGGTTGCCCGGTGGGAAGGGCGGGTGGCAGGGGTGCTGAACCTGCGGATAGAAGGGCAGCTTCACCACTGCGGCAGCGTGGCCGAAATTATGGAGCTGGCGGTAGATCCCGCCTGCCGGGGCAAAGGAATTGGCGGCGCCCTGCTGGCCAAGGCCTGGGCAGAGGCCAAACAGAGGGAATGCCTGGTGCTGGAGGTGGCCAGCGCCGGGCATCGGGACCGGGCCCACGGCTTTTATTTGCGGCACGGCCTAGAGCAGACCCACAAAAAGTTTTCTGTGCCTTTGGCCCAGAAATTGAAAGTGAAATAGGAGTTGACCCAATGATATTAAAGTCACTGGAACTGCAAGGCTTTAAAACCTTTCCGGATAAAACCACCCTGACCTTTGAGCCAGGGATTACCTCGGTGGTGGGGCCAAACGGCAGCGGCAAAAGCAATATCAGCGACGCTATGCGCTGGGTGCTGGGAGAGCAGTCCCTGCGCACTTTGCGCTGTTCAAAAATGGAAGACGTGATTTTCGGCGGCACCCCCCAGCGCAGGGCCCAAGGCTTTGCGGAGGTGACTTTGACCATTGACAACTACGACCGGGGGCTGGACTTTGACAACGACCAGGTGGCCATTACCCGCCGGTACTACCGGTCTGGGGAAAGCGAGTACCTGATTAATAAGAACACCGTGCGCCTGCGGGACATTAACGAGCTTTTTATGGATACCGGCCTGGGCCGGGACGGCTACTCCATTATTGGCCAGGGCAAAATCGACAGCATTGTGGCTGCCCGCAGCGAGGACAGGCGGGAGATTTTTGAGGAGGCGGCGGGTATTTCCCGGTACCGCTACCGCAAAGAGGAATCTCAGCGCAGGCTGGTAAAGGCAGAGGAAAACCTGGTGCGCCTGCGGGATATTCTCTCTGAGCTGGAAAGCCGGGTGGGCCCGCTAAAGGAGCAGGCGGAAAAGGCCGAAAAATTTATTGCCTATGATGGCGAGAAAAAAGGCCTGGAAATCGGCATCTGGCTGGCCACCCTGGAGCGGGCGGGCCACGCCCTCCGGGAGCATCAGGATAAAATCAGCCTGGCCAGGCTCCAGCACCAGGAGATTGAGGCGGAGCTGGAGCAGGCCGCCCAAAGGATTGAGGAAAACTTTCGGGACACCAACAGCTGTACCGCCGCTATGGACGCCGCCCGAACCCAGGCCGCCGCCCTGGACGAGCGGGCCCTGCGGGGCGAGGGAGAAATTGGGGTGCTAGAAAGCGAGGCCGGCCACCACCGCCAGGATATCCAGCGCCTGGAAGGCCAGATCGCCGCGGCGGAGCAGTCTGGAGAAGAGACAGAGCGGGAGATTGCCCGCAAGCGGGAGGAGCTGGCTGCCCAGCAGGCGAAAATAGGGGAAAGCCGGCAAAAGCTGCTGGACTATACCGCCCGGCTGGAGGAACTGCGCCGGGACGCGGACCAGGCTACCCGGGAAATTGAGCGGGCGGCAGTGGAGCTGGCCGGGGTAACCGCCAGCCTTTCCGAGGAGCGGCTGGGCATTACCTCTGCCCAGTCCTCTATTCACGAAATCAGGCTGCGGGCCCAGGCGGTGGCAGAGAGCGCGGCCCATATGGCCCAGCGAGAGGCAGAGGCCCGCCAAGAGGAAAAAGAGCTTACCGCCATGCTGGCCGACGCGGACCAGGACATTGCCGCCCGGGAAAACGGGGTAAAGGGCTACCAGCTGCGCCTGGAAACCCGGCGCCGCAGGGTGCAAACCGCCAAGGAGGAGCTGGACCGGCTGACCCTAGACACCAACGAGCAGCTCCGCCGGGCCAAGCTGCTGGAGGACCTGGAGCGGAACCTGGAGGGCTTTGCCCAAAGCGTAAAGGCTGTTATGCGGGAATCTGGCCGGGGAATGCTCAAAGGGATCTGCGGCCCGGTTTCCCGGCTGATTAAAACACCCCGGGAGTACGCTGTGGCTCTGGAAACAGCCTTGGGCGCCGCCATGCAGAATATTGTGGTGGAAACCGAGCGGGACGCCAAGGCCGCTATCGGCCTGCTTAAGCAGCGGGACCTGGGCCGGGCCACCTTTTTGCCCCTAACCAATATACGGGGCAATGTGCTCCACCCTGGTGAGGTAGAGGATATGCCTGGCTATGTGGGCATTGCCTCTCGGCTTTGCCGCTGTGACCCCCGGTTTGACGGGGTAAAGGATTCCCTGCTGGGCCGGGTGATTGTGGCGGAGGATTTGGACAGCGCGGTGGTCATTGCCAAGAGGACCGGCTACCGGAACCGGGTGGTCAGCCTGGACGGCCAGGTGGTAAACGCCGGCGGCTCCCTTACCGGCGGCTCTCGGGCCAAGAACTCCGGGCTGCTCAGCCGGGCCGGGGAGATTGACCGGATACGGGAAAAGGCGGCAGAGCTCCAGGCCCGGGCAGACCAGGCGGCCAAAGCCTATAAGGACTGCCAGCAGGAGGCCTCCAGCTGCGAGGCAGAGCTGGACGCCGCCGGGGCCGAGCTTTTTGCCCGGCAGGAGGAGCGAACAAAAATTGCCGCCCAGCTGGCCCAAACCCAGCGGGAGCTGGGGCAGGTGCTAGAAAGCGCCAAAGAGCTGGCCGCGGAGCAGGCCGGGGCCCAAGAGCGCCTGGCCCAGCTGGAAAAAAGCCGGGACGAGAGCCAGGAGCGCCTGGCCCGGCTGGAAGAGCTCTCTGCCCAATGGCAGGAAAAGAGCCGGGCCCTTACCGGCAGCCGGGAGGAGCAAATGGCCCGGTGCGACCAAATCGCCCAAACCATCCAAGGCCTGCGCATGGAGGAGTTTTCTGCCCAAAAGGACAGGGAGGCCCTGGAAACCCGGCTGGCGGAGCTGGCTGCCAGGCAAAAGGACGCAAAAGGAG
>CAJUSM010000022.1:23476-24584 GCA_910588935.1 uncultured Oscillospiraceae bacterium
CAAAAGGAGTGGCCGGCCGCCTGCGTGGGGAAATTGCCCAGTGGGAAGAAAAAATTCAGGCATTAGCCCAAGAAATTGAGGAAAAGCAAGAGGCCATCGCGGGCCTGCGGGCCCAGGCCCAGGCCCAGCGGGAAAGGGTGGACCAGGCTGCGGAACGCCGGCTGGAGCTGGAAAAGGAGGCTGGAGAGCTCCGCGCCAAAGAGCGCGAGGCCCAGTCCCGCCGGGAAAACGCCAGCCGGGAGCTGGCCAGGCTTCAGGAGCGCAGCGACAACCTGCAAAAGGAATACGACGGGGTGATTACCCGGCTGTGGGAGGAGTACGAGCTCACCCGCCGGGAGGCCGAAGAGGTGGCCGCCCCCATTGAAGACCTGCCCGCTGCCCAGCGCCGGCTGCAGGACCTAAAAAACCGGATTAAGGCCCTGGGCGCGGTAAACGTGGGGGCTGTGGTGGAGTACCAAGAGGTATCGGAGCGGTATGAATTTTTGAACGGGCAGGTGGGAGACGCGGAAAAGTCCAAGGCCGAGCTGCTGGAGCTGATTAACCAGCTTACAGCCCAAATGCGCCAGCAGTTTACCGAAAGGTTCGGGGAAATCAACCAGAATTTCGGTGCCATTTTCCGGGACCTGTTCGGCGGGGGCGGGGCAGAGCTCAGCTTTACAGACCCCAGCGATGTGCTGGCCTCTGGCATTGAGATTAAGGTACACCCGCCGGGAAAAATCGTGAGCCATATCGAGTCCCTCTCCGGCGGTGAAAAGGCCCTGGTGGCCATTTCCATCTATTTCGCGATTATGCGGGTCAATCCCCCGCCCTTTTGTGTGCTGGACGAGATTGAGGCGGCCCTGGACGACGTGAATGTGGCCAGGTTTGCCCAGTACCTGCGGCGGATGTCTGCCACCCAGTTTATTACCATTACCCACAGAAGGGGCACCATGGAGGGCAGCGACATGCTGTACGGGGTAACCATGCAGGACCAGGGCATCTCTAAGCTGCTGGCCCTGCGCACAGACGAAGCGGCAGAATTCAGCGCGTAGCGGTGAATTCTTATTTAGCGCGTAGCGGTGAATTCTTATTTAGCGCGTAGCGGTGAATTCTTATTTAGCGCGTAGCG
>CAJUSM010000022.1:24684-39029 GCA_910588935.1 uncultured Oscillospiraceae bacterium
TTCTTATTCAGCGCGTAGTGGTGAATTCTTATTCAGCGCGTAGTGGTGAATTCTTATTCAGCGCGTAGTGGTGAATTCTTGATGCATAATGCAGGAGCGGCATAAGCTTTCATACATAAACAAAAAGAAAGGGGTAGACGGAGGTGGGCGAGCGGGCAATGGAAAAAAACCAGGAATATTGGAATGGCCATGCGGATTCCTGGTTTGGAACCACGGCGCTGCCGGTGTATGGGGAAATGTGCCCCGCCGAGGAAGAGCTTCATCTGTTTGGGGAGGTTGCCGGAAAAAGGCTGCTGGAGATTTGCTGCGGCAGCGGGCACTCCCTAAAGCGCTTTGCAGGCCGGGAGGCCGGAGGAGAGCCACGGCTGGGCGGGAGACAAAATCCCCTTAACCCAAGCCTGTTTTGACCAAGAGCCCTTTGTGATGCCAGTGGATGGGTCAAAGATTATTCTGCGCAACCGGAAAATATCCACCTATATAAACGCCTTGGCAAAGGCGGGGTTTTTGTTGGAGCGGATGGTGGAGGAGACCAGCCGGGAGGCTTTGGAGAAAGCGCCGAGGAGTTTTAAGGCGCGCAAGGCGCACTTGCTGCCTCTTTCGGTGGTTTTTCGGGGGAGGAGGCTGTGAGCTTGGGGCGGCTTTTGGGTTGATTGCTGGCGGGGCGGCGGGGTGGGGTTTCTGAAAAGATACCACGGGATGTGCCGTCAGGCTTAGCGGCTCTATCCGTCTGCTGCCGACTTGTTTCTAATCCTTTGGATTAGAAACTTCGCCGGTTCGCTGGCGGCATCTTTGGCGGCGCCCGATTTTGTGCCCGTACCAGCTCGAGTTCTTGGGAGAATGTACTGCCTCGCTCTTTTTTGATGCGCCGCCTTTTTAAGGTCGCCTCCGGCGGCCAGGGCTCCTCGCCCTGGACCTCGCCAGGGACCTGTCCCTGGACCCGCGGCTTCGCCGCCCTGCCACACGGCATCTGTATTTTTGCTAGAAAGGAGATTAACATGGGACTATTCGATAAAATCCGCCAGGGCCTGAAAAAGACCCGGGACAGCATCAGCGGCCAGATCAGCCAGATGGTGAATTCCTTTACCAAAATAGACGAAGAGCTGTTTGAAGAGCTGGAGGAGCTGCTGGTAATGGGCGATGTGGGCATGGACACCGCGGAGTTTATTACCGGGGAGCTGCGGAAAAAGATTAAGGAAAAGGGCATTACCGACCCCTCCCTGATTATGGACGAGCTTAGAGAGATTGTGGCCGGCCTGCTGGAGGGGGACTGCGCCCTGCATATAGGCTCTAAGCCCTCGGTGGTGCTGGTAATTGGCGTAAACGGCGTGGGGAAAACCACGGCCATTGGCAAGCTTGCCGCCATGCTGAAGGCAGAGGGAAAGTCGGTAATTTTAGGCGCTGCCGATACCTTCCGGGCCGCGGCCATAGAGCAGCTGGAGGTGTGGGCCCAGCGGGCCGGCGTGCCCATGATTAAGCATGGGGAGGGGGCAGACCCGGCGGCGGTGGTTTTCGATACCATTGCCGCGGCCAAGGCCCGAGACTGCGATGTAATTATCTGCGATACAGCCGGACGGCTGCATAACAAGAAGAACCTAATGGCCGAGCTCTCTAAAATCTCCCGGATTATTGACCGGGAGCTGCCTGGCTGCGACCGGGAAAATCTGCTGGTGCTGGACGCTTCTACCGGCCAAAACGGAATCAACCAGGCCCGAGAGTTCCAAAGCGCGGCGGGCATTACAGGAATTGTGCTCACCAAGCTGGACGGCACCCCCAAGGGCGGCGTGGTGCTGCCCATTAAGCGGGAGCTGGAGCTGCCGGTAAAGTTTATTGGCGTGGGCGAGCAGATTGACGATCTCCAGCCCTTTAGCCCCCAGGCCTTTGCCGCCGGCCTGTTCGATACCCCGGCCCGGCCTGAGGAGAGCGGGGCACAGGAGGCGCCAGCGCCTGTACTGGCAGAGGAGCCTCAGCCCCAGCCAAGGCCGGAGCCAGAGCCTCAACCAAAGCCCGAACCGGAGCCACAGCCCCAGCCAGAGCCGGAACCCCAGCCAGAGCCGGAGCCCCAACCTCAGCCAGAACCTCAGCCGGAGCCCCAGCCCGAACCAGAGGACAAGCACCAGCGGTTCCGGCGCTTTGCCGAGGAGCTGATGAGGCGGCTGGACCAGGACGAGGCCTTTGAGGGAATGCTCCCAGAGCTGAACCAATGGCGGGATGACAGGGAGCTGGACCGGGACGACCAGCGGCTGGTGCGAAACCTGCTGCTTACCACTGCCAACCGGAAGTAAACCCTAAGCTGGGTTTGGCGGGGAAAACCGGGAACCGGTATAAGAAAAACTTGCGGAACAGGCAAAATTGGAAGAAGAAAAACTTTTGCAGGCTGCGCGTGCAGCTTTTTACACAGAGGAGAATGCTTTATGAAATTTGTGATCGCCACCCATAACAAGGGCAAGCTGGTGGAGTTCCAGCGCCTGCTGGAGCCTATGGGCATTCAGGCTGTAACCGCCCAGCTCTCAGAGCCGGAGGAAACCGGCAAAACCTTTGCGGAGAACGCCTATCTTAAGGCCGCCGCCGCCTGCCAGGAAACCGGCCTCCCCGCCGTGGCCGATGATTCTGGCCTTTGCGTGGATTACCTGGACGGCGGGCCGGGGATTTACTCCGCCCGGTTTGCCCAGCCCGGCCAGCGCCGGCTGACAGTGCTGAAAAAGCTGGAGGGCGTGGCAGAGGAGCAGCGGGGAGCCCATTTTGTCAGCGCGGTGTGCTGTGTGTTCCCCAATGGGGACCGGGTGGAGGCGGAAGGAAAATGCTTTGGCCGCATTGCCTTCCAGTCTCGGGGGGAAAACGGCTTTGGCTACGACTCTATTTTTGAACAGGACGGGGTTACCTTTGGGGAGCTGAGCGCGGAGGAAAAGGACGCCAGAAGCCACCGGGGCCACGCTTTCGCCGCCTTTGAGCAAAAGCTTCGGGAGTACCTGGCAAATCAACAGAAAACCTAAGCTTTGCCCCTACGCCCAACGCAGGATAAGACGAGCAAGCGCGGCGAAACGATGCCGGAGGGCGACAGTGAGTTCAGGGGGCGAAACCCCTGGCGGATTCTTAAGGCAAAGCCTTAAGCCGCCGCAGGCCTTATAATAACCAAAAAAATCGCGACGAAATTCCGAAATGTCCCGAAACGGAAAGCCTCGTCCGCGTCCCCTGCCAAATTCAACAGAAAAGAGGAATTATATTGACCAGCAAGCAAAGAGCCTACCTCCGTTCCCTGGCCGTAAAAGAAGAGACCATTCTCACCGTGGGCAAGGCCGGCCTGGGCCCAGAAATCATCCGCCAGGCCCAGGAGGCCCTGCACAAGCGGGAGCTGATTAAGGGCCGGGTGCTGCCGGAAACCTGCCCGGTTTCTCCCCGCGAGGCCGCAGAGGAGATTGCAGCCGCCACCCACAGCCAGGTGGTCCAAGTAATCGGCTCCCGGTTTGTGCTGTATAAGCGCAACCATAAGGAGCCAAAAATCCAGCTGCCCAAGCCTGGCCGGCAGGGGGAGTGACAGCCTATGCGCACAGGGGTTTATGGCGGCACCTTCAACCCTATCCACCGGGGCCATGTGCATATTTTAGGTGAGTTTGCCCGGCGGCTGGGGCTGGGCCGGGTTTTGCTGATTCCCACCGGCATCCCCCCTCACAAGCGGCCCCAAAGCCTGGCATCCTCTGCCCGCCGGGTGGAAATGTGCCGCCTGGCAGCCCAAGAGCTGCCGGAAATCCAGGTAGTTGTAAGCAGGATTGAGCTGGAGCGCCCTGGCAAAAGCTTTACCTCGGTAACATTATCACAGCTTTCCGGCCTTTATCCAGCGGACGACTTCTTTTTGCTTATGGGGGAGGATATGTTCCTTACTGTGGACAACTGGCACAACGCGGCTACCATTTTCCGCCTGGCCAGCCTGTGCGCCTCTCCCCGCAGCCAGGCAGGGCTAGAAAGGCTGCGGGCCAAAAAGCGGGAGCTGGAGGCCTTGGGCGCCAGGTGCTTTGTGGAGGATATCCCCTTTTGGGATGTGTCCTCTACCATGGTAAGGGAGCTGGCCGCAAAGCAAAAGCCCCTAAAGGGGCTGGTGCCAGAGAAGGTGGCGGAATATATAGAGAAAAATGGAATTTACAGGGAGGCCCAAAACAATGACCTATGAAGAGTACCGTCAGGAAGTGAAAAAGCACCTGACAGAAAGGCGCTTTTTCCACAGCGAATGTGTGGCGGACTCCGCCGCCTGGCTGGCAAAGCAGTACGGGGCAGATGTGGAAAAAGCCCGGCTGGCCGGCATCCTTCATGATATTATGAAGGAAACCCCTGGGGAGGAACAGTTGAAAATGATGGAGAGGTTTGGTATAATGCTCACACAGGCCCAGCGCCGAACCCCCAAGCTGTGGCACGCCTTTGCGGCGGCAGCCTATATCCAGCATGTTCTTGGCCTGGAAGACCAGGAGATTATTGAGGCCGTGGCCTGCCATACCGGAGGAAAATCTGGTATGAAGCTGCTGGATAAGGTGCTCTTTGTGGCAGACTATATCTCTGCCGACCGGGATTACCCAGGGGTAGAGAAGCTGCGGGCCCTGGCAGGCGTCAGCCTGGAGGCTGTTATGGTAGAGGGCATTGCCTTTACCATACCAGAGCGCATGGAGCAGCGGCAAACCCTGGAGCCCCGGTCTATAGAGGCCTACAACGAGGCCCTATGGGCGCTGGAAGAAAATCAAAGCAGGAAAGGGAAGTGATCTGTATGACTTCGTTGGAACTGGCGAAGCAGGCAGCAAAGCTGCTGGACGATAAGAAGGCTGAGAACATTAGCGTAATAAAAATTGACGGAATTTCCAGCTTGGCCGATTATTTTGTAATTGCCACTGGCCGGGGAAGCACCCATGTGCGCTCCCTTTCCGACGAGCTGGAGGAAAAGCTGAAGGAGCAGGGCACAGCCCCGGCCCGGATAGAGGGCTACCGCTCGGATAGCTGGATTCTGCTGGATTACTCCCAGGTGGTGGTTCATGTATTTACCCAGGAGGCCCGGGATTTTTACGACCTGGACCGGCTGTGGACGGATGGCCTGAAAATAGACTGGCAGGCCTGAGGCGGAAGGATGCGGGTGGTAAGGCTTGTGCCCAACACGTCCCTATGGCAGAAAGCGGCAGGCTACGCCAGGCACTGCCCCTGGGTGGCAGGGCCCCATTTGGCCCAGCTAATGGAAGAGAGGGCCCAGGCCTATGCCAAGGCCCAAGGGTTCCGGCGGGTGTATATCCCCTCGGGCATGGTAGGGCTGTATGAAAAATATGGGTACCACAAGGTGGATGAGCTGGTAAATTACGGCGGAGGCCGAGACGCTGTTTTCGCCAAGGAGCTGACAGAAGAGAGGGAAGACAGGTGATCACCCAAAAACAAAGGGAACTGGCAGAAAGCTTTTTGTCAGATATCAACCCCGAGCTGAGCAATCTATACTGGGAGCTGGTTTTTCATCTCTCCCACCTGGGCTACCGGCCGGTAAAGCAGGGGGCTTCTCTTGTGTTTCGGTGCAGATGGCACCATAAGCACATTGCAAAAATTGGCTTCTCGCCCCAGCGCGAGCCCTTTTTCGCCCTGCGCTTTTCGGCCTGCCAGGGGTATTCCCAGCGGTTTGGGGAGATTGTGCGGGAGGCGGTAAGCAAGGCAAACTACAAGCCCCTCTCCTGCATGGAGGGGGGAGCCGCCCACTGCAAGGGCCCGGTGGACCAGCGGGTGTATAGCTACCAGTTTCCCAATGGGGAAAAAAGGTACCTTTGCGGCGCAAAGGCCCTGGAAATCCCCAACCTGGCCCGGCCCGATATGGGCGAGCTGAAGAGCCTGCTGGAAGAGGAGCACCGCTTTTTGATGAAGTATGAGACTAGGGCCTCCGCGTAAAGCCGGGAAACTGAGAACAAGGAGTTTGGCATGGAGAGGAAAATGGTTTATCACGCGGTAACAGAGCGGCCTATGCGGCTGGGCCAGCACATTGTTTTTGACCAGCGCCGGCACAACGGGGTGTATGCCCGGGTAATGGACAAGCTGGAGCTGGTGAATACCATTTACGCGGATCCGGCTGCTTACCAAAACATCCCCCTGGACCACCACACCCAGGTGGCCCTGCGGGAGCTGGCCATGGAAGAGGCCCGCCAGCGGCTGTTTCCCCAGTACCCCTCCCGCATGGCCTGCCTTTATGTCTCTGAAACCTTAAAGGAGGCGGAGGATTGGGCGGAATTCTTTGCCAAGGACTGCCGCCGGCCCACCTATCATGTGGTAAAGCTTATTGTGCGGGGAAATCTCTTTGCAGGGGACGCCTGCAACTGCTTTGACGGCACGCCGGACAGGGAAAGAAACCTGCGCCTGGCAGAGAACTACTGGCGGGGCGGCCCAAATGATGCGGGCGGGCCAGTAAAAGAGCTGCTGGTGGACGGGGACATAGAGGTGGCGGAGATTGCGCGGGAGATCAACAAAAATATTCCCCCCATCCCCGGCACATAAAAAGCTCCCAAGGCGACTGGATGCCCCCCTTAATTTACAGCTTGACAAACACCAGCGAATCGTGTATAATTCAGAAAAATAGCGAAAGACTGTGACGGGAAGAAGGCGCCGGGGCTGCTTTTCAGAGAGCCTGCGGGTGGTGCAAGCGGGTAGGCGGCGCGGCGCGTATACTGGTCCCTGAGTCTCCCAGCCCAAAGGCGCTGCTCTTTCCCTTTGCTTAGTAGGTTCGGGACGTGTGGCGGCGTTATACGCGGCGCGTTTGCGCTTGGCCTTGTTAGAGGCTATGAGGGAATCTGCGTGAGCATATTCTGAAATCACGGGTGGTACCGCGGTAATCATACTTTATCAAAAGTACAGATTTTCGCCCCGGATGCTTTTATAAGCGTCCGGGGTTTTTTGCCGCCCGGCTCTTGGAATTTATCTTAGAAAGGACGATGCAAATTGAAATACGACCACAAAGCTGTAGAGCCCAAGTGGCAAAAGGCCTGGGAGGAGGCGGGAATTTTCCACGCGGAGAACCACTCGGATAAACCCAAGTTTTTTGCCCTTATCGAGTTTCCATACCCTTCTGGCCAGGGCCTGCACGTAGGCCATCCCCGGCCCTATACCGCCCTAGACGTGGTGGCCAGAAAACGGCGGATGCAGGGCTATAATGTGCTGTACCCCATTGGCTGGGACGCCTTTGGCCTGCCCGCCGAAAACTATGCCATTAAAAACCATGTGCACCCAGAGGGCATTACCCGGGAAAATATCAAAAACTTTACCCGGCAGATCAAGTCTTTGGGCATTTCCTTTGACTGGAGCCGGGAAATCTGCACCATTGACCCCGACTATTACAAATGGACCCAGTGGATTTTCCTCCAGCTTTTCAAGCACGGTTTGGCCTACAAAAAGGAAATGAACGTGAACTGGTGCACCAGCTGCAAGTGCGTGCTGGCCAACGAAGAGGTGGTAAACGGCGTATGCGAGCGCTGCGGCAGCGATGTGGTCCACAAGGTAAAGAGCCAGTGGATGCTGAAGATTACCCAGTATGCCCAGAGGCTGATTGACGATTTGGATACGGTGGATTACCCGGAGCGGGTGAAGGCCCAGCAGAAAAACTGGATTGGCCGGTCTACCGGCGCCGAGGTGGACTTCGCCACCACTGCCGGGGATACGCTGACCATTTATACCACCCGTCCCGATACCCTGTACGGCGCTACCTATATGGTCATCTCTCCCGAGCATCCCTATATAGAGAAGTGGGCGGACCGGCTGGGGAATATGCAGGAGGTGCGGGACTACCAGGCCCAGGCGGCCCGCAAGTCGGACTTTGAGCGCACAGAGGTTGCAAAGGATAAAACCGGCGTCCGGCTGGAGGGGGTAACCGCCATTAACCCGGTGAACGGAAAGGAAATTCCCATTTTTATCAGCGACTATGTGCTGGTAAGCTACGGCACCGGGGCCATTATGGCGGTGCCCGGCCACGATGACCGTGACTGGGAGTTTGCCAAAAAGTTCCAGCTGCCCATTATCGAGGTGGTAAAGGGGGGCAATGTGGAAAAGGCCGCTTTCACCGACTGCGCCACCGGCATTATGGTAAACTCCGGCATTCTAAACGGCCTTACCGTGGAAGAGGCCAAGGTGAAAATTACAGAGTTCCTAGAGGAAAAGGGCATTGGCCACGCCAAGGTAAACTATAAGCTTCGAGACTGGTATTGGGGCGAGCCCATCCCCATGGTCTACTGCGAGAAGTGCGGCTGGCAGCCTGTTCCCGAAAGCCAGCTGCCCCTGCGCCTGCCCCAGGTGGAATCTTACGAGCCCACGGATACAGGAGAATCGCCCCTAGCCAATATGACAGACTGGGTAAACACCACCTGCCCCTGCTGCGGCGGACCGGCCAAGCGGGAAACCGACACCATGCCCCAGTGGGCTGGGTCCTCCTGGTATTTCCTGCGGTATATGGATCCCCATAACCCAGACGCCCTGGCCTCTAAGGAGGCGTTGGAATACTGGTCCCCCATTGACTGGTACAATGGGGGCATGGAGCACACCACCCTGCACCTGCTGTACAGCCGGTTCTGGCACAAATTCCTGTATGATATCGGGGTGACCCCCACCGCGGAGCCCTACGCCAAGCGCACCAGCCATGGCATGATTTTGGGCTTTAACCCCCATAATTTCCAGAACCTGCCCCCGGCGGAGCAAAAGAAGATGGTGGAGGAGCTGGGCAGCGAGGAAAAGGCCCAGCGGGCCCTGGTAGAAAAGTACGGGGAAATGGCGGACCATCCCATTGTAAAGATGAGCAAATCCCTGAACAACGTGATCAACCCGGACGACATTGTAGAGGAGTACGGCGCGGATACCATGCGGCTGTACGAAATGTTTATTGGCGACTTTGAAAAGGCCGCTCCCTGGAGCAGCGCCGGAATTAAGGGCTGCCGCCGGCTGGTGGACCGGTACTGGAACCTTCAGGAAAACCTTATAGACCAAGAGGGACTGCGCCCGGCCTTGGAGAGCGCCTTTCATAAGACCATACGCAAGGTGGGGGAAGACTGTGAAACCCTAAAGTTTAACACAGCCATTGCAGCCCTTATGGCCCTGATGAACCAGATAGGGGAGCAAAAGGGGATTACCCGAGGCGAGCTGCGGCTCTTTACCCTGCTGCTGAATCCCTTTGCCCCCCACATTACCGAAGAGGTTTGGGCAGCCCGCGGGTTGGGAGAGGGCCTGGCCTCTTGCCAGCCTTGGCCTGCCTACGATGAGGAAAAGTGCAAGGACAGCACAGTGGAAATTGCGGTGCAGGTTAAGGGCAAGGTACGGGCCAGGCTGATTGTGCCGGCGGATGTAAGCAAGGAAGAGGCCGTTGCCCTGGCCAAGGCCGAAGCGAAAATCGCCTCGGAAATTGCCGGAAAGACCATTGTAAAAGAGATTTTTGTGCCAGGCAAGCTGGTAAACCTGGTGGTAAAATAAAAGCGGGACAGCGCGCGGAGAGAGCCGCGCGCTGTTTTTTTGCCGTAATTCTAAGGCGCCACTCCCCAAACAAGCCCTAATATGGGGTTGAATATTGGGGACTATGGTGATATACTTTATCCATAATGAACTGGAGAGTTGGAGAGACAGCATGAATCAAAAAACAGAAGAATCCAGAATTGCCTACAATAAACTGGCGCCTGTGTACGATACCTCCAAAGAGGGAAAGTATACAAGATTTCATAGAAAGGAGCTGGTCCATATCATCCCCCTGCGGCACGGGGACGTGGTTCTGGATGTTGCCTGCGGAAACGGAACCCTGTTGGGGGAATTATCCCAAAAGGCGAGAATTCATGGGAATGGAATCGATATCTCAGAAAACATGATCCACGCCGCAAAAAACCGCTGCCCCACCCTGAATTTTCAGGTAAAGCCCTGCTGCCCCCTGGAATGGCAGGATGAAACCGTGGAAGTGATTACAGTATGCTGTGGGTTTCATCATTTTGAAAAGCCCCAGGCATTTGTAAATGAATGCAAAAGGGTTTTAAAGAAAGGCGGCGCCGTGTACATAGCCGAACCCAATTTTGGGCCAATGCTCCGGTTTCTTGCCAATCAATTTTGGTTCCGTTTTTCCAAAAGCGGGGATGTAAGGATATACAGCCCAAAAGAGCTGGAGACATTTTTCTATAGCTCTGGTTTTTCGGCAGTGCAGGCCTATAAGAAGGGAGAAGGGGTGTTTTTAACAGCGAAAAAATAGCGGTTTCCCTAATTTCCTTTTTCCAGAAAAGGGCTGGACATTGGCTGGGGGCACTGCTATAATATCCGTTGAAATGGCGCAAGCCAAAATTTTTATGAACATAAAAGGAGCACCAAAGCTATGAAAAAACTTAAAATCGCCATCATCGGCACTGGTGGTATCTCCAATTCCCATGTCCAGGCTTATAAGCAGATGGACGACGTAGAAATTGTCGCTGGGGCCGATATTATCCCCGGCAAGGCCAGGGAGGCCCTGGACCGCTGGGAGCTGCCCCAGGCCCAGGCCTTTGAGGACACCCAAGCCATGCTGGAGGCGGTAAAGCCCGACGCGGTGAGCGTGTGTACCTACAACTCTACCCATGCCCAGTGCGCCATTCAGGCCATGCGGGCTGGCTGCCATGTGCTGCTGGAAAAGCCCATGACCGTTACCCTGGAGGACGCCAAGGAGGTCTGCCAGGTAGAAAAGGAGACAGGCCGCATCCTTACCATTGGCTTTCAGCCCCGGTACGACAGCCGAATGCAGAAGATTAAAGAGGTGGTCCAAAGCGGCCGGCTGGGCAAGGTGTACTATGTGCAAACCGGCGGGGGCCGGCGGCGGGGAATTCCCGGGGGCACCTTTATTGAAAAGCAGTACGCGGGAGTGGGCGCTTTGGCCGATATCGGCTGCTACAGCCTGGATATGGTGCTTAACGCCCTAGGCTATCCCAAGCCCTTAACTGTGTCTGCCGTAAGCTTTGACCATTTTGGCAAAAACCCCAAGTACTGCCCGCCGGAAGACGCCGCCAGATTCAGCGTGGACGATTTCTGCGGGGCCTTTATCCGCCTGGAAGGGGGAATTACCCTGGATTTCCGCATGTCTTGGGCCATGCATATGGATACCACCGGCAACACCATTTTCCTGGGCACTGACGCCGGGTTGAAGGTGGAGCCCGCCAATCCCGAATCCCTGTGGGGCGGGGCCTGGGACGGCAGCTGCGGAAATGTTACCCTGTTCCACGATGAGTTCGGGGAGCCCACCTGCACTCCCGTGCCCCTCCATGCCGAGGATACAGACCGGTTTTACCAGAAGTGCAGGGCCTTTGTGGACGCGGTGGAGCAGGGACTGCCCGCGCCCATTCCCACCAGCCAGATCATTTACAATCAGGCGATTATCGACGGCATCATCCGGTCCTGCCAGTGCGGCCACGAGGTGGAGATCGAGGTTTAAAAAGCGCCCGATATAGGAGCAGCATCTAACGACAAGCAGAAACGGGCGCGAGTTAAAAGTTTCGTCAACCTTTACAAAGGTTGCGGATGCTTAAGGCAGAGTTCGCAAAGCGAACTCTTGAGCCCAAGAGTTGACCAAATCTTCGATTTGGATCAACTCTAAGCCGCCGGAGGCGACCTTGCCGCAGGCCTTAATAATCCTCAAAAAAATTCGGGATAAAATCCCGAAACCACCCGATATCTAACGAATTCCCCCCTCTCCCCAAAAAACCGCCCAATAAAAGAAGAATCAGAAAGGAAATGATCGCAATGACAAGCAAAGGCTATTATAGTTTCACCAGGATCACCGACTACGGCCCCTACGTCACCAAGCTCATCCTCCCCATGCCTGGCAAGGTGAAAGCCGGGGCCGTGGATCCGGCCGGTTTTTCCGTTTATGTGGAGCGCGTGGACGAGAAGGGGGACCTGCTCCTACTGCCCAAAAGCTGGATGGCCTTGGACGACAAGGAGCCCAGCCAGGGCTATATCCCTGCAACCGCCGCCTATCCCTCAGATAAAGCAGGCGTCGCCAAAGAAGAGGGGGACTTCGTCACCCTGGAGATGGCCTACGGCCCCAGAAACCAGCTTTCCTCTCGGATTTCCGCCCCCGCCGGGCTAAATGTATATGTAAACATGCGGTACACTGTAACCCAGACCAGGTCCGTTGAGACTGACAACGGGCCAGCGGCTGGCCTGGTGTTTGACTACTCTCTGGGAGACTCCTGCCCGGATTCCGCTGGCTGGCTGAACAGCTGCTCCAGCTATGAGCCCGAGCCCCTCAACTACGGCTATTTCATCCCCCAGCAGGTGAAGCCAGGCCCCCGGCCCCTGATCATCTGGCTCCACGGCGCGGGAGAGGGCGGCCAGGACCCCACGGTGGCCTATACCGGCAACAAGGTAATTGCCCTGACCAGCGAAAAGGTCCAGGCCCTGTTCGGCGGTGCCTATGTGCTCGCCCCCCAGACCAAGACCTTCTGGATGAACGACGGCACCGGGGAATATGGCCGCACGGGAAAGAGCATCTACGTCCAGGCGCTGAAGGCCTGTATCGACGAGTTTGTAGGCAAAAATGAGAACATCGACAAAAACAGGATTTACATTGGCGGCGACAGCAACGGGGGCTTTATGACCATGCGGATGCTGCTGGATTACCCGGACTTTTTCGCCGCTGCCTTCCCGGTGTGCGAGGCCCTGTACGATGAGACCATTTCCGATGAGACCATTCAGCGGGTGAAGGATAAGGCCATCTGGTTTACCCACGCCAAGGATGACCCGGTGGTGAAGCCGGAAGAAACGGTGGTTCCTACCTATCAGCGCTTGATAGAGGCGGGAGCGAAAAATGTCCACTTCACCTTCTGGGACGATATCCGGGACATCCACGAGGGCTTTACCGATGAGGAGGGGAAGCCCTTCCGGTACATCGGCCATTTTGCCTGGATTCCTATGCTCAACGATGATTGCCGTAAGGACTACAACGGCGGCCCGGTGACAATTGAGGGCCAAGAGGTCAGCCTGCTGGAGTGGCTGGCAAAGCAGAGCCTGTAAATTTAAGAAAATAACAAGCGCCGGCCCCCAAAAGGGCTGGCGCTTTGCTGTAAGCAACCCAAACACAGGACGAAGCAGCGTATCCCCAAGAAGCCGGACCGCGATAATGGGTCCAGGGGCTAGCTCCTGGTCGCCGTCCAGGGGGCGAAACCCCTGGCCGCCGGAGGCGACCTCGCCCTAAAAAAAGGCGGCGCGTCCAAACAGGAGCGAGGCAGGGCATTCTTTACTAATCACCTGAGTTCGAACGGGCACAATCATGCGCCGCCGAAGCTGCCGGCAGCGAGCCAGCGAAGTTTCTAATCCTTCGGATTAGAAACCAGTCGGGAGCGGACGTATAGAGCCGCGAAACCCAACGCCAGATGCCGCTGCCTCTCAACCGGCTCACTCCCCCTTACACGTTCCAAAAGATACCGCGGGATTTTTCGGAACACTCGGTTTATCCTTTCTCGCTAAGCCTGTAATCTGAGGTGTCCTCCAGCACCTCGAAGCCGATCTTTTTGTAAGCCCGGTTGGAAAAGGGATTGGACTTGTCCACAAAAAGAGTGCAGTACGCCTTCCCTTGCTGGAACTGATGGCGGCAGAGCCCGGCCACGGTGTTCTGGCAGTAGCCTTTGCCCCGATGCTCCGGCGGGGTGTACACGGCGGAAACGCTGATGCCCTCGGGTGTCTCCCGGGTGGCGCCGGCGGTGGAAACCGGCTCCCCCTCCTTGTTCTCCATAATCCAGACCCGGCCCTCCTCAATGCGCTGGCGGTCCCGGTCCAGGCGGTCGCTGAGCTGGCAGGGTTCCCGAAGAGCCTCCTGGGTAAAGCCGCACATCCAGCGGGCGATGGTTTCCAAATCCTCCAGCCGGGCCAGGCGGACTTGGCCGCCTGGATTGGGGGGCTCAATCAGGGTGCGGAGGATCATGATATCCATAGCGGTGTGGAGCTGGAAATCCCCCTTCCAGGCCTCCATAAAGGGCTGGCAAAGGCTCTCCCGGCCCATGATTCCGACAATGGGGATATGTTCGGCCTGAAGGTATCGGGCCAGAGCGGCCGCTGCCTGGCCGGTTTCCTGGTTCCGGCCCTGGGGGGCGTTTAGGCACAGGTTCCAGGGGGCGGTGTTGCCGAAAAGGAGCAGGGGCTGGCCATGGGATTCGTAGCGGCCAAAGAGGAGCTGGGGGGTACAGGGGAAATCCTGGTTGGCGGAGGCGTTGCCCTGGTTCAGCTGGGTGGAGACGGGGTTTTGGGTGAGGAATTCCTGGTTGTCCTGGAGGAAATGGGCAGGGGTAGGGTAAAGTTTCAGAGTCATGGTAATGCTCCTGTTACAATATATTTGCCCCATATATGTGGCAGCCAGCCACAGGCTTGGG
>CAJUSM010000023.1 GCA_910588935.1 uncultured Oscillospiraceae bacterium
GCTAACTACAGCGGTTCTTCTCCTTGAAATTGTCCCCTTCTGGCCAAAAATCCCTTCTTTCCTCTATTTTCAAACAAACCCTAGGAACAAAAGAAATAGGCGCACAACCGGCACAAAGGGGGAAAAGGCAGCACCCCAAAAAGAAGGGGCGCTGCCTTTTCGAACTATGAACAAAAGCTTTAGCCTAAGGGAAACTTTATGTCAGCTTTTGGTACCCAACACACTGAAGCGCCCTGCCAAAGGCCACGGTATACCGCTGGGCAAACACCTTTGTAAACTCCCCGGCATAAATGGCTAGGCGGCCGTTAAAGCCGGTTTTAAAGCGGTAAACCCCATAGTTGGGATGGGTGCTGTCGTACCAATAGGGCACCCCTTGAAAATCGTAAACATCACAGCCAGACTGCGCTGCCCAGCGGATCATCTCCCACTGCATTAAATAGTTGGGCATAACCTCCCGGTGGGCAGAGGAGGAGGCGCCATACACATAGCTGGTCCGCCCGCCGTACTGAACGCATATGGCCCCGGAAAGGGGCTTGCCCTTATAGTCGCAGATATACAGCCTGCAATGCTCGCCTAAGGAATCCATCATCCGGGCAAAATACTCTTGGCTGCGCATTTGAAAGTTGTCCCGAGTCCTGGTCTCTTCCATCAGCTGCTGAAAATCCCCCAGCCGTTCTTTGCCGCAAACGCTGCAGGTTACCCCTTTGCGCTGGGCCAGGCCAATATTGTACCGGCATTTGCCTTTAAAGGACTGGAGCAGTTCTTCTTCTCCACGGCCGTTTAACTCCAAAATATAGTTGCTCCTGCACTGTATGGTCTGGTCCTCCTGCTGCCAGGGGATAAAGGCCAGGCCGGCAGACCGAAGGGAAAAAACCTTTGCCGACTCAGTCTCTTCCACCATAGGGTCCAGCTTGCAAGAATAGGCATGGTATTTTCTTGCAAGCTCCTCCAGCCCCAGCATAAGGTCGCGAAAAGCGTTTTGGTCCTGGTAATCCCAAACTGGCCCCCGGGGGGAGTAGAGAAAGGACTTAAAGGGTGGGGGAAAGCGCTTTATCAGCACCAGAGCTGTGGCCCGGATATGCCCCTGGACGTCCCGGGAAATCACCGCCTCATGCCGCCACCGCCGTTTCACTCCGCACCACCGGGTAGACTGGGTAAAGTTTCCGCCCCGGCTCTCTACAAATGCCTCATATTCCTGTACTGCGGCTAGGTTTGTAAAATCCAGAAATTCCATTTCCCTATCCTTCCTTTCCGTTCGTGTATACCTATTAGACTAAACGGATAAGAGAAAGGTAACATGGAGGCAAAAAATTTTCCGAATCATTTTAGAAGGGCTCTTAGTCCTCTTGCCGCAGCACACCAGCGCCTAGCAAGAACCTGCCGTCGTACCGCCCTGCCAGCGCTGGGTCCGCCTTATGGCACACATGGATAATACCGGCCTTTTCTCCCAGCAGCAGCTCCTCTGCCTGCCGGGCATTTTCCCGGTCTAGGGCAGAGGTAAACTCGTCCAGCAAGTAAAGGCTGGGGTGGCCCACAATGGCCCTGGCCAAAGCCACCCGCTGGCGCTCCCCTCCAGATAGCTTTTCCAGTATCTGGGGGGTAATCTCTTGTCCCTGGTACCGTTCCAGCAGGTAGCCCAGGTTCAGCTTGCGGATTACATGGATATATTCCGCTTTTGGGATGTTCCTGCCCAGCAGGATATTTTCCTCCAGGGTAACATGGAACAGCCAAGGCTCCTGAAACACCGGGCAAACCGCGGTTCCATACCAGTTGGCGTCCACTTCTCCAAGCTCTACACCGCCCAACTGGATATGCCCTGTATAGGCCCTGCCGGCTGGTTGGGCAATTAGGCTCAGCAATGTAGACTTCCCCCCGCCGCTTTCACCGGAGATCAGGTATTTTCCCCCGGCCTGGAAACAGGCAGAGATATCCTTTAATATAGGAACCCCTCCGGCGCTGTAAGCCACATGCTCCAGCCGGAGCTCTGAAAACGGGGGGCGCTTCCCGGCGGAAGGGGCAGGGGGCGGAGCTATGTAGGCCTCGTAGGCTTTCAGCAGCGGCAGGGCCTCGTTTCGGGCATGGAACATCCAGGCCAGCACCTCTATAGGAGCGCTGATCAGCGCTGACAGCTGCACAACCGCCACCAGCCCCCCAACGTCCAGCTGGCCCAGCCTGATAAGCCAAAGGCCCACCAGAAAGATCAGCAGTGTTTTCCCAATTTGAAGCCAGGCATTCGCCCCATACCCTATCCCTCGCCGGAAGAGCAGGCGGCGCTCGCTTTTGGCCACCCCTTGGTTTTTCTTCTCCAGGAGCCCCCCTGCCCATTGCCGGCAGGCATAGGCTTGGGATGTTCGAAATCCTCCTAACAGGGAATCCAGCAGGGTGTTGTAACCCGCTGTTTTTTGGGAATAGGCCTGGCGGGCAGCGCCGTCCCCCTTGCCCATAAGCTTTGGCACCGCGATTAGCAGCAGGCCATCTCCCACAATAATCAGGGCCATAAGCCAATGGACGCGCACAAGAGAAAGGGCAGAGAAAATCAGCAGGCCCAGGCATTTTGCAATGTCAATAAACCCTCCAAAGTACTGCTGGGCCAGGCTGGGGATATCATTGTTCACAAAAGACGAAAAGGCAGAAATGTCCTCTCTTCCTGAATCAGTTCTCTGGTAAAACCCCTGAAAGGCCTTGCGGCGCATAAGCCTCTTCAGCCGCAGCTCCAGCCCGCCGGTAAGAAGCATATCGGCTTGGGAGAGCAGGGCCTGGGCCAGGTTTGCGGCCAAAAACAGCGCCAGCAGAGGCCAGGCGTCCTCAGTTCCAGCGGCAAAGGCTGTTACCATCTCCCCAGAAATACCAGGGGGAGCGGTGCAGATCCAGGAAAAAGCCAGGCCTGTTAACAGGGTGAGCAGAAAATAGGCTCGGTTATTCTCTAAATTTTGGAACAGTTTTTTCAATGGAATTCCTCCTATTCGGATTATTGTTGGCGATTATCCGAATAGAAAAATGGTCGATAAAGCATTCCGCAAAATACCGATGCATTACAATTTCCTCCGTTTTGCTTAGGGCTTTGGCTGGCAATGCCCACTTTTCATTACTGAAACAATTATAGCACAAAACCCGCTGCCATGCCATATCCATTTTCCAAAGCAGGCCCTGGCCTCCAAAAAAACACCGCGGGAAACCGGCGGCCGGTTTCCCGCGGTGCATTGAGCCGCGGCATTTCGAAATAATGGCTTTTCCCTGGCGATACCCGCGGATTACTGCTGAAAAGCCGGCGGTGTCACCTCTGTCCCTGCAAAGCTGTTTTTCCCTGGAGAGGACATGCTGAAATACATTCTGGCTGCTTTTGTTGTGCCAAAGTCCCGGTTAGAGCCAGTGTCCTGCACCCGATTGAAGGCCTCTCGGAACATGGCGTTGTGGGCTTCCTCCCGGTTTAGCAGGAAATCGATGGTTTCCCGAACTTTCTTGTCCTCAATCAGGCGGTACAGGTACTCATACACCACCTTGGCCCGCTGCTCTGAGGCAATATTGGACAGCAGGTCCGCGCAAAGATCCCCGGTTACGGTTACATAGTCCCCGGTCCAAGAGTAGCCGGAGGCATTGATCAAGCCTGGGTTCAGCCCCAGCAGCACATGAGACTCAATCTCCCCTGCCGGTACGGCGGAGGCATCTAGGTCGTGGCCGTTAAGCAGGTTAATGGTCTGGGCCACCATTTCCATATGCCCCAACTCCTCTGCCGCAATATCCAGAAAGAGATCCTTGATCTCCGGATCTTGAACGCGGAAGCTTTGGGACAGATACTGCATAGCAGCTTTTAGCTCCCCATTGCCGCCGCCCAGCTGCTCCTGAAGCAGGGCCGCGTACTGGGGATTGGGCTTTTCGATTCCTACCGGGTGAAACAGCATTTTCTCGTGCTTAAACATATGCATTACCTCCCTTTCCATGGAAATAGCTTTCCCGGACTGGGCCAGGCTATGCGCCCTGCTCAAGGGCCTGGAGGCTTTGCCCAAAACGGCGGTATGCCCTTTTTGGAAGAGCATACCGCCGCTTTTCTTTTAGTAATCGAACTGCCGGTAATACCGGCGGATGGACAGGGGATGGCGGAGGAAGTGCTCCAGATAGGCATCCACCCGGTTATTGACGGCATGCATCATTAGGTGGGAGATAGAGCCCCGGAACTGTGGAGAAATACCCGCCATAGGCAGCTCTTTGGTATCAATTACCGTATAATTGCCGCAGACCTTGGGCAAAAACCTTGCCACCCGCTCTGCCAGAGGGCGCTGCTCATCCTCACCCATAAACAGGGTAACAGGAGTATCGGCCGTGATGATTTCCTGCATGCCATGAAAAAACTCTGGACAGCTAATGGACTTGGTCCGAATCCACATCTGTTCCTCCCAGTAGCACATGGCATAGGAATAGGTAGCCCCCCACTGGTTCCCCCCGCCAATAAAGTAATGGGGCAGGTCCGGGTGGTCCTTCAGAAAAGCCGCCTTGGCCTTGGCGTAGCTCCAGGCCCAACGATCGGAAATCTTTTCAATATTGGCCAGCCCCTGGGCCAGCCCGGCCTCCATCTCCTGGTTGTATGCTTCATACTCCGGAAACTCGCCGTTCTTATACATAAGATAATTGGCTACCATGTAGAATTTTAGCTGCTCGTTTTTGGGGTATTGAACCAAATGGTCCCATTTTCCTGGCTGGGCCAGCAGAGAACCCGGTGTATCCACAAAAGCGACCACCCGGGCCCCCTGAGACTTCACCTTTTCCACCATACTTACTATTTCCTTTGTGTTGCCCGATACGCTGGAGTAAATCACCACCGAGCGATCTGTTAAACGCCTGCAGCCAGTGGTTAGGTACTCAGCGGCGTTTCCCGCGTAGGTATCCAAAGCGGAACGCCCCCGCATATAGACCTCGGCCTGCATGGCGGAAGCATAGGTGCCGCCAATTCCCATAAAGAATATCCGGTCAAAGCCTTGGTCCCACAGCTGGTCTACCATATGCTCTATCTGGGGGCGCAGAGCCAGGGCGCCATTGATACTGGCAATTTCCCCGGGCTCATCAAAGCCGCGCAGGCAGGGCCCCTCTGTTTCTGCCCAAGCTGCCGGGCTATAATCCATTGCGGTCATTTTATTCATCCTTTCCGGCGGCTTACCAAGCGCCAAAATATTCCAGAGTTTGAGCAGCGGCAGCGGCTCCCAGCTCCATAGCCTGGAAGATGGGTTTGCCTGCCGTAATGCCGGTTAAGAACCCGGCAATATAGCTGTCCCCTGCCCCCATAGTGTCTACCAGCTCTCTGCAGGGCACTATGCCGCAGCGGTAAAATTCCTGCCCGTCAAAGCAAAGGCTCCCCCGTTCCCCCAGGGTGGCGGTTACCAGTTTTGGCCCTTGGGCCTGGTAGCCCTCCATCTGTTCCCGCAGGGCGGGGCAGTCCTCTTGGGCGGAGAAAAACAGATAGTCGGTATGGGGAATCGCCCTGCGGCTGGCAGGGTCTTCCGGCCGGGTGGCGCAGTCAAAAGCAGTAGGCAGGCCCCGGGCCTGAAGGCGGGGGAAAAAGCCCTCTACCTTACCCCATAGGTCGCAAACCGCTACATCATGGGTACAAATAAAGTCCAGGTCCTGGGAAGAAAGGGTGTATTGGGCCAGCACCCCTTCCTGGTAGTCTCCAAAAATCCGCTCCCCATCCCGCAGTTCCACCTGAGACACCGCAGTGGGGCCAGGCAAAACATGGAGATGGGAGATGTCCACGCCTTTGCCCGCCACAGCCTGCCGCAGCAGGCGGCCATAGGCATCGTCTCCCACCGGCCCGATGTAGGAAGCCGAGCCCCCCAGGCGCAGGGTATACACAGCCATATTTACAGGGCCGCCCCCGGGACAGACCAAGCCGTTTTTCACGTTCCAGTAGTAGTCAATACAATTGCTACCCATTGCGGCAAGTTTCATGGGTTTTCCTCCCGATTCCTAGAATTTCCAAATTCATTATAGCAAAGGAAACACAGTGAGTCAATGGATGCCGGGCTTTTGCCGTTACCGCATCACCAGCTCGCTGTCGCTGGGCAGGCTGGCCGGAAGCCCGGCAGGGCGTTCCATATACCAATAGGCTACAGAGGTGTAATCGTCATAACGCGGTCCGGTCCAACCCAGGTTGTCCATGGTCATGCGGAACGATTTTTGAAAGTACACAGGATCTTTCATATGAAACCGGTACAGCAAAAACCTTTGCTGGCCATTGTACATCTCCCTGCTGTCGTTGCCGGTGATGGCGTATAAACCGGCATAAAGCCCAGAAAAGGTTTGGTACTGCTTTTGCAGGATATCATTGCCAAAGCCATAAGAGCCACAAAAATAGTCCTCTGTGCCGGTGTAGTTCACGGTAGGGTACTCTCCCCCATCAATGTACATTTTGGGCTCTCCCTCTACCCAGCAGGTGTTGTGGCCGTTCATGCCAGCGGCAAAGCATAGGCCCGCAAACTGCCCTTTGCCCTGTATGCCCTCCACAACCGTATAGGCCCGGCCTTTTTGCACCGGGTGCTCCTGGCGGTAAAAGGCATGGAAATACCCCGCGCTGGGGGAAACCGCTCCCCGCCAGCCCTCAATCATGTAGAAAAGGGTCTGTGCCTCTAAGCCCCGGTTTTCTATGGTAACCTGGCAATGCTCGCGAAAGGGCATCTCCCAATAACAGTTATAGCCCCGGCCAGGAGCCACAAGAATCGGCGCGGAATTCAGCACCGGGTACTTCCCGTCCCGGTCCTTAAAGTTCTCGTCATAGGCACAGCCAAAAAAGGCCGAAATGGGGGCCTCTACCGAAGGCTGGCCCTCCCCTTCCCAGTAGACCCGCAAAATAAAGGAATGGCCCACATACCCGGTAAACCACATGTGCGTAAGCATTCCCGGACCCTCCACATCGCACAGTATTACGGTCTCGCCTGGCTCAACCTGAATGCATGGCCGCAGCTTTTCGCAGTCCTTTCCCCTGCTGCCGCCGGCATGTGTTCCGGTAGGGTTCTCCCCAGAAAAGCCGAAGCTCTCTCGCTGCTGAATATCAAAAATAGGCATAATATTCCTCCTTGCCGTTTTCTTTCCAGTATAGCGTATCCCCACTAAAAACGCAAGCCTGCCGCTTGACTTCCCTCACCAATGGCTGTATAATAATTCCAAGCAAAAGCCCTGTGTTTCTCCCGTTTTAAACCCAACGCAACAGTGGACCCAGCAGACCTACTTTAGGGCTTGTCTGCAAATTTACGGTACAAGGAGTATATTCCATGAAATTTTCCCAAATGCCCTATAACCGCCCTGATACTCAGGCTGTTTTTCAGGAGATGGACCGCTTAACCGAAAAGGTAGCTGCCGCGGCGTCTGCCCAAGACCAGCTGGACGCCTACTACCAAATGGATAAGCTTACCTCCCACTTTTTTACCCAGGCCTCCATCTGCTCTGTACGCCATACAGTAGACACCCGAGACGCTTTTTATGAGGCAGAGCATGAATTTATCAACCAGCAGTATCCCCTGCTGGACGAAAAGCGCCAGGCCTTTCACCGGGCCTTGGCCCAGTCTCCGTTCCGGCCCCAGCTGGAAGAGGCCTTAGGTTCCCTGGTGTTTACCAATATTGAAATCGAGCTGAAATCCTTCTCCCCCGAAATTGTGCCACTTATGCAGGAGGAAAACCGCCTGACCACGGAATATGAAAAGCTTTACGCCAGCGCCCAAATCCCCTTTATGGGCAAAACCGTTACTGTTGCCCAGCTGGGCCCCTACAAGCAGGACCTGGACCGCAATGTGCGCAAGGCGGCCATAGAGGCGGAGGGCGGATTTTTTGACCAGCATCAGGCAGAGTTTGACGATCTGTTCGACAAGCTGGTAAAAAATCGCACCGAGCAGGCCAAAAAGCTGGGCTTTGAAAACTATGTGCCCTTGGGCTTTCTCCGCATGGGCCGGAACTGCTACACCCCAGAGGAGCTTTCTGGTTTCCGGGACCAGGTGGTCCGAGATTTGGTGCCCATCACCGTAAAGGTAAAGGAGCGGCAGGCCCAGCGCTTGGGCATCTCGGACTTTAAGTTTTACGATAACGCCCTTATGTTCCGGGGTGGCTCTGCCAAGCCCCAGGGAACCCCTGAGGAGATTATGGCAGCCGGACGAAAAATGTACCACGAGCTCTCTGAGGAAACCAAAGAATTTATCGATGTAATGATGGACAACGAGCTCTTTGACGTGCTGGCCAAGGAGGGCAAGGCCCCTGGCGGGTACTGCACCAGCCTGCCTGATTACAAATATGCTTTTATCTTCTCCAACTTTAACGGCACATCTGGGGATGTAGACGTTTTAACCCATGAGGCGGGCCATGCCTTTGCCGACCATATTGCCAGCCATACCATCACAATTCCTGGCCTGCGTTTTCCCACCATGGAGGCTGCGGAAACCCACTCTATGAGCATGGAGTTCCTCACTGCCCCCTGGCACCACCTGTTCTTCGGCCCTATGACGGATCAATATGAACTCTCCCACGCTGAAGACGCCCTGAGCTTTATCCCTTACGGCTGCCTGGTGGATCATTTTCAGCATGAAATTTATTCCCACCCGGAGATGACTCCCCAGGAACGCAATGAAACCTGGGCCCGGCTGGAAAAAAGGTACAGGCCTTACATGGACTTTGAGGGCATTCCCTTTTATGGCCGGGGCGCAGGCTGGCAGCGGCAAATGCATATTTATGAAAGCCCCTTCTACTATATCGACTACTGCCTGGCACAAGTGATGTCTTTGCAGTTTTTCGCCCTTTCCCTAGAAAACCGGGAGGAGGCCTGGAAAAAGTACATGGCCTTTGTCCGGTTGGGCGGCACCAAAACCTTTATCGAGCTGGCCCACGCGGTAGGGCTGCGCTCCCCCCTAGACCAGGGCTGTGTAAAGGATGTCTGCCAAAAGACCTATGAATGGACCCAGGCCCATTTGGTAGACTGAGAATCTGTATTTACGGCCTATTCTATTGGTCCATTTTCCCCATTCCACAAACGCGGGGAGTCTCTCCTTTATGTTAACGATTTAGAAGCAGCCAACAAGGGCATGGATTTTTAGGGCTGTATTACAAAGCTTTCGTTTGATTCTATAATGGGGGGCTCCCCTGGCTCGGCTGGGTTAGAGAAATAGAATAGGAAAATCGGCCCCCTTTGGAGAGGCCGATTTTCTTTATGGCTTTATACTTTAGGCAGCTTTGCCAAAGAGGCCGCGATATCCTGGTCGGTGGGAACGGTATTGGTCATAATCCCTTCGTGGAACTTTTGGTAGGCAGCCAGGTCAAAATAGCCGGTGCCTGTTAGGCCGAAGAGGATGGTTTTCTCCTCCCCTGTCTCTTTACAGCGCATGGCCTCGTTTACAGCGGTCAGAATGGCGTGGCTGCTCTCTGGGGCGGGAAGGATCCCCTCGATGCGGGCAAAATCCTCTGCCGCCTGGAACACATCGGTTTGCTTTACCGAAACCGCCTCCATATGTCCGTCATCGTAAAGCTGGCTAAGCACGCTGCTCATGCCGTGGAAACGCAGGCCCCCGGCATGGTCGGCAGAGGGCATAAAGCTGCTGCCCAAAGTGTACATTTTGGCCAGGGGGCAAACCTTGCCTGTGTCGCAAAAATCATAACGGTATTCGCCCCGGGTAAAGGAGGGGCAAGAGGCGGGCTCTACAGCAATGATCCGGTAATCCGCCTCGCCCCGGAGCTTTTCACCCATAAAGGGAGCAATGAGCCCTCCCAAATTACTGCCGCCCCCGGCGCAGCCAATAATGATATCCGGCTTTACGCCGTATTTTTCCATAGCCGCCTTCGTTTCCAGGCCAATTACCGACTGATGGAGCATAACCTGGCTGAGCACGCTGCCCAATACATACCGGTAGCCAGGCATTGAGGTGGCGGCCTCTACCGCCTCGCTGATGGCGCAGCCCAAAGACCCGCCGGTGCCGGGGAACTCTGCCAGAATTTTTCTGCCCACCTGGGTAGTGTCTGAAGGAGAGGGGGTTACATTGGCTCCGTAAACCTTCATAACCTCCCGGCGGAAGGGCTTCTGCTCGTAAGAGCATTTTACCATGTACACCTTGCAGTCTAGGCCCAAGTAAGAACAGGCCATAGAGAGGGCTGTTCCCCACTGGCCAGCCCCGGTCTCAGTGGTAACCCCCTTTAGCCCCTGCTGCTTGGCATAGTAAGCCTGGGCAATGGCAGAGTTCAGCTTGTGGGAGCCAGAGGTGTTGTTGCCCTCAAACTTATAGTAGATTTTAGCGGGGGTACCCAGCTTTTGCTCCAGGCAGTAGGCCCGCACCAAAGGGGAGGGACGGTACATCTTGTAAAAATCCCGGATTTCCCTAGGGATCTCAAAGAAGGGTGTGGTATCGTCCAGCTCTTGCTTTACCAGCTCGTTGCAGAACACCTCGCCCAGCTCCTGGGCTGTCATGGGCTCTAGGGTTCCGGGATTTAGCAAAGGGGCGGGCTTATTTTTCATATCCGCCCGCAGATTGTACCATGCCTTGGGCATCTCGCTTTCGTCCAGATAAATCTTGTAGGGGATTTTGTTCTCGCTCATAGTCATTGGTTCCTTTCTCATAGAATTCTATTTTTCGCCTGCCGGCGGAACACAAAAAATCCCTGTCCCGGCAGAAACTGCTGGGACAGGGATAGAAGGCATGCTTCTTCTCTGCGGTGCCACCCGGCTTGACGCTGTAGCGTCCACTCAGCGCGTACCAACATACGCCGGCTTTGGTAACGGAGTGCCGCTCCGGCTCGCCTATTCGGCCAAGAAAAGCCGCCGCTTAGCGCCGCGCCAATCCCCATTGCCTTTCGGGTCGCCCTCAAAAGCCCATTCCTCCGGGGACCTACTGCCGCGCTTCCACCACCGGCGGCTCTCTGGATGCAGGCTTGCCTGGAGTACTTGCTCTTTCTCATCGGTTATGTGGCTATTATAGCGGGAGAACAGGGGTTTGTCAATAGTTTTTTGCAAGGCAGAACGAAAAATTTGCAAAAACATCGGTTTGCTCCTAGAGAAAACCTCCAGGCCCTGTATGTCCCAGGCAATGAAATCATTATTCTTTTACGGTTCTTCTTTGCCCTGCCCCAGCTCCTGAGGCTCCCTGTTTACCGCCTTTGTTACGGTTCGGGTGGTTCCGCCGGAGACATAGGTGCGGCCGCACTCTGGGCAGATATCCGTATGCAGGGTCACGGTTTGGCTTACTACCTTTCGCCCCTCTCGCTGGGCCTTGGCCTGCTCGTGGTATACATGCTCCAGCTCATGGCCCCGCACAGCGGCAGGGGCCACATCCGGGTCAATATTGGTGGGAGACTGGTAGGAAACGCTAATATCATCCGAGCCATCCTGGTATTTGCGCTCCTCGCAGGTTTGGCAGCGGCCCTCTTCTGCCGCCTGCTGCGCGCCCTCCGCGCCCAAAGATTCCTGAATTTCTACCCCTTCAGGATCCTGAGCTGAGGCCTCTCTGTCTCCCGGATACTGTACCCGCATCCGGGCAGCCAGCTCCTTGGGGTCCTGGGCCAGAGCCCCCCAGTCCATGCCGGCAAAGCGCCGGGCAAAATCTTGAGAAAGCGGGGTGTCCTGCCGGACAGCCGCCTGGGGAGAGTAGCTTACCCGGGACCTTGCCGCCTGTTCCGCGGGATAGGCCGTAGACATTAGGGGAGCAAATATGCCCGCTTGCCGGGAAACGCCTGCCGCCACAGGAGCCACCGGGCGCACAGGCGTAACCGGCGTAACCGGCAGCTGAGGCATTGCCCGCCTTTGTGCCGCAAAAATTGGACTATAGTGGGAAATATTTCCAATATTCATGATACTTGGCATAATGATTGTCTCCTACCCTTCAGAGGTAATTTGTAAATACCGCATTACAAAATCCACATCAAGTTTTGTCTGGGCCTTTTACTGGCCAGGGAAACTTTGTGAGAACAAATATGGCGTTTTCTAAAAATATTATACCCAATTTTTTCAAAAAACACAAGGCAAATTAGAGATTTGCCAAAGCCTCCATCTGTTTTTGGAGCTCTCCTACAATCTCCTGGTTAATGGACATCTCCTTGGTGATCCCCTCCATATCCTCCACCAGGCTACGGGTACTGCCCGCAGCGCCATTGACCCCAGAGGCGGCCCCATCTATGGCCTCGGAAATATTGGAGATTGCCCCTGCAATTTCATCCATAGCCACGCGAAGGCGCTCTACCTGGCTGTGGAACGCCTCAATACTGTCCTCTACATAGATAGCGTCATCCCGGTACTGCTGGCCAGACCGAACCGACTGCTCGAACTGCCCAAACACATTGTTGTTTAGGTACTCTATCAGCTCCTTTGCACTGCCGGTCAAGTACTCCATGGCTCCAGTTACCACACCGCTGACCTCTTGAATATGACCGGCGGTTACCGCGCAGGAATCTGCCAAGGCGCGAACCTCCCGGGCCACTACAGCAAAGCCCTCTCCAGCCTTGCCGGCCCGGGCTGCCTCGATAGAGGCGTTTACGGCAATCAGATCTGTTGAAGAGGAAATAGAGAGAATGTCCTTGGTCAGGCTGTTGATCTGGTCCACGCTCCGGCTTTTTTCTATGGCCTGGTTGAGCTTAACCATAATCTCACCTGTACGGGACCGGACCGACTCCATGTTGGTACGGGCTCCCGCTTCTACCTTCTCTGCCCTGCCCCGCATATCGATAGAATAGGCCGCAATGGCCGCGCACTCCTCTGCCATTATGTTGGCGTCGCTCTGGGTGGCGGAGGCATTGCTTCGAATAGCGCTTGTACTGCTGGCGATCTCCTCTAGAGCCGCGGAAAGCTGGGCGGTTAGGCTGGAAAGGTCCTGAGCGCTGGCACTAGAGTTCTGTGTCCGGCCCCGCACATCCCCCACCACGCCGCCAATGCGCTGAGAGCTGTCCTGCAGGGTGGCCGTTACCTCCCGTATGGGAGAGATTACATACTTTTTTACCATGCGGAACGCCGCGGCAACCAGAAAAATCCCAATGGTAAGGGTAGCCGCGCTGATGAGCAGTGAAGATATGTATACCACAAAAAGATGGTCCCGGGCTGTGTCCGCCTGGGTACTCACTGCCTGATAAAGGCTGTCAATCTTTCCCTCTACCGCGGTGCTGTATACGGCCACGTCTCCATTGGCCACTGCATAGGCCTCCTGGGTTTTGCTGTCTGCGCTGGCACACACCAAGCGCACCAGAGAGTGCTTAAATTCCTGGTAATCGGTAAGCAGCCCCTGGTAGGTCTCCTCCTCGGCCTGAGGCACCAAGGGGTGGTATGCCTCCAGCTGCCCGTCCAGCTCCGCCTCTTCCTCTTTTATCTGCTGCACCAGCTGGATCATGGTACTATGATCTGCCGCCACAATATGAGACAGCGCCAACCGGTGGAGGTCCATTAGAGAGCGCCTCATTTCCTCCAGCCTTGTCTCGCTGACCATATATTTGTCCACAATGGTCCCCGCATTGGCGTTTACATTATTTACGCTGAATACAGCCAAAATATTGGAAAGCAGGGTTACCACCCCCAGCAAAAGAATGGGCAGGTTAAGCCGCTGCTGAAGTGTCAGCTTGCCTTTCATAAGATTTCCCTCCGATTGTTCTGAAATATTCCTACCGGGCCGCAACGCCCTCTGCCATCCGGTCCAGCTGCTCCTGAAGAGAAGCGCCAGAAGGGTTGCCCTGGGCCATGCTGGCGGCAAACTCTTCCACTGGGCCCCAGAACTTTCCGCCTACCCGCTGCAGCTGGGAAAACTCAGACTGGGCCAGCAGCGCCGCAATGGCAGGGGAGTCTTGAACCTGAGAGGATGCGGCGGCGTTCTTATTAGAGGGTCCTTGGCCCCGAACCTCAAACCGGCGGGCCTGGTTTTTCTCGTTGGTAATCCATTCTGCCAGTCGGGCCGCCCAGTCTGGGTGCTCTGAGTAGGCGTTAACCCCAATTAGCTTGCAGCCAGAGAAAGAGGCCATTTGTACCTCCTGCCCGCCGCAGGTGAAAGCAGGCAGCTTGGCGGCCCCGGTATTTTCACCCCAAGCTTCCTCTACCGCCACGGCGTTCCACACGCCGCTGACGCCGGCAATCACCGATCCATCCTGTACCCCGGCCAAAAAATCCGTATCCGTCCGGTTGGAAAAGCCAGGACTCGCGGCAATATCCAGCATAGCCTGGGCCACCTCTGTGCCTGGAATAGAGTTCTCGGCGCTGTTCCAGGTGCAAAAATTGGTAATGCCATCTGGGTTTAGCCCCACTTCCAGGCCGGTATTGCCAAAAAACGCGTACACATACCAGGCGGAGGACCAGTCCATGGCCACCTTACCCCCGGCCTTTGCCGCTACATCTACCATACGGTTTAAGCTTTGTATGTCTTCTTCAGAAAAATAGGCCTTATTATAATAGAGAAAATAGCCGTTATCAGCGGTAAGGGGATAGGCATACAGCGTGCCATCCACACTGGCCGCCTCCACTGCCGCGGGAAGATTGGCCTGCCGTATGGCTTCCGGGTCGGCAATGGGGTCTAAAGCGCCGGCAGCGGCTAAGGCTGCTACCTGGTCGTCCGCAAAGGCAAACACGTCTGGGCCGCTCTCCAAATCGCCCAGCACCCCGTCCTTACAGTTCGATTCGCTTTGGGCCTGAAGAGTAAACTGAAACTCGGCCTGGCCGGCGTATTGCTTTTGGAAGGAGTCCAATATTTCCTGAAGCAGGGCTTGGTCCTCCTCCGCGCCCCACACCGTAAGGGCCACAGACTGCTTCCCGGCTTCGGGCTCTGTTGCCGGGGGTTCCTGGCTTTTACAGGCAGAAAGCAAAAAAAATACGCCTGCCAGCAGCAAAAGAAAACGTTTTCGTTCCATAACTGTATCATGCCTTTCTAAATAAGTTCCAGAACATTACTAAAATATAAATCCGATTGGAGTTTGACGGTACTTTTGCGCAGCAAAAGGCGGCCGCTTTGCGGACGAGGAAAACTCCCTGAGTACAAAAGCTTGCTTTTGTACCTTTTATTTTTTCAATCCGATTGGAGTTTGACGGTACTTTTGCGCAGCAAAAGGCGGCCGCTTTGCGGACGAGGGAAACTCCCTGCTTACAAAAGCTTGTTTTTGTAAGCATTATATCATTTTTTACAAAAAGCGCTAGCTCGGGTAGAAATTTTAAGGCTTTCGTGGTACAATTGACATAGGCATTTTCATGGCTAGGAAACGGTTTCCCTGCCGCTTTCCACCTCTCTGTCCTTTTTTGCCCGCAGTCTCTGAGTATTTCTATCATTACAAATAACAACAAGGAGGAAAATCATGCGCAATGTAGTCTGCTTGAATCAAAACTGGCACTTTACCCGGGAGGATGCCGGGCTGCCCTCTTCCCTCCCCCAGTCCTGGGAGCAGCTGGACCTGCCCCACACCTGGAACGCTATTGACGGCCACGATGGTAGCGGCAGCTACTACCGGGGCCGCTGCTGGTATGCCAAAACCTTTTCTACCCCCCGCCAGCCTCTAGCCGGCGGCCGGGTGTATGTGGAGATTCCTGCAGCTGGTCAACAGGCCACAGTTTACCTTAACGGCCAGGAGGTAATTTATCACCAGGGGGGCTATTCCTGTTTCCGGGCAGATATCACTAGCCTCTGTCTAGAGCAGGGGGAAAACCTGCTAGTGATTGCCTGTAGCAATGAGCATAAAACCAATGTTTACCCCCAATCCGCAGATTTCACATTTTACGGCGGACTCTACCGGGGTGTAAACCTTATCAGTGTGCCCCACACCCACTTTGACTTGGACTATTACGGCGGCCCAGGGCTGAAGATCACCCCAAGGCCTGTGCCCGGAGGCGCCGAGTTCGCTTTGGAATCCTTTATTACCCATGGGGATGAGAATTTTACTGTGCTCTACTCTGTGCGGGACGCCCAGGGGCAAGAGGTAGCTGCCGCTGTTCGGCCCGCCAATGCCCCGGCAGCCCAGGTCTTTGTACCAGACGCCAGGCTCTGGAGCATGGATCATCCTTATCTTTACACTGTCACCGCCACCCTCCAGCGCCGAAATGAGGCCTGGGACCAGGTGAGCGCCCGGGCCGGGGCGCGGGAATTCGCCTGCCATCCCCAGACCGGTTTCCGGATAAATGGTACAAACATCCCTCTGCGGGGGGTCTGCCGCCACCAGGACCGGCTTTATCAGGGCAATGCCCTTTCCCGTGAGGAGCACTATGAGGACGCTAGGCTGATCAAGGAGCTGGGCGCCAACACCATCCGCCTGGCCCACTATCAGCATTCCCAAGATTTTTATGACGCCTGCGACGAGCTGGGCTTCATCGTGTGGGCGGAAATCCCCTTTATTTCCATAATGAGCCAGGACCCCGCCGCCCATGAAAACTGTGTCAGCCAGCTAAAAGAGCTGGTTATCCAGAACTACAACCACCCCTCTATCTGCTTTTGGGGAATCTCCAACGAGATCCTCATCGGTGGCATCTCAGACCAGCTGGTGGAAAACCACCGGGCCCTGAACGCCCTGTGCAAGGAGCTGGACCCCACCCGGCTGACCACCATGGCCCATGTATCCATGACCCCCACCGATGGGCCTATGCACACCCTGACGGATGTTGAGAGCTACAACCACTATTTTGGCTGGTACGGCGGCAAAATGGAGGAAACCGGCCCCTGGCTGGACAAGTTCCACCAGGAGCACCCAGAGGTATGCCTGGGGGTTTCTGAGTACGGCTGCGAGGGAATTATCACCTATCATGGCCCCAACCCGGCCTGTAAGGATTACAGCGAGGAGTACCAGGCCCTTTACCATGAGCACCTGGCCCAGGTATTTGCCGAAAGGCCCTGGATATGGGGTTCTCATGTGTGGAATATGTTCGACTTTGGCTGCGCGGCCCGAAACGAGGGAGGCGTGGCCGGCCGGAACAATAAGGGCCTGGTTACCATGGACCGGCTGACCAAAAAGGACAGCTTTTACATCTACCAGGCCTATTGGACCCAGGCCCCTATGGTCCATATCTGCGGCCGGCGCTATGCCCAGCGGGCCGGAAAAACCACAGAGGTACGGGTATACTCTAACCAGCCCACTGTGGCCCTATCCCTGAACGGAAACTTGGTAGAGGAAAAATCCGCCTCCAAGGTTTTTGTGTTCACCGTTTCTCTGGCAGAGGGCATGAACACTTTGGTAGCCGCGGCCGGCGGCCGGCGGGACTCCATTACCCTGGAAAAGGTGGAGAAGGAACCGGAAATCTATGTGCTCCCCGAGGTGAATCAGCGGGCCCAGGGCGTGGCCAACTGGTTCAAGCTGGTGGGGGACCTGGATTTGGACTCGCCTATGGAGTTCCCGAAGGGGAAATATAACGTAAAGTGCACCCTGGAGGAACTGGCCCAATCAGAGGAGGCTTTTGGAATCCTTTCTCAGGCCTTGGGGCTGGCCGCCGGCTCCACCCTGGTTCCCGGCCAGGGAATGTGGGATATGCTAAAGTCCATGACCCCGGAGGCTATGATGAATTTATCCGGCGGGATGCTTCCCAATGGTTTTTTGGAGAGCCTAAACGCCAAGCTGACGGAAATAGATCGGATTGGTTAAACCATAGGACCAGACGCAAAAAACGCGCTGACCTTAGGATCGAACGGAAAAATTTGCGGCTTAACAAGGGTTTTTCCGCTGTTTCCTTTCGCAAAGCAAAAACAGGAGGTTCCTATGAAAGAAATCACTGCACAAATCGCAAAAATCGGGATCGTGCCCGTAATTAAGCTGAACAATCCCCACCGGGACGCCGCGCCCCTGGCCCAAGCCCTGTGCGCCGGAGGCGTGCCGGTGGCAGAGGTTACCTTCCGGGCCCCGGGGGCAGGGCAGGCCATCCGGCTGATGAAGGAGGCCTGCCCGGAACTGCTGGCCGGCGCAGGCACTGTAACCTCCCCCAGCCAAATTGACGCCGCTATGGAGGCAGGAGCCCAGTTCATCGTCACCCCAGGCTTTGACCCAGAGCTGGTGGCAGAGTGCCAGAAAAATCGCATTCCTATCTTCCCTGGCTGTACCACCCCCACCGACTACCACGCCGCCCTGAAATTCGGCTTGAAGGTGCTCAAATTCTTCCCTGCCCAGCAGTCCGGAGGACTCTCTAAAATTATTGCCATGAGCGCCCCTTTCCCCCAGTTCCAAATTATGCCCACCGGCGGCATCACCCTGGAAAACCTAGGGGAGTACCTGAGCTGCCCGGTGGTCTTGGCCTGCGGCGGCTCCTATATGGTCAGCGAAACGTTGATTGAGGCAGGACGCTGGGAGGAGATCACCCGGCTCTGCCAGGCTTCGGTAGAGGTTGTGAAAGCCGCCCGGGCTGGAAGGGAGGAAAGTTTGTGAAAGCCTTTATGGATCAGGATTTTTTGCTGAACAGCCCCACTGCCCGCCACCTTTACCATGATTACGCCTGTTCTTTGCCCCTGGTAGATTACCACTGCCACATTTCCCCTCAGGAAATCTATGAAGACCGGCGGTTCCAGGACCTAACCCAGGTATGGCTGGGAGGGCAAAACCCAGACGGAACCTGCTCTGGGGACCATTATAAATGGCGGCTTATGCGGGCCCAGGGCATTCCAGAGGACTATGTAACCGGCAACCGCCCGCCCCTGGAGCGGTTCCAGAAATTTGCCCAGGCCCTGGAAATGGCCATTGGCAACCCCATGGTCCACTGGTGTAATTTAGAGCTCCGGCAGTTCTTCGGCTGGCAGGAGCCCCTTACCCCGGCCAACGC
The DNA here is from genome assembly GCA_910588935.1 of uncultured Oscillospiraceae bacterium. GTDB lineage: Bacteria > Bacillota > Clostridia > Oscillospirales > Acutalibacteraceae > Acutalibacter. The sequence continues at coordinate 18,698 of CAJUSM010000023.1, forward strand.
CCAGGCGTGTTGGGAGTTCTGCAGCGAAAAGCTTCAAAACGATCCCCAGCTTTCTGTGCGCGGAATGATCCAAAAGGCCAATGTAACTATGATTGGCACTACAGACGACCCAGTGGATTCCCTAGAGTGGCACAGACGGATTGCGGAGGATACAAGCTTTTCGCCGCTGGTGGTCCCTTCTTTCCGGCCGGATAAGGCCATAGCCATTGAAAAACCCGGCTTTGCCGCTTATATGACCCTGCTGGGAGAAAGCGTAGGGAAAAAGAAGATACGCACTTACCCAGAGCTTTTAGAGGCTTTGGACCAGAGGCTGGAATATTTTCACAAGTTGGGCTGCCGCGCCAGCGACCATGGCCTAGCCTACGTGCCTTTCCGGCCCTGCCCAGAGGACAAAGCTGACCATATCTTCCACAGGGCCTTGGAAGGGGAGATCTTAACCCGGGAGGAGATAGAGGGATACCAGACCAACCTTCTGCTCCATTTGGGCAGGGTCTACCACCGGCTGGGCATTGTGATGCAGCTGCACTACTCCTGCCTGCGCAACGCCAACCATCGGCTATTCCAAACCCTGGGGCCAGATATTGGCTGCGACACCATTGCCCAGAACGCCTGCGGAGAAAATATTGCCTGGCTGCTCTCCCTCCTGGACCGGGATGGGCATTGCCCCAAAACCATTCTCTACTCCCTAAACCCTGGGGATAACCCGTTGCTGGGAGCCCTGGCAGGATGTTTCCAAAGCGAGGAGATCCCCGGCAAAATCCAGCACGGCGCGGCATGGTGGTTTAACGATACTAAAAGCGGCATGGAGGACCAGATGCGCTCTTTGGCCAATGTAGGCCTGCTAGGCAATTTTGTGGGGATGCTCACTGATTCCAGATCCTTTCTCTCCTATGCCCGCCACGACTATTTCCGGCGGATTTTGTGTAATCTCCTGGGGGAATGGGTGGAAAACGGGGAGTACCCGGCAGAGGAGGCGGCCCTGAAAAAGATTACAAAAGGAATTTGCTTTTCCAACGCGGCGCGATATTTCGGTCTAGACGCAGAAGAAAAAACGCAATTTCTAGAAAGCGGTTTGTAAATAAATTGTTTCGAAAGCTTTGCTTGGGGATATCTTCACCTTTCCCAAAAGGCGCCGGCGCTTATGCCCAAATCTTCCATTGATAACTCTAACCCGTCCCACCAGAGAGGCCTTTCACGCCCATTCCCTTTTCCAGGTAATCCTGCAAACTGACTATACTAGGCCTTGTTTGAAAATAGAGGGAATGACGTTTTTTTGAGTAGAAGTTGTCCGCTTCAAAGGAAAACCCGCGGGTAATACTTGCCGGAAGATAGCCGCTTCTAGGCCATAAAACAGTGTTTTCGTTTTTTCCAACAAGCCCTAATCCCGCTCAAAGGCGGCGGGCCTAGAAGCGCTTTCTTCTAGGCCCGCCGCCTTGCTTTATGATACTCCGCTTTGCTTGCGCAGCGTGCGCATACATCGGGTACACAACTTTACCTTTTTCACGCCTTGGGGCGTTTGCAGCTTCATGCTGTGCAGGTTTGGCTTAATCTTTTTCGGCGTTCTCCCATTCACATACATACGGTCGTGGGCCACCTTGTTGCCAAACACAGTGGTTTTGCCGCAAATTTCACAGCGCATTTTTTCACTCCTTTCCCCTGGGTACCGCCAAGCTTACAAGGTCTGCCAGACCGCTTTGCTCAGTGTGCCTGTAATGCTTTCAGTATACCGTGGCCTGCCAGCAGGAAACAACCCCCAGGACGGTACAGAAACAAACCCGCGCTTGCGCTGGGGCAAAGGGAATGCTATAATATGTTCAAGAAACAATTGGCCTTATACATAAAAGGAGGGAACTGCTTATGACCCGAAGCGTAACCCGCGCATAGCAAAGGCTGTTGCGCTTAGTAAACCTCGTAATAGCCTTTGCTCATCCTGAGCCAAATTTTAGGAGGAGCAATATGCGCTATATACGTGCTCAAGATATTTTGCCCGAGGAGCTCCTAAACCAGCTCCAGCGGTATGTGGACGGGGTCTATCTCTATATCCCCCGCGCCAAAGAAAACCGCTTGGCCTGGGGGGACCGCACCCAAAGCAAAAAGGAGACCGCCGCCCGCAATCGGTCTATTTATCAGGACTGGGCCTCTGGCCAGGGCGTGGAGGAGCTGGCAAAGGCATATTTCTTAACAGAAAAGACAATTCGTAGAATTCTTTTAGAGGAGCGGAGGCTGGCAAAAGGCTCTGAAAAAGATACATAAGCAGCACCGCACAATTGCCGGAATACCGGTTTTGCGCGGTGCTGCTTTTGCCGTTGTAGATATACAGTTAAAAAGGTAAAAAGGCGTTTCAAAGCCGGCAGATTGCTTTCCGTTAGGCAGCCACGCCCTGGCATTCTATTTTCCAGATTGTGAGGGGATTCGCCCTACACTTGGGGCAGTACCACTACCTTAATGGAATCGCTGCCCTGCTGCTCCGCAATAGCCTGGGGCAGCTGGGCAAGCCCAAACCGGTGGGTAATAATGGGCCCAAAGTTTACCCGCCCGGCATTGATTAGCTCTACTGCCCGAAGGTGGGTATCTGGGTTCACAAAGGAGCCCTTCACTGTCAGCTCCTTTTTATATACATCGAATACCGGCAGAGGGAAACTGGCGCCGACCTTTGGCACGCTGAACAGCACAATGGTCGCCCCCTTTGCGGCAAAGTCAAAGGCGCTTTGCACTGCTGGATTATTGCCCACGCACTCAATCACCACATCCGAGGACTCCACCGCCTGCTCCCGGCTGGCGGCATCCATGGGGTCCACTGCCAGGTCCGCGCCCAGGCTGAGGGCGGCCTGGCGGCGCTTTTCGTTGGGCTCGCTAAGAATCAGCTTGGCCGCGCCGGAAAGCTTGGCCAGCTGGAGCATAATCAGCCCAATGGCCCCGCCGCCAATCACGCACACAGTCTGTCCCGGACGGATTCCCGCCAGGTCAATGCCATGCAGGCAGCAGGCCAAGGGCTCGGCCATGGCGCCTGCCTCAAAGTCCACCTCTGAACTCAGCCGGAAAGCCTGGGCCTCTGGCACCAGGCTGTACTGGGCAAAGCCCCCGTCCCGGGTAACGCCCACAGCCTGCATAGCCGGGCACAGCTGTTTTTTGCCGTTGCGGCAGTGGACGCATTTGCCGCAATAGATGTTGGGGTCAATGGTTACATGGTCCCCCACCGCCAGGGACTCCACCCCCGGTCCGGTTTCCACTACCTCGCCGGAATACTCGTGGCCCAGAACCACCGGAGGGTTCACATCTGCAGAGCCAGGTTCGCCGTAGTAGATGTGCACGTCGGTACCGCAGACGCCGCAGGCCATATTTTTTACCAGGATTTCACCAGGGCCGGGATGGGGCAGCCGCTGGTCGCGGACCTCAAAAGATTGGTTGCCTAAGAAGTAGCTAGCTTTCATGATGATATCTCCAGTCGTGTGTATTATGGAAAAGGGGAGGCAGCAGCCTCCCCTTTTGTTTGAGAAAATTATTCGTACTCTACCACGTTCACCCAGCCCATGAGGAATTCCTTCTCCTCGGGCTTGCCCTTTACAGACTGGGAGGCGGCTACAATGGGCAGCCATTTCTGCACATACTGCTTGGCAGTATCAGACTTTTTACAGAAGATCTCCAAGTAGTGGTCAGCGCCTTCCATATCGCCGTTCAGCCAGAACAGCAAATAGGTACGGGCCACGTCTGCGCTGGCGTTGCCCTGGGTGGCATGGGCCCAGTCCAAAACCGCGTAACCACCGTCAGGCTTAATAATAACGTTGGAAGGGTTAAAGTCCCCGTGGCACAGCTTGCGGTGTCTGGGCAGGCTGTCCAGCCGGGAATCCAGCTCATAGCGGGTGGTGGCGTCCAGGCCGGTCTGGGCAATCTTCCGGCGCATTTTGTCATAGTGCAGGTTCAGCATGGGGCAGGTCTTGCCGTGCAGCTCCATCTGGATATCCACCAGGCGCTCCAGATATTCCTGCTTTTTTTCCGGGTTCTCCTTCATCAGCTGGTCCATGGTCTTGCCCTCAATATAGTCGGTAATAATGGCCCACTTGCCGTCAACCATCTCTACACTCTGCACATGGGGCATGGAAATGCCGGTTTCCTCTACCCTAGCGATATTCAGCGCCTCGTTGAGGATATCGGCCTTAGAGTAGCCCTCGTCAAAAACCTTGATCACCTTGTTGTCTTCCCTGTAAAGGGTCTTGGAGGTGCGCGCTGCGATTACTCTTGCATTTTCCAGATTCATAACTCAAACTCCTCCTCGATTATTTGCCGTAGTAGCACTGCAGGTAAATTTCTTTAATCTCTTTCATCAGCGGGTACCGGGGGTTGGCACCGGTGCACTGGTCGTTAAAGGCATTCTCCACCATCTCGTCCAGGGTGGCCTTAAAGGCGTCCTCGGTAATGCCATATTCCTTAATCGTCTTCTTAATGCCAATGATGTCCTTCAGCTCTTCTAGGGCCTTAATCAGGCTCTCCAGCAGCTCATCATCGTTATTGCCAGGCAGGCCGCAGGCCTTGGCGATCTCCGCATAGCGGGCCTTGGCATGGGGGTACTGATACTGGGAGAAGGTGCCCATCTTGGTGGGAACCTCAGCGGCATTGTAGCGGATTACATCGGTAAGGATTACCGCGTTGGCCACGCCATGGGGCAGGTGGTGGTAAGCGCCCAGCTTGTGGGCCATAGAGTGGTTCAGGCCCAAGAAAGCATTGGCAAAGGCCATACCGGCAATACAGCTGGCTTCCGCCATCTTCTCTCGGGCATAGGGGTCGGCCGCGCCGTTCTGGTAGGCAGAGGGCAGATACTTGAATACCAGCTTAATGGCTTCCAGGGCCAGGCCGTCGGTAAAGGGAGAGGCCATAATAGAAACATAGGCCTCAATGGCGTGGGTCATGGCGTCGATGCCAGAGGCGCTGGTCAGGCCCTTGGGCTGGTTCATCATGTTGTCCACGTCCACAATGGCCATGGTGGGCAGCAGCTCATAGTCGGCAAGAGGCCACTTGGTGCCGGTCTTCTCGTCGGTGATAATGGCAAAGGGAGTTACCTCAGAGCCGGTGCCAGAGGAGGTGGGAATGGCCACCATCATAGCCTTCTGGCCCATTTTGGGGAAACGGTAAATACGCTTGCGGATATCCATAAAGTCCATGGACATAGACTGGAAGTCAGCGTCTGGATGCTCGTACAGCACCCACATAATCTTCGCGGCATCCATGGGGGAACCGCCGCCCAAGGCAATAATGGTATCAGGCTGGAAACTGCGGATCTGCTTTACGCCCTCCATGGCGCAGGCCAAGGTGGGGTCGGGAGCTACATCGGAAAACACGGCATACTGAATGCCCAGCTCGTCCAGCTTGTCGGTAAGGGGCTTGGTGTAGCCATTCTGATACAGGAAGGAGTCGGTAACAATAAAGGCCTTTTTCCGCTGGTAATCGGTCTTCAGCTCCTCCAGAGCCACGGGCATGCAGCCCTTCTTAAAGAATACCTTCTCAGGCGTACGGAACCACAGCATGTTCTCTCTCCTCTCGGCCACTGTCTTGATATTGATCAGATGCTTTACACCCACGTTCTCAGAGACGGAGTTGCCGCCCCAAGAGCCACAGCCCAGGGTAAGGGAGGGGGCAAGCTTAAAGTTGTACAGGTCGCCAATGCCGCCCTGGGAGGAGGGAGTATTCACCAAAATACGGCAGGTCTTCATAGCAGCCTGGTGCTTGGCCATCTTCTCCTTCTGGGTTACGTCAATATACAGAGAAGCGGTGTGGCCGTAGCCGCCGTCCTCAATCAGGCGCTCAGCTTTCTGCACAGCGTCATCGAAATCGGCGGCATGATACATAGCCAGTACGGGAGAGAGCTTCTCGTGAGCGAACTCCTCAGAGATATCCACGCTCTCCACCTCGCCAATGAGGATCTTCGTGCTTTCAGGCACGGTAACCCCGGCCAGGGCGGCGATTTTATAGGCGGGCTGGCCCACGATCTTGGCGTTTAGGGCGCCGTTGATGATAATGGTCTTGCGCACCTTGTTCAGCTCAGACTTGGAGAGGAAATGGCAGCCCCGGCGGATAAACTCATCCTTTACCTGCTGGTACAGGGGCTCCAGCACGATGACGGACTGCTCAGAGGCACAGATCATGCCGTTGTCGAAGGTCTTGGAATGGATAATGGAGTTTACGGCCAGAATGGGGTCCGCAGTGTCGTCGATAATGGCGGGCACATTGCCCGCGCCTACGCCCAGAGCAGGGGTGCCAGAGGAGTAGGCAGACTTTACCATGCCCGGGCCGCCGGTGGCCAGAATAATATCTGCCTCGGCCATAACCAGGTTGGTCAGCTCCAGAGAGGGGGCATCGATCCAGCCAAACAAGCCCTCAGGGGCGCCGGCCTTTACAGCCGCCTGCATCACAACCTTAGCGGCCTCAATGGTGCACTTTTTCGCCCGGGGATGGGGGCTGATGATAATGCCGTTGCGGCTCTTCAGCGCCAGCAGCGTTTTAAAAATAGCGGTAGAGGTGGGGTTGGTGGTGGGAATAACGGCCGCAATAACGCCGATGGGTTCGGCGACCTTTTTAATGCCGTATACATTGTCCTCTTCAATTACGCCGCAGGTTTTGGTATTTTTATAGGTATTATAGATATACTCGGCCGCGTAATGGTTTTTAATGACCTTATCCTCCACCACGCCCATGCCGGTTTCCTCCACAGCCATTTTGGCCAGGGGGATACGCTGCAGGTTGGCGGCCATGGCCGCGGCGCGGAAAATCTCATCCACCTGCTGCTGGGTGTACGTCGCGTACTTTTTCTGTGCGGCGCGCACCCGGGCCAGCATTCTTTCAAAGGTTTCCACGTTTTCCACGATCTCGAAATTTGTCTCCATGAAATTGCCCATCCTTTGCTGTTTATTTTGTGCTGAAACGTTCTTTTAGGTGGTTGGAAAGCAGAGCCAGCGACACCGCCATGTTTTCATTTTGCACCAGAATGCCCTCTGGCACGTTTAGGTGGGCGTTGGCAAAGTTCCAAACCGCCAGAATGCCGCTGTCGATCAGCTGGTCGCACACCTGCTGGGCGTGCTCTCCCGGCACCGTAATAATTCCGATGTGCACCCCAACCCTTCGGCAGAGCCCGCCCATTTTTTCAACAGACAGTATCCGCTTTCCCGCTACCTGCGCGCCCACCAGGGCTGGGTCGCTGTCAAAAGCGGCCAGGATATTCAGCCCATACTGGGGAAAACCGCTGTAAGAAAGCAGCGCCTGGCCCAGCTTGCCTGCGCCTACCAAAATGGCGTCCTGGGTGTTGTCGTAACCCAAAAAGCGCTCCAGCTCCTGGATTAGCTCTAGGCGGATATAGCCCACCTTTGGCCTGCCCAGGCTGCTCACCGCGGCAAGGTCCTTGCGCACCACCACATCGTTTAGGCCCAAGGCCTCGGCTATGGCGGTGGCAGAAATATGCTTGCAGGATTCGCCCTTTAGGCTTTTCAAAAAGTTTAGATAAGCTGGCAGCCGCTGCAGGGTCTGCTTGGAAACACACCGGTCCGGCATCGATTTTTCACCTCTTTTCCCTTTGGATCTGAAATTTTGCTCTTACTGCATATAATATACCACACTTCTGCGGAAAATGGAAGAAAAAAATCATGTATCGATAAAGAAATATCGATAGACAAGAGTCTTATATTTTGTACGATTTTGCTTATGGCAATTGATAAAATGAAAAGGGCCCCGGCAGGCTGCCAGGGTCTTCTTTTTCCACACCTATTTTGTCTCTTTTGTTCTGTGTTCCGCATACAGGGCGCCAGCCGCAAAGCCTATAGCCAAGCCGACCATTGTCATAAAATATACTCCCAGCATTCTCTTCCCTCTTTTCCATACCTATACTAAAGCCATTCATATGATACCTGGAAAAGATTACGGGCGGCAAAAGAGAATCTTACATTTTTTCAACAATTTCTTGCTCTTTAGCTGGCTTCACATGTGTTTCTTATCATCGGTCGCGGGGTTATCCAGCAGCTTTCCATCTTCCCCAAAGCGTGAACCATGGCAAGGGCAGTCCCAGCTATGCTCGGCCGGATTGTATTTTAAGGCACAGCCCATGTGGGGGCAGCGGGGCACTGTGGGGGTGAGCAGGTTTAAAATGGCCTCCACCGCGTTTGCTGCCAGCTGAGGCCGGAGCATACTCCTGGATGGGTCAAACAAACCGGCGAAAGCATTGGTCTTGCCCATAGCCAAGTCGGCCAAAAGGCAGGCGGCTACCATGGAAGAGGTCATCCCCCATTTGTTGAACCCAGAGGCCACAAAAAGCTGGGGCGTGTTTTTGGCGTATAGGCCAATATAGGGCACACCGTCCAGGCTCATGCAGTCCTGGGTGGCCCAGCGGGCGGTAATCTGTGCCTCTGGGTACCAGCGCCGGGCAAGGGCCTCCAGCTTCTGCCAGCCACCAGGCTTTCCGGTACGGTGGCTGCCTCCGCCTAACAGTAAATGATCTTGGTAGCTCCGAAAAGAGAGCCCTGGCGTGGCCTCATCTATATACATTCCTCCTGGATCCGGCGCGCCCTTTAGAGCCAGCACATAGGAGCGCTGCTGATACAGCTTGAGAAAATAGCCGCCATGTTTATTGAGCATAGGGAAATGGGTGGCAATGATTATCCGTTTTGCAAAAACCGAGCCTCCTGTGGTCACCGCTTTTTCCGGCATCAGCTCCAATACCTTGGTATGCTCAAAAATCCGCAGCCCACGGGAAATCCCCTTTAAAAAGCTTAGGGGATGGAATTGGGCCTGCCGGGGAAATCCTACTGCCCCTGCAATGGGAAAAGGCAGGGGCAGCTCTTTTCGGAACAGAGCCGGAAAGTCCAGACGCTTCAGCGCCTCCAGCTCTTCCTGGATTTTTCCCGGGTTATCCCGGGAATACACAAAGGACTCTTGCTCCTCCAAGCCACAGCCCATTCCCATGCAGAGCTCCCGATACCCCTGGATTGCCTCCTGATTTGCCTGGAGGTATAAGCGCGCCATGTCTACGCCAAATTCCTTTATAAGCCTGTGGTAAACCAGGCCGTGCTGAGAAGTAATTTTTGCGGTGGTATTTTTGGTAATGCCTCCGCCAATGCGGTCCGCCTCTACTAGGGCATAGTCTGCCCCAGCCTGAGCCAACTGGTAAGCGCACAGGACCCCAGCCATTCCCCCGCCAATTACAAGCACATCCGTGTGCAAATCCTCTTGCAGAGGGGCAAAATGGGGCATATCCACTGTCTGTGTCCAAATAGAATCCATTGTATCACCTCAATGGGCTTAAAGTAGGATCGGAGAATCCTATTTCATACGATTTCTCCAGGTTCAAACAGATTTTAGGATAGCCACACTGCAGAGGTTTTATGATTTCATCAGAAAAAACTCAAAATTCGGCGGAGACACACACTCCCCCTTTCCTCTGAATATGGGAGCGCCCAAAACAATATTTTTCTTCTGTGTTCAGGGCTTGCCAGTCCACGTAAAATATGATATCATATTTTAGACAAAGACTATGCCATTTTGCGGCCCGAAATAGAGTTCTGCCCTATGGGCGAAGAATTGCGCGAAGGCCAGCGATGAAAAGACGGCAGGCGGATTTAGGGAAAAGCTTAGGGCCTGCTGCTTTATTTGGCTCAAAGAAGGAAGGATTATTTATGGGAATTTCCAAGGAGTTTGCACAAGAGCGATTTCTCTTTTGGTGCCAGAAGCTCCGCCTTTCCCCTGGCTGGGACATCCGGCTGGAATGGGTGGAGAATCCGGATTGGCCAAAAACCGGAGATTTTAAGGTGGACTGCGACGACAAAAAGGCCATTTTGCTTTTAAACGCAGTCAATCCCCGCCAGGAAAACTGGGAAGAGGTTATTGTCCATGAGCTGCTGCACCTAAAGCTTTACCCCCTAGACCAAGTTACCGAGTCCCTGATTACCAGCCATTTTCAAGAGGGGACTGGCGCCTACAGTTTTGCCTATACCCAGTTTTTTACAGCTCTGGAACAAACTGTAGAGGAGCTGGCCAAGTGTTTTTTGTTGGAATATGGGGAAAACCGGGAGCTATCCTTTGGGCGCTGCCAGGGAATGCCCTCTTTTAACGAGCTGTACAATGGGCTGAAAAACCTATAAAAAAGCGCGGGACATAAGCCCCGCGCTTTTTCTGCAATTATTTATTTCTCTTCTTCTGTCTCGCTGTCTTCTTCCTCGTCATCAAAGTCGAACTCCAGGTGCTCGCCGCAGCCAGGACAGACAATCTGTCCCTCGTCCAGCATGGAGTCATCCAGCTGAATGGTATCGCCGCAGCTGGGACAGGTAACTTCAAAGGTCATGTCATCATCGTCATGATGGTGGTGGCCGCAGCCACAGCCGCAGCATTCGTCGTCCTCCAGGCCGTAATACTCCGACTCCAGGCTGCCCAGGTCCTCGTCGATCTCATCCACCTGCTGGCCCAGCTCGGCATACTCGTCCTCCAGCTCCTCTACGGAAACGGCCAGGTCATCCAGCAGCTCCACCATTGCGTTGAAGATTTTGGTCTCCTTTGCCTCCGGATCCAGTCCCAGGCCGTCCATCAGCCCGCGAATGTAGGAAGCGCGCTCTGAATTCGTCATGGATATCTCCTTTTCCCCAGGCCGCTAAGCTGCCGCCTGGATTGGAATTTTGCTAAACCTTATTTATTTTATAGCTTATGCCCGCTCCATATACTCGCCGGTGCGGGTATCAATGCGGATCATTTCCCCTTCGTTGATGAACAGCGGCACCCGAATTTCCGCGCCGGTTTCCACAGTGGCGGGCTTTAGGGTGTTGGTGGCGGTGTCGCCCTTTACGCCGGGCTCGGTTTTGGTAACCTGGAGCTCCACAAAGTTAGGGGGCTCCACGCCAAACACACTGCCCTTATAAGAGAGCACCTTGCACTCCATGTTCTCCTTTACAAACTTAAAGTTGTCTGTAAGCACATTGCTGTTAATCGGGATCTGCTCGTAGGACTCGGTGTCCATAAAGTAGTAGAGATCCCCATCACTGTACAGGTACTGCATGTCCTTGCGCTCAATGAACGCGGTGGGGAATTTGTCGTTGGGGTTGAAGGTGCGCTCGGTGACAGCCCCAGAGATCACATTGCGGATCTTGGTGCGCACAAATGCCGCGCCTTTGCCGGGCTTCACATGCTGAAACTCGATGATGGAGTATACAGCCCCGTCCATCTCAAAGGTCACGCCGTTTCTAAAATCGCCTGCGGTTACCATACAAAAAAGACCTCCCAAGTTTTAATCTGCTTCTATTTTATCTTATTCTGCCGTGAAATTCAAGAAAATTCCAAGAGCCTTGCCCAAAAAACCAAAAATTACAGCTCCAGCAGCTCTTTGGGCGATTTGGTCAGGCTGCGGCAGCCCTCTGCTGTAACCAGCAGCATGTCCTCAATGCGCACGCCGTACTTGGCCGGCACATAAATGCCTGGCTCATCGGTAATTACCATGCCCTCGGCACAGGGGGTCTTGTCCCGGTGGGAAAAGCCTGGCCACTCGTGGATTTCAAAGCCCACCCCATGGCCCAAGCCGTGGCCAAAGGTGCCTGGGTAGTCCTTTTCAATGATATCCCGGGCAATTTTGTCTACATCGCAGCACAGTACCCCGGGCTTTACCCCCTCAATAACAGCCAGCTGGGCCTGAAGCACGGTTTCATACACCTTGCGCTGTTCCTCACTTACCTTGCCAAGGGCTACGGTACGGGTCATGTCGCTGTGGTAGCCGTCCAGCATGGCGCCGGTGTCCATGGTAACAAAATCACCTTTCTGCACCTGATAGTCTGAGGGCACGGCATGACACTGGGAGCCATTTTTTCCCGCGGCCACAATCAGCTCGAAAGCCACGTTTTCCGCGCCGTTTTTCCGCATAAAGAACTCGATCTCCAAAGCAAGGTCCCGCTCTTTGGCCCCTTCCTTAATAAAGGGCAGGATATGCTGAAAAGCAGCATCGGTAATAGCCTGGGCGGCCTCAATTTTTGCCACTTCCTCCGGAGACTTGATCATACGCTGGTCCTTAATGGCGTTGTCCAGGGTTTCATCCAGCACGGTTTCAATGCCATGCTCGGCAAAAAGCTTCTCATAAATGCGGGACTCGGCCACGCTGAGCTTGTTAATCTCCATATAGATCTGCTTTACGCCGTGCTTTTGGGCCAGCTCAACCAGCTTCTCCTTTAGGTTTGTAAAGCCGGTAACAGTGCAATTTTTAGCCGAATATCCCGCTGCCTCCTCATAGCGGAAATCCTGAAGCAGATAGGCCTCCTCCGCCGTAATCAGCAGCGCGCCAGCATCGGAAGGAAACTGGGTAAAATACCGGCGGTTGCGCTCGGAGCAGACCAAAATGGCCTTCTGGGAGTCCCCGGCAATCAGTCTTTCCGCAATTCTCTCCACAGGGTTCTTCACTGTATTTCATCCTTTCGCTTTTCAAATCCAGCCCGAAGGCCCCGCTCGAAAAACCTGCGCACCCGAAAAGTGAAGCCCTCTTCCGGCTCCAAGGGGGTGAGCAGCACCGAGCGCATACCACATAGGTTCGCGCCCACCACATCGGTAAAAATCTGGTCGCCTACAATGGCGCATTGGCGGCTTTTCATTTTTAGCCTGTGCCGGGCCTTTAGGTAGCCAAAGGGCAGGGGCTTCATGGCAAAGCTGATAAAGTCCAGCCCAAACCTGGCCGCAAAGGGCCCCACCCTCTTCTTATAGTTGTTCGAAACAATCAGCACCCGAAAGCCCGCCTCTGTCATGGCCCTGGCCCATTCCACCGCGCCGGGAACGGGCTCGTGGGAGGTATAGGTGGCAATGGTGTTATCCACATCCAGCAGCACAGCCTTTACCCCCAGGCCGGCAACAAAGTCCGGGTCCAGGTCTGTTACCCGCGGCCTGACCGCGGTGGGTGTAAAAATTCCCATAAATTTTCCAACTCCCCAGCCGGGAACAAAAAAGCGGGCGAGGCGCCCGCTTTCCTTCAGGTTTGCAGCCTTGAGCCAGCCCAAAAAGCCTGGCGCCCGGGTCTGCTTGGGCGCGGCAGGTCTTCATTCAGGCACAAAAAGGCTCTTTACTTATACTTGCGTTTGCGGGCCGCTTCTGACTTCTTCTTCCGCTTTACCGAGGGCTTTTCATAAGCCTCCCGCTTGCGTACCTCCTGGATCACGCCGGCGCGGGCGCACTGCTTCTTAAAGCGCCGCAGGGCACTGTCCAAGGACTCGTTTTCCTTGAGCCGTATCTCAGCCATTCAATATCCCTCCCATCCGCCGAAAAGGCAGGGGTGTGCGTCGTAAATCGATACTACAACATAGACATTATATCCCCAACCCCGAAGCTTGTCAACCCCTGGGCGCGACCATTTTTTCAAAGTTACGTTTTGTTCATTTTTCCCCTTGGTCTTTGGAGACGCTTACGCCGCCCCGCCTTTGCTGGCTTCTGCCCAGCAGCTGGTCGTATTTCCGCCCAAGGATGCGGAAATAGATCTCAAAGCCCAGGCAGAAAACCAAAAAGATCCCAAAGAAGATGGCCAAAAAGCTAATCCAGGCTCCCCCATTCCTCAGAGGGAACCAGTGGAAGGCCCAGGCGAAGCCCGCGCAGAGAATCAGGATAAGCCCGCAGAAGATGGCCATGCGCAGATAATAGCTGGGCTTTTTCAGTACCCGGCCAGAAAAGAACACGTATTGCAGCAGGGTAATGCAGCCGCACAGGGCCAGCATCTGCCACACCAGGGTGTGGCGGATGTACTCGCCCCCGGTGAGGGAGTCGATGAGAGAGTAGCAGCACAGGGCGCCGGTAAAGCTCAGGCAGCCCCAGGTTTTCAGCTCGCCGACCATTTCCAGAAATTTTTTCATAAGAATCCTCCTAAAATGAATTCCAGGCGTCTCTCGACGCCGCGTCTTTCGGCGCCGCGCTCCTTCAGCGCTAGAGCCTGGGGATGCAGCCGCACAGGGCCAGCATCTGCCAGAGCAGGATATAGCTGACGTGGTCTCCCCCGCAGAGAGAATCAATGAGTGAATACACGCACAGGGCCGCGGTGAACTTCAGGCAGCCGCGGCTTTTCAGTTTGTCCACATATTTTACATAATTATCCATCTTTTCCTCCTATATGCCCAGCCGCTTTTTCAGGGCGGGGGCGTATTGCCGGGAGACATACAGCGCCTCGCCGTTGACCATGGCCAGCCGCAGCCGGCCCCCCAGGTCTGGGCGCAGAGACCGGATGCCGTTAAAATTTACCAGGACCGACTTGGTTGCCCGGAAAAATTCTCTTTCTCCCAGGCGCTCCTCCAGCTCGTACAGCCGTAGATCTGTCTCGTATACCTCTTTGGCTGTATAAAGAAAGGTTTTCTTATCCACGGTTTCAATGTACAGCACCTTCTCAGGCTCCAGCAAATAGGTTTGGCCCTCCCGCCGGCCCGCCAGCTTTCGGCCAGGCTCCAGGTCCAGCCCACTTAGCAGAGCCCGGAGCCGGGCGGTCTGGCCTGGCTGGCAGCGGATGAGAATCTCGGCCTCTTCCAGCCCTTCTTCTTCCACAACTCTAATTTTCATAACCCGCTCCTTTCGTGACTTTCTGCAGCTGCAGCCTAAGTATATCCCCTTGGCAAAGGCTCCGCAAGGGCTTTTGCCCCACCTGCGCCCTGAAAGGGGCGACCTGCGCTTTTCTCTTTATAAAAAGCGGCCCAATGGGCAAAAAAAGACAGGGGCAGCTTAGGGCTTGTTTGAAAATAGAGGGAATGACGATTTTTCAAACAAGCCCTAAACGCCTCTGCTTTCTTTTCTCTTCCATTACATATCCGCCGCCTGAGAGCAGGGCCGGTGCATCTGCCTGTACTCATTGGGCGTTACCCCTGTTTTTCCCCGGAACACATGGGAAAAGTAAGAAAAATTATCATACCCTACCCGCAGCGCCACCTCGTTTACCTGTACCCCTGGGCTGACCAGCAGGCTCTTTGCCTCCCGTATGCGCACATCCTGCACATACCCGCTAATGGACTGGCCGGTCTCCTTTTTAAACAGCCTGGCCAGGTAATCGGGATTAAGGAACACAATACCCGCCAGGGAATTTCTGTTGATATCCTCACTGAAATGAGCGTTGATGTATTCTTTCATCTTATCCACTACAGACTGGGACTTATCGGCAAACTCCATATACTCGCCGGCAGTGCGGAGAATATAACAAAGATATTCCTTCATATGGTCCAAAGAATACAGGGAGCACTCCCGCAGGCCGTCAAACTCCAGGGTAGAAAACAGGGCGTGGGCCTGAATACCCTGCTGCTGCAAAACTGTGTGGATCATCTGCATCATATCAATGCGCATAGACTTAATGTAAGGCATATTCACCCGGCCCAAAGCAGCCTGCCGGTCTAGGTGGGCGCAAACATCCTGGGCCACCTCTTGGTGCCTGCCGGCGGCCAGCATTGTCTCCCACTCCCGAAGCTTGGGCAGAGAGTAGGGAATGTTCCGCTTGCGATAGTCCCTTGCCAGGCAGAGCAGCCCCTTGCTGCTTACATCGTCGGTTTCGCAGGCCCGCAGCCGGCCAAACTCTTCTTGGGCCTGGTCCAGGCTGACGCCTACAGAGTAAAAACAGTTGAACCAGGCGTCCAGGTGCTCCTTGGCAAAGGCGCCCAGCCTTTCGAACAGCCCGGCAAGGGCATCGCAGGAATCGGTAAACACCCCGCACCACACGCCAGAGCGCAACGTGAGGATTGCCTCTTGAAGCACGCCTGCCTCCTGGGCCAGCTCCTCCAGCACATTGCGCACAGCATACCTTTTCCAGCTGCTTAAGGGCTCTTGGCCATCGGCCAGGCTAAACACAGCAATGGTAAAAATAGAGTCCGCTGTATACTCTCCTGGCTCGCTGCTCTCTTTGCCCTCTGGAAAGGCATTGTGAAAAAGGAGCTGCTGCCAAAAATTCTTTTTGGCCTCCTGCCGGATACTTTCCAAATTCTGGCTAAACCTGGCCAGGCTGCGCACCCGCAAAGCCTCCTGCACCGCGGCGGCCAGCCGTTCCTGTATCACAGAGTAGGCAACGGGCTTAAGAAAATAGTCAAAGCTGTGAAGCTCCACCGCCTTTTGGGCGTAGTCAAAATAGGCAAAGCTGGTGCAGAACAAAGTGACCACCTCCAGCTGGCTGTCTCTTACCCATTTTAAGAGCTCCAAGCCGCTGCCGCCAGGCATCTCAATATCTGTTACCATAACAGCAATATCCTTTGTTTTTAACAACTCCTTGGCTCGTTCCCCATTTTGGGCGGCATAAACCTGTTCGAAGCCCAAGCCCTCAAAATCCACACCATCTGAAATGCCCTCCAGCACGTCCAGATCGTCATCTACCAGCAAAATATCCAAGGTTCCACCACCTTTTTCGATAATTATAGCATATGCGGCCAGAAAAAGTCAAATGCAGGTACTGGAAACAGAGTGACAGAGGCTCGCTTTCCCAGAAGGCTACAAAGCAAAGGAGTTAAGGAATTGTCAGGATTACAACCTCGCCCGCCGGATTGGGGCGCTCTCCGCGAAAGACCCGCCCCCCCACATCCCATAGCCTTTGAAAAGTCTTGGAATCTTTCATCGGGGCCATCCGGTATAGATATGCATCCTTTTTTCTCCGCCTTGACCTTTTTTTCGAATCATGGTAAAATGACCCCTGGAAAAACAGTACTGGGAAAGGAGCCCCTATGAAATACATAATCTGGGACTGGAACGGCACCCTGCTGGACGATGTGCCCCTCTGCGTAGAAATCATGAATACCATGCTGAAAAAAAGGGGGTTGCCAGAATTGGAGGTCTCTTACTATCGGGAGATATTTACCTTTCCCGTAGAAAAGTATTACCGTGCCGCCGGGTTGGACTTTACCCAAGAGCCCTTTGAAACCCTGGCTGTGGAATATATATCGGCATATAACCCCCGGGCCTTAGACTGCGGCCTGTACCCCGGGGCCTTAGAGGTGTTGGAGCGGCTGAAAGCCGCTGGTTGGGGCCAAATAATTGCCTCCGCCTCTGAACAGGGCGCTCTGGAAAAACAGGTGGAAAGCCGCGGCATTGCCGGCTATTTCCAGGCCATCCTTGGGGCAGGGGATGTGCTGGGAATCACCAAGGAAGGGCTTGCCAAAGAATACCTGGCCAGCAAGGCCATCTCAGCCCAGGATGTAGTCTTTATAGGGGATACCCTTCACGATATCCAGGTGGCCGGCAGCCTTGGGAGCCCTTGCGCGCTCATTGCCCAAGGGCACCAAAGCCGGGCCAGGCTGGAAACCCGCGGTGCCCCGGTGCTGGAAAGCATTCGAGAACTGCCGGATTTTCTGGGCAAGTCGGGGATTCATTTGCCCCAATGAAAACAGACCAAGGCGCAAAACCGTTTGTCTGGCCCCTTCTAATAAAAAAGCCTGTCAGGACAATGTCCCGAACAGGCTTTTTTGCTAGGGAAGGTCTGCGCATTTGTCCCATTGCCGGGCTTTGCGTTTCTCTTCTCTTTCTTTTCTTTCTTAGATCTGCCGCTTTCCAGCAGCCGCGTAACCGTCTGTTCTGGGCAGCCAATCCAGGAATTTTTCTACCTCCATATTCCAGAACCGCCACTCGTGGCCATAGTCCGGGTGCTCGTCCCAGGTGATGTCCGCGCCCAGCTCCTTTAGCTTATCCCGAAACGCCAGGTTGGCCTGGTACAGAAAGTCCTTTGCCCCGCAGGCAATATAGGCCTTGGGGAACGCCTTGCCAGAATCCGCTAGAGCCTGAGCCAAAGACGCGGGATCAATAGAGGGGTCCGCCGGCTTCTGCTCGGTGGCGGCCGCGCCCCCGGAAACCAGGGCTTCCGGATTCAGCTGCACGGCGGCGGAAAAAGCCCCCAGGGCCTTAAACCGCTCCGGATGGCTGAGGGCATGGACGAGAGTGCCGTAGCCGCCCATGGAAAGCCCGGCAATGTAGGTGTGCTCCGGCTCCCGGGAAATGGGGAACATGCCGCAGACAAAGTCCGGCAGCTCTTCCGATACGAATGTAAAGAAATCGTCGCCGCCTAGCTTTACATAGCTCTTGTTTTCCGCGGAAAGGTTTACAATGGCGATCTGCCGTTCTTCGGCGAACATTTCTACATTGGTGTAGCCGGTCCAGGTGGCGTGGTTGTTGCCCATGCCGTGGAGCAGGTACAGCACGGGGAACTTTTCCTTGGGGGTATGGGCGGGCTTGCCCCCGCCGGCCATGCCCATGGATTCCGGGATGGTTACAGTGGGAATCACTACGGTGATATCTACCGTGCGCTTTAAGGTGTAGGAGATAAAGTTGCAAGTAAACTTAGCCATTTTGAAGCACCTTTTGCAAATAATATTTTTTGTATTACTCCGGAAATAAAATACAGGAACATCTGTGTCGGGATTCCATCCCGAGGGGCCTGACGGCCAGGGAAATCTTGCCAAGGCCTAGACTAACGCCCCTGGGCCGCGCAATATTTTGAGGCGCGGCGCTTTCTTTCCCGCGGTTAACTGCCGGGGGGAATATTGGCCTCCCTATAGTCCTGGCCCGGAAACCGCCGGGGGCTTTCCGGGCCAGAGACAGGGGGAGAACGGGTTGGACTTCCTTGAAAATTCCAGCGCAAATTCTGCGGGTACAGGTTCTTGGGATTCGCGCTTGCTTTTTACCCTTTTACAGCGCCCAGCATAATACCGCTGGCGAAATACTTCTGCAGGAAGGGATAGACCAGAAGAATTGGCAGAATCGCCACAAAAGCAATGGCCATGCGGATAGATACCTGGGGTATCTGCATCAGCGCCCCCGAGTTGGCTGTGGACTGGGAAGCCAAAGCCTGAATGTCCTGAATCATCCGGTTCAGCAGGGTCTGTATGCTGAACATGCTGGATTTGTTGATGTAGTACAGGCCGTTGGTCCAGTCGTTCCAGTAGTTCAGGCCAGTGAAGAGGCCGATGGTTACCAGAATGGGCTTGCCCAGGGGAAGCACAAGCTTCCAGTAAATGGTCATATACCCCGCTCCGTCAATTTTGGCGGCCTCGTAGATATCGTTTGGAATGCTGGTAGAGAAAAAGGTGCGCACCAGAATAATGTTGAAGGCCCCCAGCAGAAAGTTTGGGAAGATGTAGGCCCAAATGGTGTTGCGGATGCCGAAGGTGGTGGTCCACATAATGTACGAGGGCACCAGGCCGCCGGAAAAGAGCATGGTAAAGAACACATAAAAGGTGATGATTCTGCGTCCCGGCAGGTCCTTTAGGGACAGGGGAAAGGCCATGAGCGATGCCAGAATAATGCTTGCCGATGTGCCAACCACCGTAACCAGAATGGTAATGCCGTAGGCCCGGAACACCGTAGCCGAGTTCTGCATGATGTACTGATAGGCCCCTAGGCTGAACTTGGCCGGGAAGAAGGAATAGCCATTTACTACCAGGGTGTTTTCCTCTGTGATAGAGGACATGAACAGCAGCACCAGGGGCAGGATCATGCAGAGAGCAACCAGGAACAGAATGATATTGATGACGAGCTGGTAGGCC
>CAJUSM010000024.1 GCA_910588935.1 uncultured Oscillospiraceae bacterium
CTTGGGTATGTGTCCTTTGTGCCTGTCAATCCTAGGAAGGGCCTACTCTTCGGGCTGGTCCTGGTAGAGCCAGAGGATGAGCCCGTCGGGAGAACTGCTTAGAAGGTACGGGAATTTCCCTTTCAATTTCTGATGATTATGACGGAATAGCAGAGAAGTAGACAGGAGGATGATAAAAGTAGCAGAGCAAACCTTCTGCGTTGTAAAGCATAGGGCCCTTATTATCATCGATTTTCAGTAATTTACCGCTGGGGGAATTTTTGTCCATCGCAGCGGTACAATCAATCCAATCTCCCGCTTCCACGCTGTCAAACTGTTCTTGAGAGCATTCGTAACGATAATTCAAGGTGTTGAATCCGGTTCCAAATGATGGCCAGAACACCAGAGACTCTGCCCATGCTTTCAGGCTCTGTCCTTTTGTTACCGTAATATAGTAGGCAGAATCTGTACATTCCTTGTTGAGTACGCCGTGATAGCCATAAGATTCTCCGGGCCCTATAACTCCACCCCCTTCCATTGACGTATCCCAGGAGGCAGTGGATGTAGCGCTAAACATAGCGCAAACGAACAGTGCCAATAAGAGAGCGCTCAGCTTGTGGTTTTTCATAGTTTATATCCTCCGCAGAACTTATTCCATAGGCTTGTGGTAAAGGTAGTAGATCAGCCCGTCAGGGTCGTAGATCATAGGCCGGCTGTCCTCCACTTCCAAAATAACGTCCCGAATATTGTCGTAATCGTCCAAACTTCCTTCCTCTGTCACAACAACCTCGATTTTTTCACCTGCATTGATGCTGTCATATATTTCTTTGGAACAGTAATAGACATTTTCCTGTTCTTCGTACGAAGTATTCACGTGCCGCATTGCCCACTTCCGCCATCGAATTTTCCAGTCACAAAGCGACTTGATATCATCCAATTGTTTGATCCACCGCTCAAAGTTCGATGTAGGCAGGCTGCAGCTGGTGGAGGTGATCATATAGAGAGGTTCCGCATAAAGCGTGTCTACACATTCCTTCTTTACCACGACAATGGAGTATTTCCAGGTCTGCGAACCAGGCGTTCTATAGTGAGGTTCCCAGCTTCCTTTGTAACCCGTTTTCGGAGATTGGCGGAGAACCTGAGACAGGAGAACGGAGCCGCCGAAGAAGACGAGCAGCAGGAGGAAGAGAAGGGAATATTCATGGAGCTTATTTTTATAATGGCTTTTTTTCATGAAATATTCTGCAAGGTTAGTTTACTTTTATTTTGTATCCTTCAATAAGGGGGGTAATAATTTGGATCTATAAACATATCGTTAGTGTTGTAACCGTCCATTATAAATAAATAGTTCTTTCCAGATGTGCTCTGTGCATATCCAAAACACATCACTGCATGAGAAGCCTCTGACTTATTTGTATGAGCATATAGCGTCATATGTACGGGGCATTCAGCATCAAGAGCTGGTTTGTATGCGTTGATTGTCGTCCCTCTTAACGCTTGAGAGGACCACGTTCCTGAGCTTTCATTTCCCAAATATCCTTCATAGCCCCATAAGAAATATTCAGGGAAGGTACCATCTTTATCACTGGTATACATTGCGCTTTTTACAAAGCGATAGATATAGTTCATTTTATCTTCAACAGAATAACTTGAAGAAAACCGATCTGTAACACTATAACGTCCACGTTTTGCTCCCCAATACCACAAAATATTCGCAACTGTCGTGGGAACGCAATTGTGAATTTCTTTTACTCCTAAGCCAGAGTGAGTTTGAGAATCTTTATTGGTGTCATAATAATACCACATTGTTTTATAATCCGTTCCTGCACCAAAGTACGGTATTTTGTACACAGAACTATTCTTGATAGCTGCCTGTTTCCAAGTGATTATGCCTGCAGCAATATCCACGCACGGCATAATCCCCGTCTCCAACGTGGTCGTCTCTCCATCATAAACCGAGTAATATGTATCCCCCTCAACCGGCAGATAAATCTGCTCCGGCCCCCGGTAGATGATCTGGGCTTCGGGGCTGTCCTCATCGTCAAGGGTAGCCAGCTGTGTCTCCGCAAACAGGCTCGCGGCCTCCTCGGTGTCGAACAGTCCGCCGCCCTCGAAAGCGCCCTCCACAATGGGGTTCTCCCCGGAAATCAGGCTCAGCAGCACATACCCCGCCGGGCCCGCTTCGTTGTTGAAGCTCACATAGTAGCCGGTAGGGTTCCCGGCCCCGTCGGTCAGGTGGGCAAAGTCCCGGATGACAATGCTGGGGTCCTCCTAGGACTCGGTCATGAAGTACAGGGCGTAGTCCATGATCTCCTGGTCCGTAGGCAGGGGCTGGGCTTCCGGTTCGCTGGCCCCGGCAGGAATCCACAGGGAGAGGCAGATGCTCAGGGTTAGAACCAACGCGATCAGTTTTTTCATTTCTAGCACTCCTTTGTCGCTTTATTTTGAAGCTAAGAAGCAGGAAAGAAGCCATAGGATAATTGAGAGTACACATGAAAGAAAAATTCCTTTTATGCCCATGTTGTATCATATTAAAAATTTTTCTAACAAGCATCTTATGTTCTTACGAGGACAATAATGGCTTATTTTCCTTATTCTTTCATTTATCATACCACGCAAAATTAATATAGTCAATACTTTGGGTAAATTTTATCCGCTTTTACACATTCTTTGCAACCTTAAATCCACATGTTCTTACTTATAAGAAGCTCCATATCTTCTATACAGCATATCATCTCCCCAAAAATCTCCGCAGGACTATTTTGTACTTCAACTGATTTGTCGCTATTTTTTAGAATTTGCATACATCAAAAGATAAGCAAATACCAAGCATAGCTAGGAGAATCTTGCAAAAAGCTGTAATTCCTGATATAATCATAAAAACATTACAAGACGGAGGCTGCACAATGCTGTACAAGAACGCGACAAAATCCCCTAAGGAGAGAGCACGGGATCTGTTAGCACGTATGAGCATAGAGGAAAAAGTAGGGCAGCTTAACCAGCGGCTATTAGGCTTTTCCATTTACCAGCGACAGGGGGACGATATCCAACTTACCAATGACTTTCAGCAGGAGGTTCAGCGGTTTAGCGGGCTTGGGGTGCTCTATGGGCTGTATCGTGCCGACCCTTGGTCTGACAGGGACTATGAAACTGGCCTTTCTGGCATACATATGAAACAGGCGTATAATCAGGTGCAGCGTTATGTGCTGAGTCATTCCAGGCTGGGAATTCCAATGCTTCTCAGTTCCGAGTGCCCTCACGGCCACCAAGCCCTTGATGGCTACCTTCTCCCAGTCAACTTGGCTATGGGAGCAGCTTGGAACCCCGAACTCATCGAAAAAGCCTACCAGGTTTGCGGCGCCCAGCTGCGGGAACTGGGGGTAGACTACGCTTTAATTTCCATGCTGGACATATTGCGGGACCCTCGCTGGGGGCGGAGTGAGGAATGTTATTCTGAAGATCCTTTTTTGGCATCTGCTTTAGCAAAAAAAACGGTAGAAGGCTGCCAACAAAGTGGCGTGGCTGTGGTAGCAAAGCATTTTTGTGCCCAAGGAGAAACTACCGGAGGTATTAATGCCAGTGCCGCCCGCATTGGGGGCAGAGAATTGCGAGAAATCCATCTTCCGGTTATGAAAGCATGCTGCGACGCCGGCGTACAAGGAGTAATGGCCGCATATAATGAAATAGACGGGGTGTTTTGCCATGCCAACTCTGTCCTGCTCGACGATATCCTCAGGAGAGAGCTGGGTTTTCAGGGAATCGTAATGGCCGATGGCCATGCCCTAGACCGGTTGAACTCCATAACAGGAAGCCCCATAGCTTCGGCTGCCCTGGCGCTAAAAGCGGGAATTGGTATTAGTCTGTGGGACGAGGTTTTCCCTTGCCTAAAAGAAGCTTTATACGCTGGCCTCGTTACCCAGGAGGAAATAGATCGGGCTGTGCTGGCTGTTCTAGAGCTTAAATTCAGTCGAGGGTTATTTGAAAAGCCTTTCTTAGATGAAAGCCCCCTCCAAGTATTTGACTATAATGTTTTTTCAGAAAGCCTGGAGCTTGCCCGGCAAAGCCCTGTACTGCTGAAAAACCAGGGAATTCTCCCCTTGGAAAACCCCCGGTCGATTGCCGTAATTGGGCCAAACGCCCACAATCTTTATAGCCAGCTAGGGGATTATACGCCCTGTCAGCGGCCTGGCCAAGGTGTTACAGTTTTTCAGGGGCTAGAGGAGCGTTTTGGTAAGGATTGTGTGGGCTTTGCACAGGGCTGCACTGTTTGCGATAATGGACAGGAGGGCTTTTCACAAGCTCTAGAGTTAGCCAATAAGAGCGACTTAATCGTGTTGGTACTAGGCGGATCTTCCAGTCGATTTGCCGGGGCGAAATTCGATACCAATGGAGCTGCTATTGTAGACGGGCCCATTGAGATGGATTGCGGTGAAGGCGTGGATGTGGAATCGCTGGAACTGCCCGGAGCCCAGACCGCCTTAGCTAAAAAAATCTTTGCCATAGGAAAACCAGTGGTCACAGTTATTATTGCAGGACGTCCATATGCCATTAATGACATTTACCAGCAGTCCTCCGCCCTGCTCTACGCATTTTATCCTGGACCCATGGGAGGCAAAGCCATTGGAGAAATCTTGGCAGGCGACCGTTCTCCTTCTGGACGCTTGCCAGTCTCACTGCCAAAAAGCGCAGAGTCGCTCCCCTGCTATTATAATTATAAATCCTCTTATCAGCCAAAAAGCCCCGCCCTCTTCCCCTTTGGCTATGGAATGAGTTATACCCAATTTTCAATAGAAAGTCCCATATTTCCCTCTCCAATATCTGTGGCTGCGCTGCTCTCTGGGGCAAAAGCCCAGGTTCGCTTTACATTAATTAATAGAGGAAACTATGCCGCTTATGCTGTACCCCAACTATTCATCCACGATCGACAGGCCAGTACAGTCCGGCGAATAAAGGAACTGAAAGGTTTTCAAAAAGTCTTCCTAAAACCTGGCCAACATATATCATGTACAATTTCTGTAGGACGCCAAGAGCTTTCACTGTGGGATCAGAACATGAAATTTGTATTGGAACCGGGATTCTTTGATCTTTTCTTAGAGGAAGGCGGAGCTTTGCTTGCCCAAGGTGAGTTGGAGGTTCTCGCAAAGTAGATAATAAAAGGCGAACTCCCCTCTATGGGCACCGCCTTTTGTATGTTATTATGTGAAATGTTAATTCGAATTTTTTTACATCCAAATACGATCACAGCTTGGCATTTTCACTTCGCTTCTCTATTGTCATTCCTGTCATCAACAGCCTATTCCATCACTATTTTGAGAACTTCA
This sequence comes from uncultured Oscillospiraceae bacterium, assembly GCA_910588935.1. Classification (GTDB taxonomy): domain Bacteria; phylum Bacillota; class Clostridia; order Oscillospirales; family Acutalibacteraceae; genus Acutalibacter. The sequence continues at coordinate 5,301 of CAJUSM010000024.1, forward strand.
TTCTTTTCAATCCAAAACACCAGCCGTTATTTTTCAACGCTATAGCGGCAAAAATCAAAAATAATCTTGCATGTTGCTAATCGCTGTGCTATCATTATTAATATAGGTAAAGCCGTTTTCTTCACATGCAAACTTCCTTGTTAACTTGAGAAAATACATAGCTTCTATATAATATAGCGCTTTAGCAAATTCGATAATGATCAGGTTTGCAGATTTTTTACCATGTTGTAGTTCTAGATTGCTTTTTGAAACTTATCGTGGGAAATCGTTTCTATGCTCAAAAGGGATTTTACCATCCTGTCAGCTCTGCCGCGCCTGTATTTTTGACCGGTTGAAATGCTTATCTGGCAGAGAAGGGAGATAAAACTATGAATATTTTACTCATTGGCCTCGGTCAGATAGCGGAGGCGTTTATTGACAAGTTCAATAAGTGCGGAGACCGCGTTTACTTGCTCACAGGTCAAAAGGAAAACTCTTTTTCTACCAAGCGAGTTTTTGAACGGTACCACTTTACATATGAGGATGACAGCATACAGGATATTTTTGAAAGTGTAAAACCTGATATCTCCATCTTTTTAGGAGCTTTTGATGGTAATTTTAACTGGCGAGATCCCCGCCAGGAATCTGTGCGGTATACCGCTGCCTTAATGAATATTATGGCTGCTTTTTCCATTGTAGGCAGTGGTCGTTTTGTCTATTTCTCTTCCCACGAGGTGTACGGGGGTTCTTACCCCAATAATGTACCGGAATCCCGCTCCCCTTCTCCCCGAGGATTTCGAGCAATGGCCATTGCCCAAGGCGAAGAAATCTGTGCCAATTATCGCCGAACGCAGGGCATGGACATCCTTATTCTACGTTTTGACCACCTTTATTGCGTCCCCCAACGAACAAAAGCAAATCATTTGCACTATGGCTCCGCCTGGGAAGGCCCCTGCTTCGCTATGTGCTTAGAAGCCCTAAAAAGCGGTCATATTTCTGCCAGCGACCGGGAAATCTTTTCTCTTCTGTTCTTAACAGATGCCGTTGAGCTGAGTTACAAGGCGATTAGCTCTGGCCGACTTCAGCGTTCGCTTTATCACATCTCTGCCATGGAAGAGATCACCGGCACCGCTTTGGCAGAACTCATCCGGGAATACTTGGGCGGCGGCATTGACATTTTAGACAACTCGGTAGGAGACTACCACCGGGTGATTTTAGACGGAGGAGCTTTTCAAAAAGAATTCGGTCAGAGAATTCTGGTCCATACGAAAGAAGGAACCAGCCAGGTAGCCAGATACATGCGTCGGCACAGTGCTTCTTTCATTCTTGCAGAGGATGTGGGGGGCAATCGGCTGGAGCGGTTATGGCATATAACCAAAACTGTAATTGCTCAACTGGTGCCTTTCGCAGAAAGTTTGCTTTGCTTCTGGTTGGTTTACCAACTTAGCGGCACGACTATTGGCAGTGATTTTTTTGCCCGAGTAGATTTCTATCTGCTCTATGTACTAATTTTTGCCTTTATCCACGGCCAACAGCAGGCAGTGCTGGCCGCGTTTTTATCCATGACTGGTTATTGCTTTCAGCAGATGGGGGTCCGCACAGGTTTTGAAGTGCTCTTAGACCACAACACGTATGTATGGATGGCCCAACTTTTTGTACTTGGCATGGCTGTAGGGTATATGCGAGACCAATTACATAAGCTCAAGCAAGAGGACGCTGAGGAAATCGATTACCTACGAGGAAAACTGGCGGATATTGCCGACATCAATGACAGCAATGTACGCATGAAAAAGAACTTCGAGTCGCAATTGGTCAATCAGAAAGGTAGCCTGGGCAAGATTTATGAAATCACCTCTAAGTTGGAGGGATATGGCCCAGAGGAGGTACTTTTCTATGCCGCGCAGGTTCTCTCTCAGCTGATGGATTGCCGGGACATAGCGGTATACTTTGTAGCAAACGGAGACTATGCCAGACTGTTCTCAGCCACCTCAGCCGAAGCCAGAAGTCTAGGGGCCTCTATTAAATATACGGCTATGGAGGAGATGTATGCTCAGCTTAAGGAACGCCGTGTGTATGTAAATAAGAATATGTCAGAAAAGCTGCCTTTGATGGCCAGCGCGGTCTATGCCGAGGAGGGAATGCAGCTAATCTTCATGCTGTGGGGAATTCCTTGGCAGCGTATGACTCTGGCTGAGGCCAACCGCCTAGCTATAGTAGGCCAGTTAGTTCAGTCTGCAGTAGTACGGGCCAACCGATATCTAGAAGCCCTGCGAAGCCAACGCTATATTGGAGGGAGCAATTTGTTGGCTGAAGATGCTTTTAGCCAATTGGTCACCGCTTTTCTGGAGGCAAAGGACAAGGGGCTTACTTTGTGTACCCTTTTGGAAGTAGACACGAAGAATCAAAACTTGGAGGCCGTAGCCAGCAAATTAAGCGCGAGTATTCGGCAAACTGACTACATGGGCTTATTCCAGGGGGGAAAGCTCTGCGTGTTGCTCTCTAATACAGATGACGAAAATGCTCTGCTGGTTATTGGGCGGTTCCGCCAGGCGGGCTACGAGAGCCAACCAGTAAAGGGGGCGCTAAAGTGAGGCTGACATGGGATGAATGGGCCTTTCTGGTTTTGTGGATCATCAATCTCCTAATTTCCATCGTCTATCTTCTTGTCGGCATTTTTCTGGTTGTCCCTACACAAAACCAAAAAAAGCGGGAAGCTGGCGAAGAAATTCTCCATGACGGCCGACAAACCTATTTTCTCCGTGCGGGCGTAATGGTGCTGTGTCCGGTGGTAGGGCCTCTGTTCTTTTTCCTCTCCTACTTGCTATTCAAACTGCTGGTTTGGACCCATCCAGACCTGGAGGATGTTACCTTTAGCAAGGAACGAGTAAAAACCCAACTCCGGGCCGATGAGGAGCGGGAACGCGATATGATCCCCCTGGAGGAGGCCATTTCTGTTAATGAAAAAAAGGACCTACGCCAAGTAATGCTAAATACCATTCGGGGGGACATTCATAGTTCTCTATCTGCCATTGCCATGGCTTTGAACATTGAGGACACTGAGTCCTCGCACTATGCAGCATCTATTCTCAGCGACGCCCTTAATACTTTCCGAGTGAACGTGCAAAAGATGTACAAAGAATTAGATGAAGAAGCGGACAACCAGGTAGATGTTGAATCGGAAATGCTCAGCTACATGGATACCGTACTATGTCAGCAGGTATTCACTGACATTGAGCAAAGACGGATGGTTGGTATCATGGAGCAGGCAGCCCAAAGTTTTTACAGAAAAGAACCCTTTACCATAACTCCCAAACAATATGAAGCTCTCTGCCTTCGGTTACTGGAAATTAGAGATTACGAAAAAACAAGCCTTTGGTGCCAGAGGCTTACCACTCAGTACCCTGACGAATTGGCATCCTATACTTGCAGATTGAAACTTTATTTTACCCAGAAAAACCGGGAGGCATTTTTCCAGACCCTCAATTCTTTAAAAGCTTCAGGCGTGCTGGTTGACAGCGAAACCTTGGAGCTTATTCGAGTTTTCAGTTGATTTTATAGACATAAACACCCTAGTTACAGAAAGGAGTGCGGCCTTTGTGATATCGCGCCGGAATTTCTTTTCCATGGTCATTATAATGCTGGTCGTTTTATTTCTCTTCCAGTTTTCCAATGTGGCAATTGAAGCATGGAACGATTACGAAGACAACGAGTATGTGGTCGCACTCTCTCAGCTGCCAGGACGAAAGGACGCTTTCCGTTCAGAATATCAACCGGGCAGCCAGCGCCCACTGGTGGTGTTTATTGGCAAAGCCTCCTCTGCGCAGGGGGAAATTGTGGCTAGCTGGGTGGAATACACTAAATACTCTCTCGTCACCTTCCCTACCCTAACACTATATGAAAGTAGTCGGCAAGATCTGGCCACACCTCAGATCATTGCTCTGGACGGAGAAGGGATGGAATGGCAAGACGATAGCTGCACCCTGTTAAAAAATTATGGAGACCAGGGCTCAAACCTAGTATTTTGCTCTCTACCCGATCCCTCTGTAATTGAAGACAATCGAGAACTACAGCAGCTTTTGGGAATCCGAGAAATAAAGCAAAACTCAGGAAAGGTAACTGGCATCCATCTCTATAAAGACTTCCTTTTGGGCGGCGAGGTCATATACAAAGCAGAGGATGAAGAAGAGGAAAAAAAGCAAAACATGGATCTAAATTTCCCATGGTATTTGCTTTCTTCTGGCACAAAAGTATACATGCGTGGGATTCCTGAGGACCATACCCTAAAATCTCCAGATCTGCCTGCTGTTATCTGGCGCAACAGCTTGGGCAATGCTCAGGTTTTCGCTGTAAATGGCAGCTATATGAGTGATACTGCCGGCCTAGGCCTCCTTACCGCGATGACTGCGGAGATGGATGTGTTCCACATCTATCCAGTGGTCAACGCCCAAAACCTAGTAGCTGCCAATTATCCTGGCTTAGCCTCAGAAAATGGTCAGGAAATGATCCGATATTATGGCCAGTCTTTGCGTGGCGTATTCCGGGATATCATATGGCCCGATTTGGTAGCTATGTATAAACAAAACCAGCTAGGGCTTAGTTGCTTACTTGCTCCTCAATTTGACTATAAAGATATGAACCTGCCGGACCGTGTACAATTCATTTATTACATGAAGCAGTTAAACGAGCAGGGAGCTGAAGCTGGTTTTTCTGCTTTTAGTTACACTGACACACCTGTTTCACAAAAGTTGGCAGAGGATTTCCAATTCCTAGAGGACGCCCAGCTGGACTATGACTTTACCTCCCTGTTCGTAGGAGATATGCCAGAAGATAAAATCCACTCTGCTTTGGGATGGGAGGGGCTAGATAGTCTGCGTACAGTGGTTGCAGATTTTGATAACAGCGGCCAAGTAGTGGGCTACCAAACAGATACAGTGACTAGGCAGTGCTCTTTGTCAGATGGAATGGCAGACACCTATATGGAAGATTTTCGCTCGCGCAGCGTGGAGACAGCTCTGGCCTATACCAGTGTGCTGATAGATTTTGCCCAGATTGCCTATCCGCAAAGCGATATAGATACATGGGACGTACTCTCAGATCAAGTAAAAAGCGACCTGACGCGTCATAGAAATACCTATAAACACTTTCAAGCCACTACGGTTTCACAGTGCGATGACCTGATCCGTGATTTCCTCGCCCTTGATTACGTTGTCGCCCCAGAGGGCCAAAAAATTACTCTTCGCCGAAACAATGTAGAAGGTCCTAGCTGGTTTATTCTTAAAATTAATGGCAAAGCGGTAAGTAGCGTGAAAGGCGGCACATTCACAAAACTGGAGGATACCGCTTATTTGATTGAGGCCGTTGAGGACTCGGTAACAATCAAGCTGCGTAGCCAGCTAAGCATGGAACAGCGTAATGAAAAAGATTGAAAGCGAAGCGATTTCAGTTATTACACTTCTAAATGATACCGCTGTATCACCATTCTCAAACCACTCTGGTTTGAGAATACATTTTGGCTTTTCGAGCACTGCTCGGAGTGCCTCTTCAGGAGGAGGAAATTGCAAAATGCGAATTTGTTTGATTGTAGAAGGCTGCTATCCCTATGTAGTGGGTGGCGTATCTAGTTGGGTACATAGCCTAATACGGTCTTTCCCCCACCAGGAGTTTGTTTTGCTTACAATTGTGGCCGGACGAGAAATGCGCGGAAAGTTTGTTTATGAACTGCCTGAGAATGTGACAGAAATCCACGAACTGTACTTAAACGATGCCGACTGGGGCAGCAAGCGATGGCAATGCAAAATGACCCGGAAAGAATACATGGCGCTGCGCAGTCTGCTTTTGGACCAGCAGGCTGATTGGGAAACTCTGTTTGACTTTTTCCATAATCCAGCGGTTTCGGTAAACCGGCTACTAATGGGGGAGGATTTTTTACATGCCGTAGCAGAATGCTACAGCCTAAACTACAGCCAAATAGTTTTCTCAGACTTTTTGTGGCAGATGCGTTCCATCTATCTTCCCCTATTTTTCACCATAAAAATGCAAGTTCCAAAAGCCGACCTGTACCATTGCCTGTGTACTGGCTACGCAGGAATATTAGGCAGCATGGCAAAGCATTTTCATGGAGGCCGGATGTTGATTTCCGAGCATGGCATCTATACCCGAGAACGAGAGGAAGAACTGGTAAAGGCCAAATGGGTTCAAGAACTGTATAAGAACATTTGGATTCACCAATTTCGCAAGCTCTCGCGTGTGGGCTATGCCCGGGCTGATCTAGTTACAAGCCTATATGAACATGCCAGAGAACTGCAGATCGAGTTAGGCTGTCCGGAAGAAAAAACATTGGTCACCCCCAATGGGATTCAAACCGATCGGCTGCAAAATCTGCCCGGCAAACATATAGAGGACGAAGGGAAAATAAATATCGGCGCCGTGTTGCGGGTAACTCCCATAAAAGATGTAAAGACCATGATTCAGGCTTTTGCCTTTGCCAAAGAGCGGGAAAAGGATTTAAAGCTCTGGATTATGGGCCCTTGGGAGGAAGACCAAGAGTATGCCCAGGAATGCTTTGATCTGGTAGAAACTTTGGGGGTTTCAGATGTAGTCTTCACCGGCCGGGTCGATATACGGGATTATCTGGGACGGATGGACTTAACTATATTAACCAGCATCAGCGAGGGCCAACCTCTTACAATTTTAGAGAGCTATGCTGCCCACAAGCCAGTAATCGCCACCGACGTGGGTAACTGCAAGGGCCTGATCTTAGGAGACAAAGATGATTTTGGCCCGGCAGGAATTGTCGCTCATGTAATGAATGTAGAAGAAATCGCCCAGGCTATGGTTTATATGGCCCACCACGAACGCACACGGTTAGAAATGGGCGAAATCGGCTATAAACGAGTGATGAACGGCTACCGTATTGAACAGATGCGGGAGACCTATGAAGGGATATACCGGGACTTTGCCAAAAGTATGGGACTGAAATGGGAAAATGAAACGAAGAAGGAGAACGCTTAAATGGCTGGAATCGGAGTTAAGCTAAATCGCTTTTTTTCCAAAAAGTCACTGACCGCCAATATGGCTGGCTTTGTATATAGTGCTGGTGCTACGATTACCCCCATGTTTATTGTAATTGGGGTTATTTTGCTGATGAGCGAGATACTAGGTTTTGACACTGTTGGTTACTATACTCGCGAGCTATTTTCGTGTACAGTGCTGTACACCTTTATCTTTTCTCTCCTCTCTGCCGCTCCTTTCAACGCTGTGCTCTCTAAATATATGCAAGATGTGATATTTGAGGAGCGATACCAGGACATCCTTCCTTGCTACTACCTAGGCTTGGGAATGAACTTAGGGCTAAGCTGCCTGGTGGGGATCCCCTTCTGTTTATGGGAACACTTTATTGGCGGGGTACAGGTATTCTATGTGTTCACCGGTTTTTGCGGGTATATCTCGTTGGTGCTTGTCTTTTACACAATGATCTACCTTTCCATCTGTAAGGATTACGTGCGTATCTCTTTCTCCTTTTTGTTCGGGATGCTGACTACCTTTTTGCTTTCCTTAATATTGCGGTTCTGGTGTGGCTGGGGAATCACCGAAAGTATGCTTTTCGCCTTGACGGTGGGTTTCTTTCTTATTGCCGTATTAGAATATTACGCCATACGCCGGTACTTTATCAAAAACAGCAACCGCTTTAAGCCTGTGCTAAGATATTTTGTAAAGTATTGGCAACTGGTAGTTATCAACTTTTGCTATACGCTAGGCCTATACATTCATAATTTTGTATTTTGGACCACAGACATGCGCATGGTGCTCGCCAACACCTTTGTATGCAACCAGCCCTATGATATGGCTACCTGTTTAGCTATGTTTACCAACCTTACCGCCACTGTAATCTTTATTGCTCGTATAGAGATGCACTTTCACGACAAGTATAAGGCCTATTCCGAAGCAGTGATCGGGGGCAAATTAGCAGATATACAAAGCACCAAACGCCGGATGTTTGGACAAATGGCCAGCGAACTGATGACTTTAGCGCGCATCCAATTTATCATATCTACCGCGGTATACCTAATAATGGTTGTGGTACTTCCCCGATTCGGCTTTGCAGGGATGATAATGCGTATATATCCCTGCCTGGCAGCTGGCTATTTCATTCTATTTATTATGTACTCTGAAATCCTGTTTCTTTACTACTTTAATGATATGACCGGAGCAGTTTTAACCACCGTCTCCTTTTGTTTGGTTACTTGGCTAAGCAGCATAGCCGCTACCCAGTTGCCAGATATTTGGTACGGAATTGGAGTGGTGATTGGTTCATTTGTTGGCTTTGCCATTGCCTATTTTCGCCTACGCTGGGTAGAGCGTCACTTAGACGTGATGACCTTCTGCCAAGGTGACCTGTTGAAATGGGGAAAAGGTCCTATGCCGTCAGGAAAAGTGTTTCAGCGGTGATAAACGGAAGGGTTGTGAAGTTATCTATGAGTACATTGAATTTGATACGCCTGGGCGTGATTTTGGTTGGTTTAATCTTAGCAATTGCTAGCTTTTGGTCTCATGCCGCAAAGAAAATGAATTCCGACCTGGCTGTGGCTTGGTGTATTCTAGGCGTGTCACTGGTAATAATGGGAGCTGTACCAGTTTTCTCGGCCTGGCTGGGAATGATATCGTTCTGGACCGCTGTTGCGCTATTTGGCGTGGGAACAGCAACCTTAGGGGGCGCCTTTGAGTTATGTTTGCTGATCTCCCGAGCGTTAACGCAAAACAAAGAGCTGGCGATGCAGATTTCTCTTTTACTCCGAGAAAACCGAGCACTCCGGGATAAAATGGATGAATTGGAAAAGTGCGAGGCACAGAACGATGAAGAAAATACTCTTTGTGGTTAATACTCTAGGCTGCGGTGGAGCAGAAAATGCTTTATTAGCTTTGCTGAAAGCCCTACAAAGTCAGTACGAGCTAGATTTATTTGTACTGTTAGGCCAAGGTGAACTGGTAAGCCGCCTCCCAAATACTATACGGCTACTGAATGAGTCCTATCTGCCCTACTCTGTGTTAACCAAGCAGGGCCGGAAAGCGCTGGTTAAAAAGGGAGTAACGGCAATTTGGGCCGGTGGGCTCCTAAAGCAAATGGGATACATATTGCGGAACCTTCTGCCCATGCTTAGCTCTGGCCAGGTGCAATGGGATAAATTGCTGTGGCGTGCAGTTTCTGACGGAGCCCAAAAGATTGATTACGAATACGATTTAGCGGTTGCCTGGTTGGAAGGCGGTTCAGCTTACTACACAGCAGAGCATGTAAAGGCTCGAAAAAAAGTAGGTGTGGTTCATATCGACTACGAAAGTGCTGGCTACACTCGCTCTTTAGATCAAGACTGTTGGAAATCCTTTGACCATATCTTTGCTGTTTCTCCAGAAACTAGAGAACATTTTATAGCGGTATACCCAGAATATGCAGAAAAGGCCGGAGTACTGCCCAATCTGGTCGATCAGGAAGGTATTCGGGCTAGAGCGCAAGAACCTGGGGGTTTTACAGACAGTTTTCAAAATTTTCGACTGCTCACTGTAGGCAGGCTTACCCATCAAAAGGCAATTGATGTGGCTATTGCTGCCATGGAATTGCTAATAAAAGCTGGATACCACGCTAAATGGTATGTATTAGGCGAGGGAGATCAGCGGACTGCTCTAGAGAAAAGAATTACCGCCTTAGGATTGCAGGATGATTTTATGTTACTGGGAACGGTAGAGAATCCGTACCCTTATTATGCCCAAGCAGATCTATATGTACATGCAACCCGATTTGAAGGTAGAAGCATCGCTATTCAGGAGGCACAAACTCTGGGCTGCCCAGTTATCGCCTCAGATTGCAGAGGCAACCGGTTCCAGATCCAGGATGGCAAAGACGGAATACTTTGCCCATTGGAGCCTCAGGCCATTGCACAAGGGATTGCCAATCTATTGGACCATCCTGAAACGCGTAAGCGTCTAGGAATAACCGCCAGCCAAAAAGCTACCACAAAGGCAACGCAAGTTCAAAACATTTTTCGTGCTATTCTAGAAGAATCGTAAAGCTGGCACTTCCCTTAAGGAGATGAGTCTATGAGTCGAAAAGAACTGCTAATTGTGATTCCTGCTTGTAACGAAGAGGACAATATTACCAAACTGCTCGATCAGCTGGAAAGCGCCCGAATCGGAGAACTAGGTGATATTCTGATCATTAACGATGCCTCTAGTGATGCTACCGCGAAAATCGTTCGGTCCAGAGGCCTAGAGCTGATCACAAATATTTTCCGCCTGGGCTATGGCGGCGCGGTACAAGTAGGATATAAATATGCAGTTCGTACCGGGTACCAGTATGTAATTCAACTGGACGGAGACGGCCAACACGATGTATGTAATATTCCAGCTTTATATCGCAGGCTACTTTTGCCCGATGAAAATGGGAATCCACCTGATATCGTACTAGGATCTCGCTTTTTAGATGGGAGCCGCAGCTTTCCTATATCCAGAGCAAAAAAAATGGCCTTTCCCCTATTCCGCCAGATGATCTTCCTCCTGACGGGCAAAGCAGTTGCCGACCCCACTACAGGCCTACAAGGCTTGAACCGAAATGCCTTTGCCCACTATGCCCAATATACTAATTTTGACGATAAATATCCTGACGCCAATATGCTAATCCAGATGCTCTTGCTTGGTTTTCGAGTGGTAGAGATCCCTGCCATTATGCATCCCCGCACCGCGGGAAAGAGCATCCATTCTGGCTGGAAACCGTTGTGGTATATGTTCCGAATGCTATTTAGCATAGCGGCAATTGTGTTTCGTATTCGGGTACTTAAAATTGAGAAGGGGGCCCACGAGAGCCATGCTCGCGGTCTTTAATCGGAAGGAAAAATTCATTCCCGCATCTTTTCAGGAATCCCACTTTCCCCTGGACAACCCGGCGCGAGGATGGTATCATATATACCCATTCTCTATTGCATCTAACCGGGATCCAGAGGCTGAAGTCTTTCTCCAGCCAGAAGAAAGACTAGCTTTAGTGCGTATTAGCCTAGCGGCTTTTCGCTCCAAAGAATTGAGCGTTTCCGCTTTAGCTAGAACAGAGTCCATTCTAAACCTTTTTCACAAAAAAGGTAAAATGATGATTCTTAGGTTTGCCTATGATGCCGAAGGAAAAGGGCCAGAATTAGAACCGGACTCCGCCTCCCTCATCAAACGGCACATGGAACAGCTAGGCGGGCTGCTGCAAAAGTTTTCTGAGGACATATTAGTGATCCAAGGGATTTTCGTTGGGCTTTGGGGTGAAATGCATGGCAGCCGATTTCTAAGCGGTAACACTATGTTTCAGCTGCTGACAACGCTTTTTCAGGCAACGGGAGAAAAGTGCACAGTGGCTGTACGCACTCCTGCCCAGTGGAGGACCGCTGCAGCTCGGCTTTCCCCTTCCCTTGTAACAAAACTTGCACTATTTAATGATGGGCTTTTTGGCTCTTCCACTGATCTAGGTACATATGGCCAACTTAGCCGGCAGGAATCCGGTGAAGAAAGTCCATGGAATCGAGAGGAAGAGCTGACCTGGCAGGAGCACACATTACCCAGAGTCCCCAATGGCGGGGAAGCCTTGGCGTGTCCCCAAAGACTTACCAATACGGCAGAGGCAGTTGTAACCTTAGAAAAAATGCACTTTACCTATTTGAATAGCAGCTATCATCCGGACATCCTTGCCCATTGGAAGGAAGAAACCCTTTCCTGCCCAAATTGTTGGGCAGGGCGCTCTGGGTATGAATATATTGGCAGCCGGTTAGGTTACCGTCTAATGGTACTGCGGGCTGAACATAAAAAACACAGACTGCTGGTTCAGGTAGAAAACCTTGGCTTTGCTGCCCCCTGGCGGACTATCAGCTGTTTTCTCACAGTTGTCAGCCCCCAAGGATCAATCCTGTGTCAGATCCGTTTGTTTCCAGACCCCCCAGAATTTTTACCAGGACGAATCACCTTACTACAGGGCCAGCTGCCCCAGGAAGGCTTGCGCACTGGTACCTGTCTATATCTGGGGGCAAAAGCGGGAGAACGGAAGATCCTCTTCGCTAACAAAGGCTGTCAAGAGATGGTCTATCTTGGCTGCATGGGTAAAGGGGACTAAAAGATTACGAAAAGAGAGGGACAGAATGGACACTACCGCTTGCGCTATAGAATACACCAAGGTGTTGCTTTGTTACAGCTTTCTTATGTTTGTATGGCCAAAAATTATGTTTCGCCGACATCTCTCTGGTCGTTCTCGAATATATCAGTTTGGTTTTTGTGCCACAGGCCAACTGGTACTAATTGCTACCATCGTGCTAAGCATGGGTGTAGTCCATGTGCTAAATCATTGGATGATCTGGTTATTTTTTTACGGCCTGCCCCTTGGTAAAGGGGTTCGCTATATTCTGTTACGGCGGGAACGGCTACGGCAAGTGGCTCGGGCAATGATTACTAATGGAAAGAAAACTCTCACTGGCCAAGCAATCCGTTTGGTCCGGCAGAAGCTGGCAGGAGTTCTCCCTTTTATTCGCAAAGATTTCTGGGAATGTCTTGCTATTGCTATCATGGCGATATATGGCATGATCTATTTTTCTTGGGCATCTTTTCAATGTCCCACTTATGGTTTTGGTGATCTTTATACTCATCATTCCTGGATCAACGGGTTGATTCAGGGCAAAGCTTTTTCAGAGGGCGTATATCCTGAAGCCTTGCACTGTTTAGTCTATGTTATGCACACCCTGTTTGCCCTAGATACATATAGCATTATGCTGTTTCTAGGGGGAATTCATATTGCCGTTACGCTGGTTTCCGCTTATCTCCTTCTTAGGGAATTATTCGGCTGGCGATACACGGCCCTTTTCGTCCTTGCCCTATTTTTAACTCTGAATGTTTATAGTGTAAATGGTATATCTGCTTTCTCTCGGTTGCAGTATGCACTACCCCAAGAATTCGGCATGGCTGCCCAGCTGCTTTGTGCTCTCTTCTTTTTGCGATATTTAAAGAGTACTCGATATGGCGTTGAAAAGGGATGGTTGGCAAAATACTGTGTCAATCAAGAGCTCTTTGCTTTCACTGCCGCATTAACCTCTACAATAGCCACTCATTTCTATTCTACTATCATGGCGTTTTTTATGTGTGCCGCTATAGCTATCTTCTATATGTGGCAGATATTTACCCTTAAGCGGCTGATTCCTCTGCTCGCCTCTGTCCTTTGCGCCCTAATAGTGGCCTGTACTCCTATGGCAGTTACACTAGCCTCTGGTACTCCTTTTCAGGGCTCCATCGGCTGGGCTCTTAGTGTAATTGAAGGTACTGATAATACACCCACGCTGGAGACAAAGTTAGAAGGAAACGGAGAAGAAAGCTCCGAAACCGATCAAAACGAAAGTAGCCTCAAAGACCAAATTGAATACAAATTGAGGATGTTCTATAAAAAAGCTTATTTGGAGCTCTACGGCGAAAGTAGGAGCCGGCAGCTTATCATATTGACTGTTTTTGCCCTTTTGGCGGGAATAATCCTCCGGATCCTATTGTTTTTTCTTCCTCCACACCTTAAAACTTCCCTTGCAAAGGCCGGTCTGTCTACTAACACAGCAAAAGCATACCTATCTCTTACCCTAGGTTCGGTGCTCTATATGGCGTTATACGCCGCACGAGCCATTGGACTGCCCGCGTTAGTGTCCGATGTACGGCTTTGCGCTACAGAGCAACTGTTAATTCTCGCTGTAGCTTGCATTCCCTTGGACATAATATTTGCCTTGTTGGCCATCTTCACGCATCGCGCTGTGCTCTGCACCCTTTCCTATAGCTGTACAGCGGCAATTATTGCCGCCACAGTGATGAGCGGAAATTATCATGGCTATCTCTACATCGAATACTCTCGCTACAATGCGGAAGCTGCCGTCACTGAGTCTATCAAGAACTCTTTTCCACCTCAAACATATACCTTAGTAAGCCCTACCGAGGTACTTTATGGTTCAGAAGGTAAAGCATGGCATGAAGAACTGCTGCGTTTTGTCTTAAAAGCAAGATCTGAACATTATACTTTGCCTAGTGAGTACGTGTTCCTCTATGTGGAAAAGAGACCCTTGGTTCATTCCCAGATACATTTCGTGCAAGGGCCATCTTGGCTGGCAGGGAAAGGGTATTACTCCAAAATATGCCAAACAACCAATATTGCCTCCAGCCAAGAGCCTGATGTGGTAAACTGGGAGATTGACGACAAATATGTCAACGCAGACCTTTCTGACTTACCTTTGCCCTTTAAAGCCTATACTACCATTGAAAACCGGACTGCTATCGCGACGCAAGCCTATAGCTGGTGTCAGGAATTTGCACGTCTATATCCTAGCGAGATGAACGTGTACTATGAGGACACAAATTTCGTCTGCTATTGTTTCCGGCAGGAACCGTATGCCCCTTATGAACTGGGGCTCAGCCGTGAACGCAGGTAAGGCTCGGGCAGCAACGCTGCTGACAGCCTTTTTCTCTATTCTACTAATTCTGGCCTGGTGCCTCACACAAAAGTTTCCTCAGGTTTCCATTCAAACCGAAAACTTTCGGGAATCTCCCCGGCAATTAGATAATCCTAATCGAGGCTTCTATTGCCTCCTCGCCTTCCAGATTGCCGATGAGCCAACTGATTATAATCTCCTTTTAGATGAAATGATGAAGGATACCAGCGGCACCAGCCTCTCTTTAGTCGAGATCAATTTGCAGAACTATCGAGATTGCGCTCTGACTTCCGCAGCTTTAACCAATATCGATAATTTATTTGTGGCGCTGAAGCATTGGGAAAAACAGCTTATTGTGCGTTTCCTCTACGATTGGGATGGAAAAAATTTAGAGCAAGAGCCAGAAAATCTGGACTTGATCCTTACGCATATGGAGCAGTTGGAATATGTTCTCCGGGAACATAGCCAGTCTATTTTCACATTGCAAGGCTTGTTTGTGGGCCATTGGGGAGAAATGCACGGCACAGCCTACAGTTCCACTGAGGATTTTCGAGTATTAGCAGAGAAATTGGCCGCTGTTACAGATCCCGCTACATATTTGGCAGTTCGTACACCTGCCCAGTGGCGAGCGATCACAGGCCAAGGCACTCCTGGCGGGCTTACAGGGCTGGCAGCCCGATTGGGTCTGTTTAATGATGGCATGCTGGGCAACGAAAGTGATTGGGGCACCTATCACACAAGTGGGGAGTCTCTGGGCCGCCGAAGTCGTCGGGAAGAACTGGACTTTCAACGCCAACTCTCTTTGAAAACTCCTAACGGCGGAGAGATTATCATAGATAATCCCTATAATGATTTCGAGGCTGCTGTAGATGCTCTCAATACGATGGGCGTCACCTATCTTAACCGGGACTATGATCGGGAAGTATTGGAAAAATGGGAGCAGACCACTATTTGGGATGGAAGCTGCTATAATGGGCTTAATGGGCTGGAATATATTCAATGTCACCTAGGGTACCGCTTGTTTATCTCCCAGGCTTCTCTTTCTTACGACTGGATTTCTCGCTCGCTAGAAGTAGAAATTCAGATAGAGAATACTGGTTTTTCTCCCCTATACCGAGAACCTAAGGTTCAGATCCGATTGCTTCGACGAGCGGACGGACATATAGCAGATTTCGATCTGCCCCAAGAGTTGCGGCGTCTAGCTGGAGGCGGCCGAGAGGAATCCCCTGTAAAGTATTCTCTCCACTTGTCTCTGGCTGACTGGGAAAAGGGAAGATATGCCCTGTACTTTTCCTTGACAGATACCCATTCCGGGCAATCGATCCTTTTAGCCAATGAGCAGGATCAGGAAGATCTGGGCTATCTCATTGGCTCTCTGGAACTGAGTTGAAAGAAGGGTGAAAACTTGGAAAAGATCAGTATCATTGTTCCTATGTATAACGCTGAAGAGTGGATCCAAGCCTGTCTTCATTCAGTGATATCCCAAAGCTACCCAAATTGGGAACTGCTTATAGTAAACGATGGCTCAACAGATCAAGGGCCTGCCCTATGCCAAAAACTGGCACAGCAAGACAATAGGATTAACCTGATCTATCAAGAAAATCAAGGAGTTTCCGCTGCTAGGAATCGGGGCTTGGCTACTGCAAAAGGGGACTATCTCTTTTTCCTAGATAGTGACGATGCCATCCATCCACAGCTATTAGAGAATTTAGTTTCTAAAGCAAATTCCTGTAAGGCAGACATTGTCTTTTGTCGTTCAGTTTGCTTAGATGACACCACACTGAAAGTTACTACTACAGGCTTTCCATGCTGGTCTGTAGTACAAGGAGAAAAGGCTCAGGCCTGGTTTCATCAGGAAAACTTGCTTAACAGCATACAGCAAATTGGTGGGAAACTTGTGCGGCGAGTTTTTGGTAAGGGTGTTGCTTTTTCTCGTGAACTGTTCAATGGCGAAGACACTCTATATATTTACGAACTTATAGAACGAAAACCAACCATCGCCTATTCTTCCCAAGGTTGGTATTTTTACCGCAAAAGGTTGGGTAGCCTAACACATACTGTTCAGGCCTTAGAGGAGCCCCGGCGGTTTGAGGCGCTCCGCCTTATCCGCGATCGAGAACTAGGAAAAGGGAACCGCTCTTCTGCGCTGGCCTGGGAACGGCGTTTAGCATACCTTCTTGCTCACAGCCGAGGCCAAGTGAAAACGCCTCCACCAGCCTGGACAGAGCAGGCTCGAGAAGCCCTAGCCCACCCCCTATTTAGTGAACTAGACAAAGGTATGCAGATTACCCTGCGTCTGGCTTATTCTGCCTATCCGGTACTCCGGGTTGCTCAAAAGGTTGCCAACTGCCGCCGATCCTTGCGCCAATGGTGGTGTATGGAAGGAATTGACACCGGTATCCTTACCTTTCACTGCTCAGACAATTTTGGAGCCATGCTCCAATGCTGGGGCCTGAAAAAATTCTTGATTGATAATGATGTCAGAGCAGACATCGTACCCTACGAGCCTCCCTATCTTATCGGACGGCACTGGCTCATTCCCTATACTCCAGGAGGGCAGTGCTTAAGCCAAAAGCTGCTTTCTGCGGTTGGCGGAACTTTTGCCCATTTAGCTATGGGCAGAGACTTTTTTCGCAAACGACGGAATATGAAAGCTTTCCGAACGAGGTACTTAACAGAGAAGCGACGGCGGAAAATCCATTTTCTTCCTGGGTTAAAGCGGCTCACATGCCGTCAATATGTGGTTGGCAGCGACCAAATTTGGAACCCAGAAATTACTTGCGGATTGCGAAACGCCTATTTCGGAGCTTTTAACAATACTCACAAAAAAAAGGTTGTGGCATATGGAGCTAGCTTTGGGGGCGATCGACCAGACTCTAAGTATGACCGGCAATTTGCCGCGTTGCTGAACAATGTGGACGTGATTTCCCTACGGGAATCTGCAGGGATAGCCTATGTACAGCAGTTTCGTCCGAAGCCAGTGCTTCAAGTTCTGGATCCTGTATTCCTGCTGAATAAGGAAACTTGGCAGCAAGTGGAAAAACTTCCTGCACAAAAAAAGTATGTATTGGTCTTTGTTACCGAAAAGGATCAGGCTCTGTATGACTATGCTCGCAGCTTGGCGAAGCAATATGAGTTGGCCGTTGTAGAGCTTAAGGCCAGCAAGTGGTCTGCAGAACCAGATTTTGTGGAAGACTATACGGCCGGGCCCAGTGAGTTTTTAGGCTATATCCATCAGGCCAGCTATGTAGTAACCAATTCTTTTCATGGCGTGGCGTTCAGCATTATTTTTGAAAAGCAGTTCATGGCGTTTCTACACAGCAGTCGAGGTGAACGGGTACTGAATCTGCTCCAGATTCACGGTTTGGAGGAGCGATTTTACCGGCCGGCTGAGCTAAATGAAATCCAGCGCCCCGTAGACTGGGACCAAGTTCGAGCTCGGACAGAGGAATGGGCTGGTAAATCCAAGGAGTTTTTAGCGAAACATGTGTTATTTGATAACTAGAATCGAGGAGGTCTAGCAGTGAGGTTATATAAGGAAAAGAAAGATTGCTGCGGCTGCGGGGCCTGCGCCAATACTTGTCCAGCAGAAGCCATATCCATGGTAAAGGATGAGGAAGGCTTTCTTTATCCCCACGTTGACCCGACTCTTTGCACAGACTGTGGCCTATGTCAAAAGGTCTGTCCAATAAAAACCCCGGACCAAACCAAGTCTGATCACTTATTTTACGGTGCTCAGGCAAAAAATGGAGCACTCAGACTGTCCGGCTCCTCTGGGGGCGTGTTTTCTCTGCTCTCTCAATATGTATTAGACCGCCAGGGGGTGGCGTTTGGCGCAGCTTTCTACAATGACTACCAGGAGGTAGCCCATACCTCTGCGAACCATCCCAGACAGTTGGAACAGCTGAAACGCACAAAGTATGTTCAGAGCAACATAGGCGATTGCTTTCGGCAAATAAAGGAACTGTTGAGTCAAGGCCAATGGGTACTATTTTGTGGAACGCCTTGCCAAACTCGAGGATTGCAGCTAATGCTGGGCGTAGATTATTCACGACTGATTACTGTTGATCTGGTATGCTACGGTGTCCCCTCGCCTGGCCTTTGGCAAGATTATGTACAGCACTTGGAAAACCGCTATGGGAGCCGTCTTACTGGTTTTTCCTTTCGAGACAAGCGGAATCGGGATAATGGACACACCCTCTCCTATACCATTGGAGATAAGGAAATAGCCAAACCTTTGACAGCAGATCCATATTGTCAGTTATATTTTTGGAACTACACTATCCGTCCTTCGTGCCATAAATGCAAATTTTGTTCTCCTAGGCGGTCTTGTGATTTTACTTTAGGAGACTTTTGGGGTATAGAAAAAGTAAAACCGGAAATGGACGATGGCATGGGCAACTCCCTAGTGATTCTCCATAGCAAAAAAGCCCAAGAAATCTGGCAGCAAATAAGCTCTAAGCTCAGTAGCTTTGCCTGCGAACAGGAACAGACGGTACAGCCACGGCTGACAACACCCACCCCGCCGGCCAGGCAACGGGAGCTGTTTATGAAAACATACCGATTTCTGCCCTTTTCCCTCTTCATCCGGCTGACACCGGTATGGGGAATTCTCAAAGATATTGACCGCCACAAATCGGAAAAGGAAAGGAAAATGACATGATGAAAATCTGGGAAATGTTCCAGTATCTGATAGGTGTGTTAGATCCGGAGGAGCAGAAAGCCTGCAGGCGGTTAACCGTTTTAAGCTTTGTCAGCCCCATTGCAGACATATTTGGCCTCTCTGCTGTGGCAGCTGTCGCCAACATTGCTGCCCAAGAAAACCGCACCTCTCTAACTATGGTTGCCTTTCTATTTGCAATGGCTCTTCTTTCAGTAGCAAAAGGCGCCTTTGAGCTTTATAGAAGTAAGCTATCCAACCGATTGGTATATATTGGAGCGCAAAAGCTTTCTATAAAAATTCATGAACTGCTGATCAAAGAAGACTTATCCAGCCATAACGAAAAAAGCCCAATGCAGGCCCTTGCCATGGTCCGTGAGGACGCCTCTAGGTGTATAAATGTGGTAATCGTATGCATCCGTCTTCTTGTCAACCTACTGACTATGCTTGGTTACTGCGGGGTACTTATTTACACCTCTAAATTGATTGGAGCCATAAGCTGCCTGCTTTTTATGGGGATTCTAGTGGTAGTCTATCTGCTAAACCGCAAGCGAATGAAGACTTACGGTGAGGAAAAGCGGGCCTATGAAATCAAGACCAACGCCCAGGTAACAATTGCCTTTGGCGCTTTCAAGGAGATGAAGGTAAACGACTGTACTCAGGTCGTTCTAGAGCGTTATAATGATTCCAGCCGTTCCTGTGCT
Source organism: uncultured Oscillospiraceae bacterium (assembly GCA_910588935.1). Taxonomy (GTDB): domain Bacteria; phylum Bacillota; class Clostridia; order Oscillospirales; family Acutalibacteraceae; genus Acutalibacter. Next base: position 25,109 of record CAJUSM010000024.1, read on the forward strand.
CAGGCCCAAAGTAACTTTAGCTACAAAAACGGAGCAATTGGCGTAGCCGCCCAGAATATGATGATGACTGCCATCTTCGTTGTGTTAGCAGTATTCATGTGGGTTGGCGGAAATTTAGCAGGAATTCTTGCCTCATTATTGGTCTATGTCACTGCTTTGAGCCGAGTAATGCCTATGGCTTACAGCGTTATAGAGGGCATGAACAGCATTGAGTTTTCTATGAAAAATTACGAGGTTCTTAAAGAAAATCTCACTCGCTACACCTTACTAAAAGAACGGGAAAGTGCTGCTAAGCATCTGCGAAAAAAGCTGCTTAGCCTAAAAAAGGGTATTTCCGTTCGAGATTTGAGCTTTCGATATTCTGATAAAGCCATTATTTTTGACAATGCCTCTATCGATATCCCTGCTGGACGCTCCATTGCTATCATTGGCGCCTCAGGTTCTGGCAAAACGACCTTTTTGGACTTGATACTGGGCCTTTTGGTGCCTCAGACAGGGAGCATTCTCTATGACGATTACGACATTGTCTCCAAGACAGATCACCAAGGCCCATGTCAAGCCAGCATTGGAGATATTATAAGCCATATTCCGCAAACCGTCTATTTAAACGGTGAAACTGTTCGGAACAACGTGGCCTTTTTTCAAGATGAAAACAGCATTGATGATGACCGGGTCGAGGTCTGCCTGCGTACAGCTCAGGTATGGGAAGACATTGAGAGACTGCCTCAGGGTGTTAATTCTCTAATAGGAGAAAACGGCGTAGCCATTTCTGGGGGCCAACGCCAACGAGTGGCCTTGGCCAGGGCATTATACAAAGAGTTTGAACTTTTGGTTATGGATGAGGCTACAGCAGCCCTTGATATGGATACTGAAAAAGCTGTAATTGATTCCATTCGGCAAATACAAAAAGATAAAACCATCCTGATGGTTACCCATCATATGAGTTTGGCCAATGCCTGTGATTTGGTTTACCGAATTGAGAACCGTAAATTTCTTCGGGTACGATGACAAAATGAAAAATTTGGAAAGGACAGTGCGTGCATGGAATCCTTGGTACAGGGCTTGGTTTCAGTGGTGACTCCGGTTTACAACGGAGAAGTGCATCTGAGCAGAATGTTGGATTCTGTGCTCGACCAGACATATGACCATATCCAGATGATCCTGGTAGATGATGGTTCTTCCGATGGCACTCTCAGTCTGGCGGAAAGCTACCAAGAGGCTTTTCTAGAACGAGGCTTTGACTTTTTGGTGCTGCCTGGTCCTCATCAATGTGCTGCCGCTGCCATTAACCGAGGGCTGCCCCATGTAGTTGGACAGTACTTAATTTGGCCGGACAGTGACGATGTGCTAGAACCGGACTCCATAGAATTGCGGGTCGGGTTTCTCCGGGATAACCCAGAATACCACGGGGTTCGCTCCCTTCCCTACTACTTTAACGGAGACACCGGTCTGCCTGCAGACAACTGGGATGAGAAGATGGGAGACATTTCCAAAGAACGGCTCTTCTGGGACATTCTAGAGTTTCGGACCTATGTGTGCTGCGGCTGTTATATGCTGGAGTCTCGCTATTTGTTCGAGATTTATCCAGAGCGGAAAATCCCAGAATACAGTATTGGTCAAAATTTCCAAATGCTGCTTCCTTTTATGTATACCCACCGCTGCCCTACGATTTATGAAGCCTTGTACGGTGTTTGCATCCGCCAGGGTAGCCACTCACGCACACAGTTAAGTCAAGCTCAAGAGGAAAAGAAGTTCCGAGATTATGAGAATCTTGTAGACGATATTGCCCGCATCTGCCATATGGGTAAGGCAGAAAAGAAACGGATTTATCGGTGGAAACTCCAGCGTCGCCACCAACTGGCTGTTAAATATGGACAGAAGCGCGCAGCCGTTGTTCTTAGCCTGCAGCTAGAGGTTAACGGCAGTCATGGAGGCCTGAATACTATAAAAACTTTGGCATGGGCGTGTTTAGGAGGCACTCGACTGGGCGGATGGCTGGATAAAAAATACCGCTGGCTGGAGGCCAAACTAAAGGAGAGGAAAAAGGAGGGAATTTCCCGATGATTTCCATTATTATTCCCGTTTATAATACTGAAGCGTATCTCTCCCGATGTATCCAATCTGTTCTTAATTCATATTATAAGGATTTCGAACTAATTCTTATTAATGATGGTTCCACAGACAACAGCTTAGCGATTTGCCAAAAGTTTGCCGCCAGAGACAGCCGTATTATTGTGATTGACCAAGACAACCAAGGGGTGTCTGTTGCTCGGAACCGGGGACTAGAGGTCTGTAAGGGGGAATGGGTGGTCTTTGTCGATTCTGACGACTATATATCTCCGGATTTTTTTAAGATCGTGGCCAAGAGAGAGCATACTCGCTGGGATCTGCTGATCTTTGACCAGCAATCTGCTCTGGAAAGGGAAAAAGCCTCTGGGGGCACAGCCTCCTATCACGGAGACATGAAAGAAATCGTGAAAAAGATGCTCACCTTCTCTCCCCTATTTCCCGGGCGGAATGCGGCTTTGCCCTCCCCCTGTGGAAAAGCGTATAGGCGGGAGATCATTTTTCAGAATAGGCTGCGTTTTCCAGTGGGAATCAAAATTGGCGAAGATCAGATCTTCAATATCTCCTATCTTCTCAGCATCAACGACTGCCTTTACCGACAGAAACCCGTATATTTTTTTCAGGCTAGGCTCAATTCCGCCACCCATATCTGTCATCCTGACTTTTTAGAGGACAGCTGCCGGTTTGAGCAGCGGCTTAAAGCACTGCTGGAAGAAAGTACTTTTCCCGCTTTAGAAATTCCGTTTTATACTCACGCTTTAGCAGATATGTCATATGTATTGGTGCGAGGCATTTTTAGTCCCTATAGCCCCAGAAGCTACCGGGAAAATTGCAGGCTTTGCCAGCAGATGGAGAAGGATCCTATCTTTCAAAAAGCTCTGATGTTCAATAGAGTAAACAAAAGGCCTTTGATTAAGCTTCTGTTGTTCTTTTTCAAGATGCATTGGTATAGAATTGTAAATTTAATCTGCAAAGCTGGATATGTGTATTTATACCGTGTAAAGCGAATGTAGCAAAAGTTCTGTCCCTGCGCCTTATGAGACCACAGAAGTAATTCCGAAATGGGATTCTTTTCAGCAGAAAAGGTGTTGCATCTTTTCCTTTCGTCTGCTACAATGAACTGAGTCAATTTTTACAAGGAGAATTCAATGTATCATTTGTTGAAAACCCAGGGCACTGCCCGTCGTGGACGGCTAGATACCGTCCACGGTTCTGTTCAGACCCCTGGCTTTATGAATGTAGCTACCGCTGGGGCCATTAAAGGCGCCGTCGATGCCTTTGATCTAAAAGAGCTAGGCTGTCAAGTTCAGCTCTGCAATACCTACCACCTCCATCTCCGGCCTGGAGATCAGCTCGTCAGGGAATTGGGCGGTATCCAAAAATTTACTGGCTGGCAGGGACCAGTGCTTACGGACAGTGGTGGCTTTCAGGTCTTTTCCCTGGCCAAACTCCGGAATATCCGAGAAGAAGGCGTTACTTTTTCTTCCCATATTGATGGCAGAAAAATTTTTATGGGACCTGAGGAGAGTATGCGCATCCAATCTAATTTAGGCTCTACCATCGCCATGGCCTTTGATGAGTGCGTAGAAAACCCCGCGCCTTATGATTATGCCAAGAATTCCTGTGCCCGCACCACTCGCTGGCTAGCCCGCTGCAAAGCTGAAATGGAAAAGCTCAACTCCAGTGGCCAGGCCATTAACCCCGAGCAATTGCTCTTTGGCATCAATCAGGGCTGTACCTTTACGGATCTTCGTATTGAACACATGAAGCAGATTGCAGACATGGATTTAGACGGTTACGGCATTGGCGGCCTGGCTGTTGGTGAACCAGCAGAGGTAATGTATGCCATCATTGAAGCCATTGAACCCTATATGCCACAAAACAAAATACGATATCTCATGGGTGTGGGAACCCCTGTGAATATTTTAGAGGCTGTCCATCGAGGCGTGGATCTTTTTGACTGCGTTATGCCAACCCGGAACGCACGGCATGGACACGCCTTTACCTCTCAGGGATGCCGTAATTTACACAATGCTAAGTATTCTTTAGATCAAGCGCCGTTAGATGAATCCTGCCCCTGCCCAGTATGTCAAAAATTTAGCCGAGCCTATATTCACCACCTATTTCAGGCTGGAGAGATGCTCGCCATGCGTTTGACCGTAATGCACAATCTATTCTTTTATAATGATCTGCTCCGCAGGATACGAGATGCAATAGACGAAAATCGATTTGATAAATTCTACCAAGCAAACGTTGAGGTGCTGGGACTGCGGATATAGGCCGCCATATAAAAGGAATATTTTGCTTGCAAGTTCCCAGTTTTCCTGATATAATCAGTAGTAATCATTGGAAGGGATGTGTTCGCACAAAATGTACAACCTGATGTTACTAGATGCCGCTGCAGCTCCTGCTGGCGGCGGTATGAGCATGATCGTAATGCTTGCTGTGTATGGCCTATTTTTTGTGGCTCTCTACTTCATTTTCTTTCGCCCCCAGAATAAGAAGAAAAAGAAAGAGGCCGAAATGCGCAAAAACGCTCAGGTGGGCGATGAAGTTACTACCATTGGCGGCATTTGCGGAAGAATTGTAGCTGTGAAAGAAGAAAGCGAATCTGTTATTATTGAGACAGGCAGTGATAAGTCTAAGCTGCGGGTCAAGCGCTGGGCTATTGGCAGCGTGGATACTGTACACGAGGATGACAATACCTGAAATCCATAACTAACAGGAACTAGGATCAGAATTTGCAAACCAAATAAAATCAGTTGGTATAAAGAAGCCCTCCGGCACATATGTATTTCGTATACTATGAGCTGTGAGGTCTTTTTTATGAAATGGATTAGAGCACTTATCCTCTCTGCTGTTATTTGTCTGGTTTCGGTGCTGCTGCTGTTTACCTTAATCGCCTTTGTAGTCAGCCGATCAGGTTCTCTTCCCCGGGGCTCTCTTGCCCTAATTACCACTTTAGTTGCTTGTGGGGCTTCTTTTCTGTCTGGGCTCATCGCCTCCCTTTCCATGCGGGAAAAGGGACTGCTTTTAGGTTTAGCTGGAGGAGCAATGCTGTTGGCTGTTGCTGTAATAGTCAGCTTAATAGTTTATCAGGTAGAACTCACCCCAGCCGGCGGGGGGAAAGCGGCCGCTGTGCTGCTTAGCGGGGCTATTGGCGGTGTACTGGGGGCAAATCACAAACGGAAAGTGAAGTTCTAACAGTAATTACAATGCTGTAATTTCTGGTTACAACTGTGCAATCTGTATTGAAAAATCTCTCTTACCTCCATATACTATAAGTTAATAAAGTGGAGTGAAGGGAGAGCCCTATATGAAAAAATTTTGGAAAAGCTATTCACTAGTTCTGGTTATTCTATTCTTAGTTCTTTCTCTGGGAGCCTGCGGCGGCAAAAACGACGCTGCAGAATCCACCTATTCTGAGGACAGCTGGAGCGATATCAATAAAACCAGCAAAGAAACAGAAATCGACGTAGAAACGCCTGAAACAGACGCAGTTGGAGAAGACAACATAGGAGTTAATGAAAATGGAAACCAAAAGACCACTGGGCAGAAGCTTATCACCACATCTTATGTAGATGCAGAAACTGAAGCTTATGATCAGTTTATGGAATGGATGGACGAATATCTGACTATAGCCGGTGGTTATGTAGAAAATTCCGATGTATATTCCTATGAGGAAAGCCAGCGCAGATGTGACCTAACCATTCGCATACCCGCTGAGACCCTAGGGGAGTTTTTGGCGCAGATGAGTCTAGAGTGCAATGTATTGCAAAGCTCCCGGCAAGAAGAGGATGTTACTCTAAACTATGTGGACGCGGAAAGCCACAAGTCTGCCCTTCTGGTGGAACAGGAACGGCTGCTGGAGCTGCTTAGCCAGGCAGAAAATCTAGAAGACATCTTGGCTATTGAGGATAGGCTAACCAGTGTACGATATCAACTACAAAATTATGAATCCACTCTTCGGGTGTATGACAATCAGATCAATTATGCCACTCTGCAGCTTTCTTTACGGGAAGTAGGTGAACTTACCATGCCTCCCTCGGAATCTTGGCTGGCCCGGGCTTGGGCAGGTATGTGCCAAAATGCCAAGGATATTGGTCGTTTTTTTCAGGAGTTTGGATTATTCCTGGTAGTTCATTTGCCCACCATACTACTTCTAGGGCTCGTTATCCTTTTAATTCTGTTCTTTACCCGAAAGCCAAGAAAGCGAGCCCAGCAACAGCGGGAGATGATCAAAGCCCAGCAAAAGTCTGCCCTGCAAGAAATGGCAAACAATGTGGAAAAAGTCAATGATAACCCTCCATCTTGATATGCTTTTCAAGCATATCCTGCTATGTTAGAGAAGCATTTGCAAATGCCCCCCTTTTGTAGTATAATAATGGCAGGATGATTTAACTTCTTCCTGTTAAAACTAAGAAAGGGAGCGTAAAATATGATAACAAAAATTGAAAACCAAACCTTTGACCAAGAACGCGCTTTATACAATAGTCAAGATATCTTAGTTTATAACTGCAATTTTGATGGTCCCGCTGATGGGGAGAGCGCTTTTAAGGAAAGTCAGAGTGTGGAGGCAGACCATTGCTTCTTTAACCTTCGTTATCCCTTCTGGCATGATATTGGTTTGAAAATTAAAAACAGTGAAATGACCGAACTCTGCCGTGCAGCCTTATGGTATTCTCGTAATGTAAGGATTATTAACAGTAAACTTCACGGAATTAAAGCCTTGCGGGAATGTGGAGATATTAGAATGGATGATTGTTCTATCATCTCCCCTGAATTTGGCTGGTTTGTCCATGGCGTAAAAATGAAAAACTGTTCTGCCGAAAGCGAATATTTCATGATGCGCTCTGACAACCTTTCCTTTGACAATGTCCAGTTAAAAGGCAAGTATTCCTTTCAGTATATTGAAAATTCCATATTTGAAAATTGCAATTTTGATACAAAAGATGCTTTTTGGCACGCTAAAAATATAGTTGTGCGTAATAGTACCATTAATGGCGAGTATCTGGCTTGGTATTCTGAAAATATCACCTTTGAGAATTGCAAAATCATTGGCACCCAACCCCTTTGCTACTGCAAAGGATTAAAGCTTGTGGATTGTGAAATGATTGGTACTGATTTAAGTTTCGAAAAATCCGATGTAGAGGCCACACTTACCGCACCAGTGGTGAGTATCAAAAATCCTCTCTCCGGACGCATATTTGTGCCTTGTGCAGGGAATATTATTCGAGATGACCCGGATTCTAAGGGAGAGATCATTTTCACTAAGCAGTGTTGTTGTGCATAAATCTTTTCTCCTCTTGGCAGCGGACAGGAGAACTATGAACACAATTTATTTCTGGGATACCGAATATACTTTACGAACCCGGTCGGTGCCTACGACCGGGTTCAATCATTTTTGCCCAGGACATCTGGCCTGGATGCTGGCATTAACGCTTTTGATTCTCGTCCTCGTGCCCCTTTATCGCCAATGGTCAAACCATCGCCGACAGCTTTGCCGGCGGATTCTGGCCGGGCTGCTGGCCGCTGACGAGCTATTTAAATATGGCATAGCAGTATTTGTTGGAGACTTTCGCCCCTCGTTTTTACCGTTACACCTTTGCAGCATCAATATTTTCCTGATTATTGCCGATGCGATAAAGCCAAACGATCATCTTAGAGAAGTATTATACGCCATCTGTTTGCCAGGAGCATTTTTTGCAATGATTTTTCCTGGCTGGAACAGTCTGCCGCTGTGGAATGCCCTGTGCATTCACAGCTTTACAGCCCATATTTTGCTGTTTGTATACCCCGTGCTGCTGATTGCCGAAGGCTTTCGCCCGCGCTTTTGCCGGCTGCTCCGCTGTCTGCCCTGGATGCTGGGGGCAGCGACGTTGGTTTACTGCCTGAACCAATGGTGGGGCACCAACTTCATGTTTCTGGCCTGGGCAGGAGAGGGAAACCCCTTGGCCTGGTTTGAAAAGCTGCTGGGAACCCCTGGATATTTGGCGGGAATTCCTGTCATCGCGGCGGGATGCTGGGCAATGCTCTACGGCTTGCCAAAACAAAGGAGCTCCTTCCACAAATAGTACTGATATCAGAAGCAAAGCTTCCACCCCCTGCCTCGCGGCCCGCCGCCGGGCAAGCTTGAAATTGTAAGCCTCCGGGAACCGCGCAGCCGGCCCCCGGAGGTTTTTTCTGTTTATTCCAGAGGAATTTCTATCCCCTCCACCGTTACAGAAGCGATCTCGTCCAAAGAAACCGGCCGGTCAAAGTAAAGGATGGTATAGCCCGCGCAGCCCCCGTCCTCTCCGGGATTGTCCACATCCAAGTTGCCACCTGCTCCTTGAATATTGGTCTCTGCACTGTAGTGTGGCAGGGCAATTTTCATACCGTCTATGGTCTTCATCTCTATATCCAACTCGCTAAGGCGATTGATCAGAGCAATATCCCCATGCCGCACTGCTGTTCTTTCCACATCCCAATCACGATCACCGGGATATGCGGTGAATTTCGCCATGATGGACAGAGGCGAAACCGTAACCTCTTCGATCCGGAGGGGAATACCGGTAGCCTCCGCCTCCTGGCCGCCCGGCAGCTCCACGGTCAGGTCCTCGTAATCCACGTCAAACTCCAGGGTCCAGGTACCGGCAATGGTTTTTTCCCGCAAAAGCTGACGAGGATTAAGCACCAATCGTTCTAGAGTCAGTTTTACGGGTTCATCGGAAAACCCTTCATCGTGCATAAATTGCATCCGAATCTGTATGGTGTCGTCCCCTGGCTCCAGATCCATTGCTCCCCAACTGGAGCCGCCCAGTCCTTTTAGACAGCCCCCCGGAACGACTTTGTCCAACTCTAGGGTATTTTCATCCAAGCCCTCCATGTGTATGCTCAGCAGCATCATGTAAATGTGCCGATCCCGCAAAGCGGAATCCACTGTAATGGTAACCCCATTGCTCACGGCACTCACTCCCACCTGCTGGCCCATTTTCTCTACCAACTCCATGTCCAGGGGTCCTACCTTATCCGGCAGGCGGAACATGGCGGTAAAAGGATCCTCCACCTGATGGAAAACACCCATACTAGCCCCCGCGCCTACTGCGGCCACAAGCACCAGCACGGCAGCCAGGGCAGCAGCAACCCAGCGGCTCCAGCGTCGGGATCTTCCCAGAGTTCTCCCCTTCCCTGGTCTGGCCTCGTTGATCAGGTCGTCGCTGAGATTCCCCATAGCATTTAACAGCTTATCGCTTTTCATAATTCGATTCCCTCCTTGTCAAGACATATCTTCAGTTCCTTTCTCATGCGGAATAGTATAGACTTAACCTTTGATTCGCTGATCCTGTAATCTTGGGCAATTTCCCGAATGGATGAGAGGTACCAGTAACGGCGGACAAAAACCTGCCGTTTTTCCTTGGGCTGGGCCCGAAGAAAGGCCTCAATACAAGCAGTAACTGTCCCTTCCTCTGTTCCCTGCTCCAAGCTAACTATCGTAGGAATGCAATCTTCCAACTCGGAAAGTGCCAGCTCTGTCTGGCCTCCGCCTCGCTTTTGAGCTATGGAACGCCTGTACCTGTTCAGTGCAAGATTCCGGGTGATCCGGCTAAAATAGGCTGAAAGGCTTTGGGGACGATTGGGAGGAATCGATTCCCAAGCCTTGTAATAGGCATCGTTCACACATTCCCCAGCATCACAGTCATCCCCAAGGATATTCCTTGCAATGGCCTGTAGCGTGGAACCAAAGCGTTCCGTGGCTGCAGCAATCGCATCTTCCGAGCGCTGCCAGAACAGGTTGATGATCTCTTCGTCGCTCATTGACAGCCTCCTTTCTTTGATTTCTAAGGGCCCTTCACTTATATAGACAGATTTTTACGGCTCCGGTTGCGTGCGGGGGGATTTTTTGCAGCAAAAGGAATCCCGGCAGGAGCAAGAGCCCTGCAGGGTTTCTGCTTGTTCATCTGGTTTTTCTCCCTCTTTCCCCCTACAAATCCAACCCATGGTTGTATTTTCCCAACCTCGCCTCCATTGTATCCAAGGGAAATTTGAAGTATAATACAACTACAGCTTGAGTACAGAAGGAAACACAATGAACCCAGAGTTTATAGGCGAGCAAATCGCCAAATTTCGCAAAGCCGCCGGCCTCACCCAGGAAGATCTGGGAAAGGCCGCAGGGGTCAGCTCTCAGGCGGTCAGTCGGTGGGAATGTGGAGGCACGCCGGACATAACCCTACTGCCTGCCATCGCGGACACGTTGAGAGTTACCATCGACACGCTATTCGAGCTAGACGCTGGAGAGCGGGTGGATGCGCCTGAGGTCGTGAGCAGGTGGCTACGGGGATTCCCGGAAAAAGAGCGTATGGAACGGTTCTGTCGCCTGGCATGGACAATCATTGTCCATTTTCCCCCAGCAGACTGAACGTGCCAAAGATGAAATACCTGGACACCTGCCGTACACATATAGAGGGACGAGAACGAAATTATGTATACAGAAATCCGAGGCTGCGGCGGGCTGCTCATGGACGCACATGCAAAGGACATGAGCTTTGTTACCCTCTGGCCTGAACCCCAAGAGGGCTATGCCTTATTTTTTGCACCCATGGAGGACTATTGTAGATTGTTTGCAGTGCTTGCAAATCCCCAGAGCTTGGAACTTCTGGACAGCCCCTATTGGCGAAACTCTAACTACTTCATTCCGCTGGTGATTGCCAAAGCATGTGGCCTGCCGCAGGAACCCGTAGCAGAGTTTCTAGAGGATCTGGCGAACATTGGCATTTTCTGAACCATGAAGCTGGAGCTGGAGGAGGGTGAGGTGAAAACATATAAGCTGACCGAACACCTAGCCCTAGAGAGTGTCTTCAAACAAATGATAAAATAAAAGAATGAAACGACATGAAATGACAGAGGAACAGTGGAAAAAAGTGAAAGACCTGTTGCCGCCGGAAAAGCCAAAGCATGGAGGAAGGCCGGGAAAAGACAACCGGATGATGCCCAATGGGATATTGTACTGGCTGAATACAGGGATCCCAATGGCGGGACCGGCCGGAGCGGTATAGCCCGTGGAAAAGTGTGTACACCCGGTTCCAGCGATGGAGCCAGCAAGGTGTTTGGGAGCATATTTTTGAGGAATTGATTGCCCAGGACATTGTAGATAAGACGCCCCTGATGCTGGACAACACCACGGTCAAAGTCCACCAGCATGGAAACGGCGCTAAAAGGGGGGCCAAGAAGAGCTGGGACGCAGCCAGAGAGGATTGACCACGAAATAGTGGATGGGCGGGGGAACCCGTTTCGGCTTTTGCTGTCTCCAGGAAACCGCAATGACATTTGTTATGCGTAAAACCTGCTGGAACCTTTTGAACTACGGGGAAAATATGTGATCGCGGACAGGGGATACGATAGCGACCGGTTTGTCCATTGGCTGGAGGAACGTGGGGCTATTGTTGTGATTCCAAGCCGCAAAATTGTCAAGCATCCTCGCAACATTGACTGGCATATTTACAAGGAACGCCATTTGGTGGAGATCTTATTCCTCAAGTTTAAGGCCCATCGCCGCTTTTCCACCAGATATGAAAAACGTGCCTACTTATTTCTTGCTGTTGCTCTTCCTGTTTCCATCCTCCTTGGGGTTGCTTGAGTTTGAAGACACGCTCTAGTGTTTCCAGGGTTTCTTCAAGCTCTGCAGAAAGTGTTTCCTTTTTTTCCTACCAAGTTTTTGTCTCCTGGAAAGCGTTGATATATCTTTGCATCCGTTCCGCGCTGTTGCGTTTCATTTTCTCTGTGACATGTCCATAAGCATCCAGGGTAAAGGCGGCGGTGTGGTTAACCGAAGTTCTCTTGGACAGTCTTTATATCATCCCCGCTCTGGATCGCGGCCACAGCGTAGGAATGCCTGAGGTCCGCCAATGTCAAGCTCGGACTAAGAAGAAGTTTCCGCAACACGTAAATATTTAAGGTTTAGCCCTATTCTCATCCACAAACTGCAGCCTGATCTCCATCCTCCCTCCCGGATAAATTGTCACTGTCAACGCCAATATGAAATTGTAAGAAAAGGCCGAAGAAATTTTGTAGTTTTT
>CAJUSM010000025.1 GCA_910588935.1 uncultured Oscillospiraceae bacterium
AGGTAAGACTTCGCGAAGCGAAGTCTACGAAACTTTTCCCATTTTCTCACGGCATCTGAGAGCCGCGTTTTTTTCTTCTCCAGCTTACCTTTATCTCCTCGTTTGCACACGCCCATTCACAAGAAAAAACTTGACAAAAGCCCCTTGGCAAATTATAATGGTACAGTACGATATGAGGTGCAGTATGGTGATTGATCTAAAAAGGTTTTTCCAGGCGGAGGGTGCCGAGGACCGTTTCCGCTGGGCATTGGATTTTTCCGGGGTGGAATTGGGCGGTGCCAAGCCGTTTTGTGCGCCTGTAGAGATCCAGGCCCGCTTGAAAAGCTTTGCGGGCGCTGTGTCGTTTTTGGCGCGGGCAGACTTTGTTATGGCCATGCCCTGCGACCGCTGCGCGGAGGAGTTCACCAGGGAGTACCACAAAGAATTCGCCCACACTCTTGTAAGAGAGTCGGAGAGGGCGGAGGATGATGAGGACTTTATTTTGGTTCCGGAGGAGAAGCTGGACGTGGACAGGCTTATTCTGGAGGATATTTTGCTGGATCTGCCGGGACAGTTTTTGTGCCGGGAGGATTGCCTGGGGCTTTGCTCCAGCTGCGGCAAAAACCTAAACCAGGGCCCCTGTGGGTGCGGCGGCCGGGAAACTGACCCCCGGCTGGAGGTTCTGCGCCAGCTTTTGTAAACGCAGTGTTTGCCGGCCTTGCCCAAGGCCTTGACCGAAGACTTATTTAGCGTAAGGAGGTGCTGAGAATGGCGGTACCCAAGAGAAAAGTATCCAGCGCAAGGCAGAACAAGCGGCGCTCCAATGTGTGGAAGCTGCAGCCCCCCGCGCTGGCCAAATGCCCCCAGTGCGGCAGCTTTAAGTCTCCCCACCGGGTTTGCTCCACCTGCGGCTTTTATAATGGCCGGAAGGTGGTAGAGGTAGACCAGTAAGCTGGTTTCCATAGGAAATGATCGAAAAGGGAACGCCCGCTTGGCCTTGCCAGCGTGATGGGTGTTCTCTTTTTTGATATTGGGGGGAAGGGGCCGCGATAAAACCAGGGGTTTATCGATTCCCTTTTCTGTGCTTGATAATAAATTATCAACACAAAAGCAAAGGAAACCATTTGCGCGGCCATAATTCGGACAATCTGCAATTCATCCGCGCCCTTTAGGGAAAACAACATGCAATATATTTGTAGCAACAGTATGATTGAGCAAATGGTCGCCAAGCCCTGCCCATATATTCCCTGTTGCGCGGTAAAGAAGCCCCTGCCTAATCCCCTTGATTCCAGAAAGAATGATATAACCGATCCCCATTAGGGCCATTGCCGCAAAAGGCATTTCTCCATTTGCGTGGCCCCTGATTGGCATTACAATGTGCCAGGCCCCGAATAAAAGAAAAGTGCGGCAATAAGGTTTGCTTGCATAAATGGCTTGGTTTCGGAAAGTGTTGAAATGAACCGCCCGCTAAAAAACACCTTCCGCCATCCATACATTGAATAGTACGCATAACATAAGGAAGATGAAACCAATATTCTTGATTTGAGAGCCAGTTGTTAAGGAAAACCGCTAATATGTATTTCGAGCGGGATTGCCTTGCGGGGCTAAAATAGCCAATTCTAGCCCATATAAAAAGAGCAAAGCAAACCTTTCAAAACGCCGCTTACAAAACCGTTTTTACTTGGAATCCAATGTCGCTCCATGAAAGATTTACGATGTTCAAAGACAAGGCCAATATGGCAACCCCAACTATTTTGTGAAGCACATTTTCTCCAATATCCGTTTTGTCTGTTTCAATCAGGAGATATTCTACAAACCTTACAGACAAGCAAAGGCTGAATAGGGCAATGCACAGATTGCCTGGTTTGCATTTTGCGTTTCTCCCCATATGTACCGCTACCTCTCTAAAAAACCTTTTCCCTTTTAAGCTCGTTTTGCAAGCGCCTGGGCAAATCGGGATATATGGAATTTGTGAGAAATCCATACAAAGCAAAGGATACTACCAACAGGAATACCGGTCAACCCTGCGCTTGAAACGGGAGTGCCTATTTCAGTCTTTAATAAACATAAAAGGAGGCAGTAATGGTTAAAATTGATGGAGTAGAGCCAGGCAGCCGTGCCCAGCGCCTGGGAATTTTGCCTGGGGACCTGCTGGTTTCCATGAACGGCCACGAAATTGACGACATACTGGACTATCGTTTTTTCGAGACAGAGCGGGAGCTGCGCCTGGTGCTTTGTCGAGAGGGAAATGAGTTTGTGGTAGAGCTGGCCAAGCCCCAATATGCCGCCCTGGGCCTGGAATTTGAAACCTACCTAATGGACGCCCAGCGGTCTTGCCGGAACAAGTGCGTGTTCTGCTTTATTGACCAACTTCCCCCGGGTATGCGGGAGACCCTGTATTTTAAGGACGATGACGACCGGCTTAGCTTTTTGTTTGGCAATTATATTACACTTACCAATATTGATGATCGGGAAATCCACCGGATTCTTCAGATGCACATCAGCCCGATTAATGTTTCTGTACACGCCATGGATCCAGCACTGCGGTGCAAAATGATGAACAACCGGTTTGCCGGGGAGTCTCTCCGCCACTTATACCGTTTGGCCCAGGGGGGCATAAAACTAAACTGCCAGATTGTGCTCTGTCCCGGCCTAAACGACGGGAAAGCCTTGGAGTTTACCCTAAGGGAGCTCTGCCAGCTGGGGGAAAGCCTGCAGAGCGTGGCCTGTGTACCGGTGGGCCTAACCAGGTACCGGGCAGGGCTGTTCCCTCTGGTTCCCTTTGGCCGGGATTCTGCCAAGGCAGCTTTGGAGACCATTGAGAAGTGGGGGGAGGAATGCCTGGCCCGGCGGGGGGCAAGGACAATATTTGCCTCGGACGAGCTATACCTGCTGGCAGAAAAGGAGCTGCCACCGGTAGAGTTTTACGAGGATTTTCCTCAAATTGAAAATGGGGTTGGAATGCTCCGGGATCTGGAATCTGGGTTTCTCTGGGCGATAGAGGAGGCAAAACCATTGGAAAAGCCCAGGCAAGTAACCATTCCCACAGGAGAGGGGGCTTTCCTATTTCTGGAACTTATGCTTGACGGGCTCAGAAAAAAATGCGATAATTTAACCATAAGCTTAGTCCCCATACGCAACAATTTTTTTGGGGGCACGGTGAACGTAACAGGCCTACTCACTGGCCAGGATATCTGCGCTCAGCTTCAGGGGAGAGAGCTGGGGGACGAGGTGCTGCTGGCTGGGAACATGATGAAAGCCGGGGAGAATATTTTCCTGGATGACATGACCTTGGAAGAGCTTTCGCGCAGGTTGGGGAAACCGGCGCGGCGGGTAGGCGGCAGTGGGGAAGACTTGGCCGCGGCAATACTGGGAGAAGCGGAGCCTATCGGCAAGCTGCATAACCCATATGAGCCCTAAAGCGAACAGGTGACAAAACCATTGACCAGCTGCGAAGGCGCTTTTGCCTTAAAAATCTATATAAAGGCGCATTGTGGAAAATGATGCTTACAAGGGAAACCACCTCTTTCCGTTCCTTTTCCCTCGGCGCGAAACAAGAGGCTTAGCGGCTTAAGCCAGCCGGTTCAACGGCGGCGGGGCGGCCAGAGCGCCTCGCCCTGGACCTTTGTTGCCATGAAAGCTGGCGCGCTTGGCCCCGGTTCCCCAAAAAACCGTAATCGTAAAAAGGAGGCAGGCATATGCCAAAACCTATTGTTGCTATTGTCGGCAGGCCAAACGTGGGAAAATCAACCCTATTCAATAAAATTGTGGGCCGCCGGCTGTCTATTGTAGAAGACACCCCCGGCGTAACCCGGGACCGGATTTTCGGCGATGCCGAATGGTGCGGCCGGGAATTCTCCCTGGTGGATACCGGCGGCCTGGAGCCCGCCTCTAAGGATGTGCTTTTGGGCCAGATGCGGGAGCAGGCCCAAATCGCCATTGATTCTGCCAGCGCGATTATACTGGTAACAGATATCCGCACCGGCGTTACCGCCACTGACGCCGAAGTAGCTGACTTGCTGCTGAAAAGCGGCCGGCCGGTGGTGCTCTGCGTGAATAAATGTGACAGCATTGGGGAGCCGCCCCCAGAGTTTTACGAATTCTATAACCTAGGCCTGGGGGATCCGGTAATGGTCTCCTCTGTCCACGGCCATGGTACAGGAGACCTGCTGGACCGGGTGCTGGAATCCCTTCCCCCTGCTGGGGAGGAGGAGCTTGACAGCGAGGTGATTAAGGTAGCCGTAATCGGCAAGCCCAATGTGGGCAAATCCTCTTTGGTAAACCGGGTGGCAGGGGAAAACCGCTGCATTGTCTCCGATATAGCCGGTACCACCCGGGATGCGGTGGATATGACCATTGAAAACGAGTTTGGCGCTTTTACCTTTATTGATACCGCCGGCCTGCGCAGAAAGTCCAAGGTGGAGGATGCGGTGGAGTACTACAGCAATCTTCGGGCAGAAATGGCGGTGGAACGGGCGGATGTGTGCCTTATTCTCATCGATGGCACCGTGGGCTTTACAGACCAGGACTCCAAGGTGGCGGGCATTGCCCACGAGGCAGGCAAAGGCTGCATTGTGTGCGTGAATAAGTGGGACGCGGTGGAAAAGGACGGCAAGACCATGGACCATATGCGGCTGAAGCTGGCAGAGGATTTTTCCTTTATGAGCTACGCTCCCATCATTTTTATCTCTGCCAAAACCGGCCAGCGGCTGGATAGGATGTTTGAGCTAATCAAGCTGGCTGCTATGAGCAATGCCATGCGGGTAACCACCGGGGCCCTAAACGATGTGCTGGCCCAAGCCATTGCCCGGGTGCAGCCCCCTACGGACAAGGGGCGCAGACTGAAAATCTACTATATAACCCAGGCCAGCACCAAGCCCCCTACCTTTGTATGCTTTGTCAACGACCACGAGCTGTTCCATTACTCGTATCAGCGTTATATTGTGAACCGGATCCGGGAAACCTTCGGCCTAGAGTGCACACCGGTGCGGCTGATGATCCGGGACAAAAAGGATGAGAAAGACTAAGGAGGGCGAATAGATGAAATATGAGCTGGTACTGTGGGTTTCTCTGCTTGCGGGGATCGTGGCGGGCTACCTGCTGGGCGGAATTAACTGGGCTATTATTCTTACCAGGGTTTTTCAGAGAAAGGACATTCGAGAGGAGGGCAGCGGCAACGCGGGCATGACCAATGTGCTGCGCAGCGTGGGTAAGCTGCCGGCCCTGCTCACCTTTGTGGGGGATTTTTTGAAGAACGTAGCGGCGGTGCTGCTGAGCCAGGCTATCCTAAACTGGGCTTTTTTGGCCTTTTTGGAGATAGCCCCTTCTGGGGAGCTGTTGGGCGTAGCCAGATACCTGGCGGGCGCTGCCTGTGTGGTGGGGCATATTTTCCCCATCTACTATGGTTTTCGGGGCGGTAAAGGAATTGTGGCCGCCGCGGCTATGATCGCCCTTACCGACTGGCGGGTATTTTTGGTTGTCCTTGTTACCTTTGGGGCGCTGTTCCTGTGGAAGAAGATTATTTCCTTAGCCTCTGTCACCTGCGCTGCTCTGTTTCCTGTGTACTCCTTCCTGTTTGCCTTTTTTCTAGACTATCTTCGTCATGGCCACTCCCTGAGCTATGTGGTCTTTGTTACCGGCGCGGCGGCTTTTATCGGTGGGCTGGTGCTCTTTATGCACCGGGCCAATATTGGCCGGCTGCTGCGGGGGGAGGAGAAACCCATTATTGGGAAAAAGAAGCCCCAATAGGCCAAAGGGGGCACAGTGCCTCCTGAAGAAAGCCCAGCCCTCTCTGTTTGGGCGCAAATTTACGAAATTTTTACATATTCCCTCTTCTTTTGTGATAAACTATAAGTTCATCTCAATTTACAAAAGAAGAGGGTTTTTTTTATGGATTGCGTTTATCACACGCCCCAAGGCCGGTTCAACTACAGGGTAGGGGCGGTAATTGCTTACCGGGGCCGGCTGTTGGGTGTACACGACCAGCGGGACAGCGCCCATTTCCATTACCTCCCTGGGGGGCGGGTGCGCCTGCATGAAACAATGGAGGAGGCCCTGTGCCGGGAGCTTTGGGAGGAGCTGGGGGTCAAGGCCCGGGTGGTGCGCCCCTTGTGGCTATGGGAAAGCGCTCCCCAGGAAAACCACCATAGCCTGGAGGTGGTTTTCCTCACAGAGCTGGATTGGGAGGCCCTGCCCAGCTTAACAGAGCCCTTTCACCGGCCGGATACAGACGGCCAACAGCATTTTTACAACTGGCTGGCCTTAGGGGATTCTCCCGACTACATTTTTCCCGATTTTATCCAGAAAAGTTTTCCCCGGCTGCCAGAGTGCCTCACCTTGGTTAGCGGCCTTCAGGCTGGGGCGGCAGAGTTGGGGCAGGACTGCAAATTCCTTACCCAAGAGGGGCTTTTTAACTTTCGGGCCGCGGCGGTAATGGTGCATGAGGGGAAACTGTTGGCCATGAAAGAAGACCGCATCGCCCATTGGTATCTTCCAGGGGGCCGGGTGCGCCTCGGCGAGACCATGGGGCAGGCGGCGCTCCGTGAGCTGGGGGAGGAGCTGGGAATTGGGGCGAAGCTTTTGCGCCCTCTCTGGTTTTGCGAAAGCTTTTTCGCTTTGGGGGACTTGCCTGTTCACGAGCTGGCCATGTATTTTCTTGCTCAGCCTGATTGGCAGTCGTTCCCCAGCGGAGAAAGAGAATTCGTGCGGGAGGATACCGACAAAGAATCCCATATTTTTCGCTGGCTGGACCCCCGGGAGGTGACGGAATCGGCCCTCTATCCCCTGGTGCTCCAAGAGAATTTTCCCGGCCTGCCCCAGCGGTTCAGCCTGGTGTCAGACATTCGGGACAGAAAGGTAATTTCAAAATAAGTTTACATAACCTTAACATAATGCGGCCAGCCCATTGACTTTTTCCTCCAGATGTATTATTATAGCTTCTAGTTCTCATAATAAAGAAAGACGTTGCGCTGGCGTTGGCTGTGCTGGCGCGCTGCGCCTAAATATACACCTGGATTCTTCAAACAATCCGTTAGGAAGTGGAAACTTGGATAAATACGTGATACATGGGGGCCGCCGCCTGTGTGGCGAGGTTAACATCAGCGGGGCGAAAAACGCTGCTGTGGCCATACTGCCCGCCGCTATACTGTCAGATTCTCCCTGCCGCATTGAAAATTTGCCCGATATCTCCGATGTAAAGGACGCTGCCCAGATTCTGATAGAGATGGGCGCAAGGATTACTTGGCCGGACCGGCACACCATAGACGTTGACCCCAGGCCCATTGATACCCATGTGGTCTGCGCCGAAGTGGCCAGGCATATGCGCGGGTCCTATTATTTTATTGGGGCTCTCTTAGGCCGCACCCGCCGGGCCTTGGTGCCTATGCCAGGGGGCTGCGACTTTGGCGTGCGGCCGATTGACCAGCACTTAAAGGGTTTTGAGGCCTTGGGCTGCGAACACAGCCTGGACAATGGGGGGATGATCTCTGTAACCGCCCCCAACGACCTGCATGGGGCCCATATTTATCTGGACGTGGTGTCGGTAGGGGCAACCATGAATATTATGCTTACCGCAGTGAAAGCTTTGGGGGTAACTGTAATTGAGAACGCCGCCCGGGAACCCCATGTGGTGGATTTGGCCAACTTTTTGAACACCATGGGCGCGGATATCCGGGGGGCAGGTACAGACACCATTAAAATTCACGGGGTGCAGCAACTGCGGGGCGTGACCTATACCATTATCCCAGACCAGATTGAGGCTGGCACCTATATGATGGCCGCCGCCGCCACCCATGGGGATATTACGGTGCGGAATGTAACCCCCAAGCACCTAGAGTCTATCTCCGCCAAGCTGGTGGAAATGGGGGTTCAGGTAGAAGAAGGGGACGACAGCGTACGGGTAACCTGCGACCGGCAGCTGCGCAAGTGCAATGTAAAAACCCTGCCTCATCCCGGCTTTCCTACAGACATGCAGCCCCAGATTACCACCCTGCTTACCACGGCAGGGGGCATTAGTATGGTAACAGAGAGCATTTTCAGCGGCGGCCGGTTTAAGTATGTAGACGAGCTGCGGAATATGGGGGCCCATATCACTGTAGAGGGCAGCCTAGCTGTGGTAGAGGGCGTACCCGGCCTAAAGGGGGCTCCGGTGCGGGCCTTAGACCTGCGGGCAGGGGTGGCCATGGTGCTGGCGGGCCTTATGGCCAGCGGCGAAACCCAGGTGGAAAACATTAAGTTTATCGAGCGGGGATACGAGAATATTGTGGACAAACTTTCTGGCTTGGGGGCGGAGATCTTTCTGCATACTGGACCAGAACGGCTGATGTACCATATTGGATAGAAACAGCTTTAGAGGGAGTGTAAAAGGAAGAGCCCGAACCTCTGGTTTCGGCCACTCCCCATATTTTTATTAGGGAGGGAACCGGATGGCCCGGCTCAGCCCGCTGTTCTCTGGCAGTTCGGGGAACAGCTATTACATAGGCTCCCGCAGCGCGGGGCTGCTCATCGACGCGGGCCGCAGCGCCCGGCAGATAGACGGGATGCTAAAGGTTTTGGGGATTAACCCCCTGGCTATTCAGGGAATCCTGGTTACCCACGAGCACAGCGACCATGTGAGCGGGCTAAGGGTATTTGCCAAAAAGCATTCTCTGCCCATATTTGCCACAGGGGGCACCCTTTCCGCGATTCGGGGCATGGTGGGGGATACAGCAAGACTCTGCCCGGTGGAGCCGGGGGAGACTTTGGAGCTGGCCGGTATGGAGGTCAGCCCCTTTTCGGTTTCTCACGACTGTACAGACCCAGTGGGCTACCGGATTGCTACCGCGGACGGCCGGGGCTTCTGCTTGGCTACAGATTTGGGCTTTGTTTCCGACTCTGTCAGGGAGCGGCTGCTGGGCTGCGACCTGGTGGTGCTGGAGTCCAACCATGATGAGGAGATGCTGAAAAAAGGCCCGTATCCCTATGTGCTTAAACGGCGCATCCTTTCGGACCGGGGCCATTTGTCCAATGCCTCTTGTACCCGGCTCCTGCCCCAGCTGGCAAAAAGTGGGGTCAGGCGCTTTTTGCTTGCCCACCTGAGCAGAGAAAACAATAGCCCCGCCCTGGCAGAGAGCACAGCGGTGGAAGGCCTGACCCAGGCAGGCTATACCCGGGATCTGGATTATATGCTGGAAATCGCCCCGGTGGAGAACACCGAGGGGAGAACAATTATTTTTTAGGGAGGCGGGTTATGCTCCTGGTAAAGTTGATCTGCGTAGGCAGGCTGAAGGAGGCTTACTGGCGGGCGGCGGTAGAAGAATATGAAAAGCGCCTTTCCTCCCTGTGCAGGCTGGAGCTAATGGAGCTGCCAGAGGCAAGGCTGCCTCAATCCCCTAGCCCGGGAGAGATTGGGGCTGCCCTGGAAAAAGAGGCTGAGGCTATTTTGCCCCGGCTGGCAGGCCGGGTTTTTCCTATGTGCATCGAGGGAAAACAGGTAAGCTCTCAGGAATTGGCGAAACTTTTAGGGGACGCCATGACCAGCCCGGGAGCGGTGAGCTTTGTGATCGGCAGCTCCTATGGCCTCTCTCCCCAGATAAAGGCTCAGGGGAAGCCGGTTTCTATGTCGCCTATGACCTTTCCCCACCAGTTGGCCAGGGTGATGCTGTGCGAGCAGGTATACAGGGGTCTGCAGATTCTGCGGGGAGCGCCCTACCATAAGTAAAGGGAACTTGGCCGTGCCGGGAGCTTAAGAAGGCAGGTCTTTTTCTTTATAACCACTAATGCGGGAGCAGCGCCCAGCCGCTTAAGCCCGCTGCCGGCGGAATCGCCCTGTAAATTGCTGAAAGGAGAATAGAGATGTACCCTTATCAACGTGTTTTTGTCATTGTCATCGACTCTTTTGGCATTGGCGCTATGGCTGATGCCGGCCAATATGGAGACCAGGGGGCCGATACGCTAGGCCATATTGGGGAAAAAGTCGGGCTTGGCCTTCCCAACCTGCGCCGGCTGGGCTTAGACCTGTTACACCCCTTCCCTGGCGGGAAGAGCCCCCAACACCCAATTGGTTTCCGAATGGCTTTAGAGGAGGCCAGCACCGGAAAGGACACCATGACTGGCCACTGGGAGATGATGGGCCTGCACATCACCCAGCCCTTCCTTACTTTTACAGATACAGGCTTTCCGCCTGAGCTTATCCGCCAGCTGGAGGAGCAAACAGGGCGGAAAGTAATCGGCAACAAAAGTGCCAGCGGCACAGAGATTCTGGAGGAACTGGGGGAGGAAGAAATTAGCCAGGGTCATCTGATTGTGTATACCTCCGCAGACTCGGTGCTGCAGATCTGCGGCAATGAGGAGACGATGGGCCTGGAGACCCTATATAGGTACTGCGAAATCGCCCGAGAGCTGACCATGCGGGAGGATTGGCGGGTAGGCCGGGTAATTGCCAGGCCCTATGTGGGCAAAAAGCGGGGAGAGTTCCGGCGCACCAGCAACCGCCACGACTATGCCCTGAAGCCCTACGGCAAAACCGCTTTGGACGCCCTGAAGGCTCAAGGCCTGGACACCATCTCAGTGGGGAAAATCTACGATATTTTCGATGGAGAAGGGCTGACAGAGTCCAATAAGTCTAAGAGCTCGGTTCATGGCATGGAGCAGACTTTGGAAATTGCGAGCCGGGATTTTACCGGCCTCTGCTTTGTGAATTTGGTGGATTTCGACGCCCTTTGGGGCCATCGCCGGGATCCGGCAGGGTATGCCGCTGAATTGGAGCGCTTCGACCAGGCCTTAGGCCGCCTGCTGCCTGTTTTGGGGCCCAAGGATCTATTGATGATTACCGCCGACCACGGCAACGATCCCACTTTTCGGGGCACGGACCATACCCGGGAACGGGTGCCTTTGCTTATGTATTCTCCCTGGATGGAGAAAGAGGGGCGGCAGGGCTCGCTGGGCACAGGGGAGAGCTTTGCCCTGATTGGGGCCACCATTGGCGAGAATTTTGGAATCCAGATGCCAGAGGGAACCATTGGCCGTTCGATACTGGGAGAAATTGGCTGGCGTGAAGAATGACAGAGGTGGACTATGAAACGCGCTATCTATGCTATGAGGAGTCAGTATTTGCTGCCCTCCCTTGATTTGGTGGAGGATGTGTTTACAAAGTGGGAAAGCCCAAAGGAGGGCAAGATTGTGCGGCAGCTGGTGGAAGAGATCCGGGCAAAAAAGTACTATCTTCCAGAGCTGGAGCTGGTAATGGTCAATGAAAATGACGAGGTGATAGGATACGCCATGTTTTCCCGCTTTCATATTGAGGGCAGGTTTGAAGAGGAATTGCTGATTCTGACACCTGTGGCAGTAAAAGCAGAACTGCAGCGGCAGCATATTTCCAAAGATATGCTGGAATATGGCTTCGAGAAGGCAAAGAAGATGGGGTTTAAGGCCATTATTGTAGAGGGTGACCCGAAAAACTATACGCCCCGGGGATTTATGCCCAGCTACAAGTTTGGCATAACCGGGGGACCCAATATCCATTTGCCCAGCCCGGAGTGCCTTATGGTGAAAGAGCTGGAGAGCGGGGCATTGGATCAAATAAGCGGTTTGATAGACTACTCTTTTTATGAGACGCTTAGGGAAGGGTAAAACAACGGGAGGTTTAAAAAATGGTATTTCATATTTTGGGCAGCTGCTCCGGCACCGAGCCTATGCCGGGCCGGCATCACACCAGCCTAGCTTTAGAGACCGGAGGAAAGCTGTTTTTTCTGGACGCAGGGGAAAACTGCGGCTATGCCGCCTATTTGCGGGGATTGGATTTGGCGGCTACAGAGAGTATTTTTATCTCTCACACCCATATGGACCATGTAGGCGGCCTGCCCCATTTGCTGTGGAACCTGCGGAAACTATGCACAATCAACCAGGAAACAGCGGCCAGGATGGCCGGGCGGCAGGTAAAAGTGTTTCTCCCCGACCTGGAGGTGTTCGACGGGGTGAAGAAAATGCTGCTGGGCAGCGAAGGAAATTATGAAACGGTGTTCTCCCTAAAACCCCGGCTGGTTGCCTCCGGACCCCTAGAGGAGGCGGGGCTGGAGGTTCGGGCTGTGCCCAACCGGCACCTAGGGGAGCCTAGGCCAGGGGAGCCCTGGAAAAGCTTTTCCTTTGTGATAGAAGGGGAAGGAAAACGGGTGGTGTACTCTGGGGATTTTCGGGAGCTAGAGGAGCTGGAACCCTGGCTGGAGGGCGCGGACCTGGTCTTTTTAGAGACAGGGCACCATAGGGCATGGGAGCTATGCCGGGAATTAAAGGAAAGCGGCAGGAGCTTTGGCAAGGTAATGTTTTATCACCATGGGGTGGAGATTCTCGGGGACTTTGAAGGGGAGCTCAGGCTGGCAAAAGAAGTGCTGGGAAACCAGGTGGAGTTTGCCCAGGACGGGACACAGATAGAGGTGTGATAGCAGGCCGAAAACGCAGGGTAAAAATCCTGGCGGAGAAAGCGAAAACCTGTTGGGGCAGGCGGAGGCCTATGACCTTCGCCCAACCTTAAACGCCAGCCGCTTAAGCGCCCGCCAGAGGCTTTATCACATACAAAAAATTACGGGACGCAGTCCCGACAGGCTCTTAACCGCACGGAAGGAGAAGGGGTGTCGGAACCGCGTCCCGAATTGTTTATCGCGAACAGAATTTTACTGCCCTGTAGAGTCCATAACCCGCACCCGGATAATGGATTCCTGGCTGGCCAGCTCGCTGGCCGCGGCGGACAGCTCTCCGCCGGATACATCCAAAATAGTATAGGCGTATTCGCCCCGAGATTTGCTCTGCATGTTTTCAATGTTGATGCCGGCTTTGCTGCAAACCAAGGTGAAGTTGGCAATGGCCCCTGGTATGTTCCGGTGTATAACACACAGCCGGTTGGTATTGGGTTCTCTGGCCATTACCAGCCCGGGGAGGTTGACGGAATTGATAATATTGCCGTTTTCCAGATATTCCTTTATTTGGTCCACAGCCATTTGGGCGCAGTTGTCCTCGCTCTCTGGGGTAGAGGCCCCCAGGTGGGGCAGGGCGATTACATTTTCTGTTCCCAGCAGGCTGTCCGTGGGGAAATCGGTGGCATAGGCGGAAACTTTTCCAGAGTTTAGGGCCTCAAGCATGGCCTGAGAATCTACCAGCTCGCCCCGGGCAAAGTTCAGGACGCGCACCCCATCCTTCATTTTGCCAATCACCGAGTCGTTCACCATGCCCTTGGTTTCTCCGGTAAGAGGCAGGTGCAGGCTGATGTAATCGCAGTTCTGGTAGATTTCGTCCAGAGAAAGGGAGCGGTGCACCGAGCGGGACAGCCGCCAGGCAGCGTCTACAGAGAGGAAGGGGTCGTAGCCGTACACCTCCATACCTAGGGAGTGGGCGGCGTTGGCCACTAAAATACCGATGGCCCCCAGGCCTACTACGCCCAGGGTTTTTCCCTGAATTTCCGGTCCGGCGAACTGGCTCTTCCCCTTTTCCACCAGTTTGCCCACCTGGTCGCCCTGGCCCTTTAGGGTTTTCACCCAATCCATAGCCGGGCCGATTTTCCGGGAGCTGAGGAGCAGGGCGCAGAGCACCAGCTCTTTTACCGCGTTGGCATTGGCCCCGGGGGTATTAAAGACCACAATGCCCTTTTTGGCGCAGTCCTCTACAGGGATATTGTTGGTGCCGGCCCCGGCCCGGGCAATGGCTAGCAGGCTTTCGTCCAGCTCCATATCGTGCATGGAGGCGGAACGGACCAGAATGCCATCGGGCTGGTTCATTTCCGGGGCGAAGGTATAGTTTTCCCCAAAGCGCTTGGTGCCCAGGGGGCTGATTTTGTTCAGGCAGAGAATTTTGTACATGGGAATCATCCTTTCAGAAATTGTGCAGGGTTCAGGCAGCGTAACGCCCCTTCTGTTATCCGGTTTGCGGGCAGTATGAGGTGGCAATGTTCCCGTCTGCTACAACGGGGCTTTCCTTGAATTATTGCCCTAAAGGTTTCCAACTGTCTTTGCCTGTGCTCATTATTCAAATGATATGCTGTGGCGGAACGGCCCCGCAGAATGCCGCTTTTGCCCATCACCCACATCGATAAATGGGCCGAACTCCAAGGGCTCAAAGGAATAGCGGGGCTTTCATCCTATCCGTTCTCTTGCTCGAACTTTTGCATAAAGTCCACTAACTTGGCGACGCCCTCCGGCGGCATGGCGTTGTAAATAGAGGCCCGCATTCCTCCTACGCTGCGGTGGCCTTTCAGGTTTACAAAGCCCGCGGCGGCGCTCTCTTTTACAAATCTGGCATCCAGGTCGGCATTGCCGGTAACAAAGGTAACGTTCATAATAGACCGGCTGTCCTCTCGGGCGCAGGCCTTAAATAGCTTAGACTGGTCCAGAAAATCGTAAAGCACTTGAGCCTTTTTCACGTTTCGGGCCTCCATGGCCTCCAGCCCGCCGATCTCGTTTTTAATCCACTCCAGCACCAGCTTGCAAATGTAAATGGACCAGCAGGGGGGCGTGTTGTACATGGAATCGTTTTTGGCCATCACCCCATAGTTGAACATAGTGGGGGTACCTTCCTGGGGCTCGCCGATCAAATCTTCCCGGACGATGACAATGGTAAGGCCGGCGGGAGCCACGTTCTTCTGGGCCCCGGCATACAACAGGCCAAATTTCGTTACGTCAATGGGACGGCTAAGGATGCAGGAGGAAACATCCGCCACCAGGGGCACGCTGCCGGTATCGGGCAGGCTGTGCCAGGCTGTGCCATAAATGGTGTTGTTCAGGCAGATGTGGAAGTAGTCCGCGTCTGGGCGGAACTCGCTGGGGTTCAGCTCTGGGATATGGGAGAAATTTTCCTCCTTAGAGCTGGCCACTGCCTTGCAGTCGCCATAGCGAGAGCCCTCTTGGAACGCCTTGGTGGAGAACTGGCCGGAGAGCACATAGTCGGCCTTGTGGGATTTTGTCATCAGGTTCATCGCCACAGCGGCAAACTGGCTGGAGGCGCCGCCCTGGAGGAAGAGCACCTTGTAATTTTCTGGAACGCCCATTACTTGGCGGAGCAAAGCCTGGGCCTCTGTAATAATGCCATCGTAGACCTTGGACCGGTGAGACATCTCCATAACCGACTGGCCGCTGCCCTCATAGTTCAGCATTTCGGCCGCCGCCTTCTCCAAAACGGGAAGGGGCAGCATAGAAGGGCCTGCGGAAAAATTGTATACTCGGGACATAATATTGACCTCCTGATTTCTGGCATAGGCCCTGGGGGCCAAAAGCCAGGAAATTTGACGGGATTGGGATGGGCGCGGATGGTTTCTCTAAGTAAATTGATAAAGGGCCGCCTGTTTATTATAGCCTGAAAGCCATGGTTTTGCAAGGAAAAACTGTGCTCTCTAGGAGCTTGCTATGGCAGCAAAGGAAATTTGAGGCGAATTTCATGAAATGTTTGCACTGCCGCCACCATATATGATATAATACGAAAAGACAAAGTGTGCAGGCTAGACCCCTGCTTGCACCAAAGATACAGACAGGAGGCAAAGCTATGCAAGTGAAGGACATTGTGGATATCCTGAAATGCCAGGTACTTATTGAAGGCGACATGGAGCAAGAGGTGAAAACCGCCTGCGGCAGCGACATGATGAGCGATGTGCTGGCCTTTGTAAAAGACCAGTCGGTGCTGCTTACAGGCTTAATGAACCCCCAGGTGGTGCGCACCGCGGAGATGATGGATATGCACTGCATTATTTTTGTGCGGGGCAAGCCGGTAAACCAGCAGGTGCTGGACCTGGCGGAGATGAAGGACATGACGGTGCTCTCCACCCCCTACCGTATGTTCACTGCCTGCGGGCTGCTCTTTAGCAGCGGGCTGAGAGGAGGCTGCGATATCTCATGAGCATGCTGCATTTGGACTATCAGGTGCCAGGGGATGACTTTACCCGGGCCGGCGAGGCTTCCGGCGATGTAAAGCACAAGCTGAAAAAGCTGGGCTATGAGCCAGACGCCATCCGCCGGGTGGCCATTGCCATGTATGAGGGAGAGATCAACCTGGTTATCCACGGCGGCGGCGGCCAGGCTGTGGTAGATGTAGACCCAGACCGGGTAGAGATTGCTCTCATTGACCATGGGCCAGGCATTGCGGACGTGGAGCAGGCCATGCAGGCCGGCTGGAGCACTGCCCCGGATAATGTGCGGGCCTTGGGCTTTGGCGCGGGCATGGGCCTGCCCAATATGAAAAAATATACCGACGAGATGACCATCGATTCCACGGTGGGCGTGGGCACCACGGTGCGCATGACCGTGTTCCCCGGAAGGAAGCAGGAAGGGAGATGACCCCCTGGGGCCATCAAAGGGATATTTGGATATGGCTGAATTTTACCATTCTGTAACACTAAAAGAAGAAAAATGCGTGGGCTGTACCAACTGTGTGAAGCGCTGCCCTACCGAGGCCATCCGCATACGGGAGGGCAAGGCTTTTATCGCCACAGAGCGGTGCATCGACTGTGGGGAGTGCATTCGCATATGTCCCCACCACGCCAAACGGGCCAGGTTTACCCACATGGAGGCTTTGGGCAAATTCCGGTATACCATTGCTTTGCCCGCCCCCGCCCTGTATGGCCAGTTCAACAACCTGGACGACATTGACTATGTGCTGACAGGCCTGAAGAAAATGGGCTTTGACCAGGTGTACGAGGTGGCTAGGGCCGCCGAGCTGGTCAGCGAGGCCACCCGTAAGCTTATGTATAACTCTGAAAGCGGGATGCCCCTGCCCCGGCCGGTAATCAGCTCCGCCTGCCCTGCGGTAGTCCGGCTCATCCGGGTACGGTTTCCAGATTTGTGCGACCATGTGCTGCCTCTGAAGTCCCCCATGGAGACAGCCGCCGGCATGGCAAAAAAAGAGGCCCAGGAAAAGACCGGCCTGGCGCTAGAAGAGATAGGCTGCTTTTTTATCACCCCCTGCCCTGCCAAGGTGACGGATATTAAAATGCCTTTGGGTATGGAAAAGTCTATGGTAGATGGGGCTATTGCTATTAGCGAGGTTTTTCCCACCCTTAGCCACACCATGGACCGGCTGGAAAGCATAGAGGCCATTGCCAACTCAGGGATTATTGGGGTGGGCTGGTCCACCAGCGGAGGCGAGTCCGCGGCCCTGCTCAACGAGAAATACCTGGCGGCAGACGGCATTGAAAACGTGATCCGGGTGTTGGAAGAGGTAGAGGACGAGCGCATTGGCGACCTGGACTTCATTGAGCTGAACGCCTGCGCCGGCGGCTGCGTGGGGGGAGTGCTCTGTGTAGAAAATCCCTATGTGGCCAAGGCGCGGATCCAGCGGCTGCGGAAATACCTGCCTGTTTCTCAGAACCACTTGGCTGGGGGACCGGTGCCCAACGAGATGGAGTGGGAGGAGGCTTTGGAATTTTCCAATGTGATGACCCTTTCTGCCGACCTGCAGCAGGCCATGCGGATGATGGTGGAAATAGACGGCATTGAGGAAGAGCTCCCTGGCCTGGACTGCGGCGCCTGCGGCGCTCCTACTTGCCGGGCCTTTGCCGAGGACGTGGTAAAGGGGGCCTGCAAGCAGACAGATTGTGTGTTTGTGTACCGTAAGAAGATGCAGAAGGTGGCCAGCACCCTTTCTGAGCTGGAGGGAAGCTTAGGCTGGCACCCAGCCCCAGGAGGCGGAGAGAAAAAGGAATCACGATTATAACGACAGAAAGATAAGGGAGATGAGGCTTTATGACCATCAACGATCTGGCCCAGGCTTGCTGCTGGAAGCTGCTGGCAGGAGAGGACGGCATCGATAATCTGGTAGACGGCTGCTATGTGGGAGATCTGCTCAGTTGGGTAATGGGCCGGGCTCAGTCGGGGAATGTATGGCTTACGGTAATGGGCAATTTGAACGCCATTGCTGTGGCAGCCTTGGCAGATACCAGCGGCATTGTGCTGTGTGAAGACGCCGCCCTGGACCAGGACGCCAAAAAGCGGGCGGATATGCAGGGAATCCCGGTGTTCAGCTGCCCGGAGAACCTGTACCAAACCGCCATAAAGGTGTATGAACAGCTATAAATGAAAGATTATATTTACGATTTTCATATACACTCCTGCCTTTCCCCTTGTGGGGACAATGATATGACTCCCAATAATATTGTAGGCATGGCGGCCATTTCCGGGCTGGAAGTGATTGGGATTACGGACCACAACACCTGCCGTAACGCCCCTGGGGTGCTGGCTGTGGCCCAAGAGGCAGGCATCCTGGCCATACCCGGTATGGAGCTGTGCACAGCAGAGGAGGCCCATGTAGTCTGCCTTTTTGAGACCCTGGAGGGGGCCCTGGGCTTTGACCGCTACATATATAAAAACATGCCCCATATCCAGAACAAGCCGGAAATCTTTGGCGAGCAGCGCATACTTAACGAAGACGATGAGCTGATTGGCACGCTGGAGGAGCTGCTGCTGGTATCCTCTTTTGTTACAGTAGACGATGCCCGGCGGCTGGCGGAGGAATACGGGGGCACAGCCTTTCCGGCCCATGTGGACCGGGACTCTTACAGTGTTATCGCCGCCCTGGGGAGCATTCCCCCAGAGGGAGGCTACCGGGTAGCGGAGGTAACCAGAGACTGTGACCTGGAGGCCTTGCGGGCGCAGTACCCAGAGCTGCAGGGGCTGGGGATTGTGCGGGACTCGGACAGCCATTATCTAGACACTTTGGCTACAGGGCAGCCGCTGAAGATTGCGCTGGAGGAGCCTACGGCTAAGGCGGTGGTGGATGCCATCCGCCAGGGACGCTCAGGGCTGGGCCCGCTATAGAGGGAAAAGCCTTGGCAGCGAAATGCGGTATATAGATATCGATATTTTGGTATTTATTTACACTTAATATCGATAAAAAAGTTGGAAATTGTTGTTCTTTTGAGAATCGTTCTTTTTCAGAATTATAAGTCTCGCTAGTTTTGTTATATTTACTCTAGTCACGCATTCAAGAAAGGAAGATGGTATACAATGCAAAAACGTATCAGCAGTTTGCCATTTCATGACACCGCCGAGCAGGCCCAAAAGCTGGAAGAAGTGATTCAGAGCTTGCGGGGCCAGGCAGGCGCGGTTATGCCCGCTTTGCATCAGGCCCAGGAGATTTACGGCTACCTGCCCCTAGAAGTGCAAAAGAAAATTGCCGACGGCCTGGATGTGCCGCTGGAGGAGGTATACGGGGTTTCTACCTTTTATTCCCAGTTCTCCCTTACGCCCAAGGGCCGCCATCACATCTCCGTGTGCTTGGGCACTGCCTGCTATGTAAAGGGCTCCGACAAAGTGCTGGACAGAATTACCCAAAAGCTGGGCATTGGGCCTGAGGAGTGCACAGAGGATGGCCTGTTCTCCCTTACCGCCTGCCGGTGCATTGGCGCCTGCGGTCTGGCCCCGGTTATGATGATCAATGAAGATGTTTACGGTCGCCTGGCCCCCGAGGATGTGGACGGCATTTTGGATAAATACGCCGAGTAATCCCCGTCTTTTTCTCCACGCGCTAAATAAAGCTCGCACATAAAGGATGGATGAATCATGCGGGAGCTCTCATTGAACGTAATGGACATCGCCCAAAACTCCATATCCGCGGGGGCCAGCCTTATCACGGTTACTGTGGAGGAGGACCTGGGCGGTGATACGCTGTCCATTTCTATCAGCGACAATGGCCGGGGCATGACGCCGGAACAGGTAGAGCATGTAACCGACCCTTTCTTTACTACCCGTACCACCCGGAGCGTAGGTTTGGGCGTGCCTCTTTTTAAAATGGAGGCAGAGATGACCGGGGGCAGCTTCGGAATCCAGTCTGAGCTAGGGGTGGGCACTACTACCTGGGCGGTGTTCAAGCCATCCAGCGTTGATATGATCCCGTTGGGGGATATCAATGATACCATCAGCATGCTGGTGTTGTGTAATCCTGACTTGGATTTTGTATTTCAGCGCAAGCTTGTAACCCACCAGGGGGAACAGCGGGAGTTTGCCCTAAAAACCACAGAGCTGCGGGAGGCGCTGGGGGGAGACGTGCCCCTAAATGCCCCCGACGTTACTTTATGGATTAAGGAATATCTGACGGAAAATACGGCGGAGCTAAGCGGCATACAGCCAGAAGGCTGAGCTTTTTTCTGCCTGCAAAGCCAACAGACCAATATTTATCTTTTCCCCGAAAGGAGCCAAATATATATGAAATCTTTAGCAGAACTTCAGGCCATTCGCGATAAGGCCCGGGCCTCTGTCAACATCCGGGAAAACGCCGAGGCTGAAACCCGAGTTATGGTGGGCATGGCTACCTGCGGCATTGCCGCCGGCGCCCGGCCTGTGCTTAACGCGTTTGTAGAGGAAGTGGCCAAGCGGGGCCTTCGGGACACCATGGTTACCCAAACCGGCTGCATTGGCATTTGCCAGTACGAGCCTGTGGTGGAGGTCATCACCCCCGGCAAGGAGAAGGTCACATATGTAAAAATGACCGCCGAAAAGGCCGTCCGCGTGGTCAACGACCACCTGGTCAACGGCAATGTCGTCACCGAATACACCATTGGCGCCAACGCAATCGGCGCGAAGTAAGGAGGATAACATATGTTTCGTTCAAACGTGCTGGTCTGCGGCGGCACCGGCTGCACCTCCTCCAACAGCGAGCAGATTATTGAAAAGCTCAATGAGGAGATTAAGGCTCAAGGCTTGGACAAGGAAGTCAATGTAATCCGCACCGGCTGCTTTGGCCTGTGCGCGCTGGGCCCCATTATGGTTGTTTATCCCGAGGGCGCTTTCTACAGCCGGGTTACCCCGGAGGATGTGCCGGAAATCGTTTCTGAGCACCTTTTGAAAGGCCGCATTGTCACCCGCCTGCTGTACCAGGAGACCGTGGTGGATGAGAACACCACAAAATCCCTTAACGAGACCAAATTTTATGCCAAGCAGATGCGTATTGCCCTGCGGAACTGCGGCGTGATTAACCCCGAGCTTATTGACGAGTATATTGCCCAAGACGGCTACGCGGCTCTTGGCAAGGTGCTTACCGAGATGACCCCCCAGCAGGTTATCGACACCATGCTGGCCTCCGGCCTGCGGGGCCGGGGCGGCGCGGGTTTCCCCACGGGCCTTAAGTGGAAATTTGCCGCGGCCAACCCGGCGGACCAGAAGTATGCCTGCTGCAATGCCGACGAGGGCGACCCCGGGGCGTTCATGGACCGCTCTGTGCTGGAAGGCGACCCCCACAGCGTTTTAGAGGCTATGGCCATTGCCGGTTATGCCATTGGCGCTTCTCAGGGTTACATTTATATCCGGGCCGAGTACCCCATTGCGGTAAAACGCCTGCAGATCGCCATCAAGCAGGCCCGGGAGTACGGCCTGCTGGGCAAAAACATCTTTGATTCCGGCTTCGATTTTGACATCGACATCCGCCTAGGCGCCGGCGCCTTTGTGTGCGGCGAGGAAACCGCGCTGATGACCTCCATCGAGGGCAAGCGGGGCGAGCCCAGAGTCCGGCCTCCCTTCCCGGCCCTGAAGGGCCTGTTTGGCAAGCCCACTGTGCTGAACAACGTGGAGACCTATGCCAACATCCCCCAGATCATCCTTAAGGGCGCGGACTGGTTTAAGTCCATCGGCACCGAGAAATCCCCTGGCACCAAGGTCTTCGCCCTGGGCGGCAAGATCACCAACACGGGCCTGGTAGAGGTTCCCATGGGCACCACGCTCCGGGAGGTTGTTGAGGACATTGGCGGCGGCGTGCCGGACGGCCATACCTTTAAGGCGGCCCAAACCGGCGGCCCCTCTGGCGGCTGCATTCCCGCCTCTCTTATCGATACCCCCATTGATTACGATAACCTGATTGCCATTGGCTCCATGATGGGCTCCGGCGGATTGATTGTTATGGACGAGACTACCTGTATGGTGGATATCGCCAAGTTCTTCCTAGAGTTCACCGTGGACGAGAGCTGCGGCAAGTGCACTCCCTGCCGGGTAGGCACCAAGCGCCTTCTGGAGATTCTGGATAAAATCACCAGCGGCAAGGGTACCCTGGAGGACATTGACCGGATGGAGGAGCTGTGCTACTACATTAAAGAGAACTCCCTGTGCGGCTTGGGCCAGACAGCCCCCAACCCGGTGCTCTCTACCCTAAAGTATTTCCGGGATGAGTATGTAGCCCACGTAACCGAGCACCGCTGCCCGGCCGGCGCCTGTAAAGCCCTTACCAACTTTAGCATTGAGGCCGATAAGTGCAAGGGCTGCACCCTCTGCGCCCGCAATTGCCCTGTGGGGGCCATCTCTGGCAAAGTGAAGGAAGCCCATGTTATCGATACCAACAAGTGCATTAAGTGCGGCGTGTGTATGGAGAAGTGTAAGTTCAACGCCGTGGTGAAGAAATAAGGAGGAACCTCGAATATGGATATGGTCAACGTTAAAATAAACGGCGTAGACTACCAGGTGCCCAAGGATGCCACCATCCTGGAAGCCGCCCGCCACGCCGGTATCGATATTCCCACCCTTTGCTATCTAAAGGATATCAACCAGATTGGCGCCTGCCGTATGTGCATGGTAGAGGTAAAGGGAGCCCGCTCTCTGGCCGCGGCCTGTGTATACCCGGTAAACGAGGGAATGGAGATTTTCACCAACTCCCCTAAGGTCCAGGAGTCCCGTAAGATGACCCTGGAGCTGCTGCTCTCTGTCCACGAGCGCAAGTGCCTAACCTGCGAGCGCAGCGGCAACTGCGAGCTGCAGAAGCTCTGCGCCGATATGGGCATTGAGGAGGACAGCCGTTTCGAGGGTGTGATGCCCGCTGGCAACAAGGACCTGACCACCCAGTACCTGGAGCGGAACAATGCCAAGTGCGTGCTCTGCCGCCGGTGCGTGGCTGCCTGCCAGAACCAGCATGTAGCGGTAATCGGCGCCAACAACCGGGGCTTTGATACCGAGATTGGCTGCGCCTTTGAGAATTCCCTCTCCAATGTGTCCTGTGTGGCCTGCGGCCAGTGTATTGTCAGCTGCCCCACCGGCGCCCTTACCGAGAAGGACAATACTCACGAAGTGATTGAAGCCATCAATGACCCTGAAAAGATTGTGATTGTGCAAACCGCCCCTGCTGTGCGCGCTGCCCTGGGTGAGGAGTTCGGCCTGCCCATTGGCACCAATGTAGAGGGCAAAATGGCCGCGGCCCTCCGCCGCCTAGGCTTCGACAAGGTGTTCGACACCGATTTCGGCGCGGATATGACCATTATGGAAGAGGCCCACGAGTTTATCCACCGGGTAAAGAACGGCGGAACCCTACCCATGATCACCTCCTGCTCTCCCGGCTGGATCAAGTTCTGCGAGCACTACTACCCGGATTTGCTGGACCATCTGTCCAGCTGCAAATCTCCCCAGAACATGACTGGCGCTCTTATTAAGACCTGGTACGCCGAGAAGGAGAACATCGATCCCGCCAAGATTGTTTCCGTCTCCGTTATGCCCTGTACCGCCAAAAAGTTCGAGATTCAGCGGGACGATGAGGCTGCAGCCGGCCTGCCGGATGTGGACATCAGCCTGACCACCCGGGAACTGGCTCGACTGATTAAAAAGGCCCAGCTGAACTTTAACGCCCTACCCGATGAGAAATTTGACGAGGCCATGGGCGTTTCCACTGGCGCGGCCGTGATCTTTGGCGCCACCGGCGGCGTAATGGAAGCCGCCCTGCGCACCGCTGCCGACGTGCTCACCGGCGAGAGCCAGGAGTCTGTTGAGTACAACGAGATCCGCGGTACCGATGGGATTAAAGAAGCCGTGTACAATGTGGCTGGCATGGATGTAAAGGTTGCGGTAGCCAGCGGCCTGAGCAATGCCGACAAGATCCTGAAGAAGGTGCGGGCTGGCGAGGCCGACTATCAGTTTATTGAGATTATGTGCTGCCCAGGCGGCTGCGTAAACGGCGGCGGCCAGCCTGTGCGCTCGGCCAACGATTGGGCCTACAACGATATTAAGACCCTGCGCGCCAAGGCCCTGTATGATCAGGACAAGGGCATGCCTCTGCGCAAGTCTCATGACAACCCGGTGGTGAAGAAGTGCTATGATGAGTTCTTAGGCGAGCCCGGCAGCCACAAGGCCCATGAGATTCTGCACACCAGCTATGTAAAGCGGGGCAACAAGTTCTAAGTATTTTTCGGTTTTTTTCAGTAAAATAAAATCAGCGTTCTGGGCCTGGCGGCAGCCAGGTCCGGAATTATTTTATGGCAGAGCGGCAAATCCCGCAATTCGCGCAAAACCTCGTACTTTGGGTTAAATATGTGATAGAATAAACTCGCTTGGAAATCAGATTTATCCTGGCAAAACCTGAAAAAGCATTTTTGGAGGTGCTATTGTGAGAATTAGCAGAAATAATTTTACGGAAAATGTCTTTGCGTATTACCAGCAGAACCAGCTGGGAAAAGATACCAGGGGGATTACCTGGAGCGGGATGATAAGACAGACGACAGAGGGCTTTATCAGCAACCCCGAAAACCCTTCTCAGCAGATCCTCAGTGACTATGAGGCCTGGAAGGCCACCCAGCCGCCCCGGCAGCTTCCCGGCTCCCAGGGGGCTACAGAGGAGAACAAGGCCTACCTGCGGGCCCATTTTTCCGGCAAGCTGGACCTGTTCCAGCGTCTGGACGCGGCGGACACCATGGTGGAAATGGGCATTCTCAGCCGGGACCAGATGCTGGAGAGCCTGGGGCTGGGAAAGTGCCAGTTGCGCTCCATCAGCATGGACAGCCCCTGCATTGTGATCAACGGGCCGGTGGGCCACGACCAGCGCTTCGATGACTGGACCAACTTCTTCTCCCACGCGCCCATGATGCAGGCCAACACTCTTGGCCAGCTGCTGGACGTGCTGGATAGCGGGCTCAAGTTTTTCAGCAAAAAGGACGACACCGCGGAGGAGGTGCGGGCGGTGCTGGCACAGCTTACTAGAAGAGTTCCGGCATAGAAGCAGTAAGAGTTCCGCGTTTCTTTTGCCCCCCCCCTTGACACCTGTCTTCTGCCTGTGGTAAAATGAACCAAACACTGATGGGATAGGATGTGGGGAATATGAGCCGCTTTGGGTTTGAAGAGATGCAGGCCATCCAAAAGGAGCTTCAGGAAAAATACCGGGAAAAGTGGGGGGAGCTCACGCCAGAGAAAGGGGCAAGCTACCTGCTTTGGATGATAGTAGAGGCAGGGGAAGTTGCTGACATAGTGAAAAAAGAAGGGAATCAGGAAATCCTGAAAAATCCGGAAACCCGCCGCCGTTTTGTAGAGGAGCTCTGCGATGTGATGATGTATTTTAATGATCTGATGCTCATCTATGGCATCCAGCCAGAGGAGCTGGAATCTGTCTATAGGGAAAAGCACCGGCGGAATATGAGCCGGTGGTAAGCCAGGGTTCGCTTTGCAAAAAGGAGCTTTTCTGTTGAAAGGCTCCTTTTTTTGCCTCTTTCTGCTTTGAAATACCGTTAGCATGTGCAAAAGCCTCTTGTAAATATTTCTGTTTTCAGGTATAATATACCAAAGAATAGAATCTGCGGAAAGGCGGAATGTAAATGGATCGTAAAAAGTTCGACCTGGAAGCCTATGCTGCCAAGGCCAGAGAAACCGTTGGGGAGGGCGCGGTGCTTCTGCGGAATGAAAACCACGCCCTGCCTTTTGAAAAGGGCGCAAAGGTTGCCGTGTTCGGCCGCAGCCAGTTCAACTACTACAAAAGCGGCACAGGCTCCGGGGGATTAGTGAACACCGGCCGGGTGCCAAACATTACAGAGGCCTTGGAGGAGTCTGGGGATGTGGCGGTGGACCAGGAGGTTAAGGCTGTATATGAGGCCTGGATTCAGGACCATCCCTTTGATGTAGGCCAGGGCTGGGCAGCCGAGCCCTGGTATCAAGAGGAGATGCCTTTGGACCAGGCGGTGGTAGAAAAGGCCGCTGCCGCCAATGACGCCGCTGTGGTCATACTGGGCCGTACTGCCGGGGAGGATAAGGACAATTCCGCCGCCGAGGGCAGCTACCTGCTGGCAGAGGCCGAGCGCCAGATGCTGGAGACGGTGTGCAAGGGCTTCCCCCGGGTGGCCGTGGTGCTGAACACCGGCGGCATTTTGGACATGAAGTGGGTGGAGGAGTACAAGCCTGGGGCCGTGCTTTATGTATGGCAGGGAGGCCAGGTAGGCGGCTTAGGCACTGCCGACGTGCTCACAGGCAAGGTGAACCCCTCTGGCCGGCTTTCCGACACCATTGCCCGGGATATCCAGGACTATCCCGCTGCGGGAAATTACGGCAGCGAGACCCGGAACGTGTACACAGAGGACATCTATGTGGGCTACCGGTATTTTGAAACCTTTGCCCCGGACAAGGTGCTGTATCCCTTTGGCTTTGGCCTGAGCTATACGGATTTTGAGGTAAAGACTGTTTCCGTTTCCGTAGATGGGACAAATGTGGCCTTTGAGGCTGTGG
Organism: uncultured Oscillospiraceae bacterium; assembly: GCA_910588935.1. Taxonomy (GTDB): domain Bacteria; phylum Bacillota; class Clostridia; order Oscillospirales; family Acutalibacteraceae; genus Acutalibacter. Next base: position 26,373 of record CAJUSM010000025.1, read on the forward strand.
TAGAAAATACCGGCTCTCTTCCTGGCAAGCAGGTGGTACAGATGTACTGCTCCGCTCCCCAGGGCAAGCTGGGCAAACCAGCCCGGACCTTGTGTGCCTTTGCCAAAACCGGCCTGCTCCAGCCCGGCCAAAAGGAGACTCTTTCTGTTACATGCCCAGTGAACAGCCTGGCCTCTTTCGACGACAGCGGCGCGACAGGCCACAAATCCTGCTGGGTGCTGGAGGGTGGAGAGTACGTTTTCTACATCGGCGCCGATGTGCGCCAGGCCAAAAAGGTTGGGAGCATTACCTTAGAAGAGACCGTGGTAGAGGAACTGGAAGAGGCTTGTGCTCCTGTAACAGCTTTTGACCGCCTGCGCCCCGGGCAGGAGGAAAATGGCGTATACGCCCAGGTCTGGGAGCCCGCTCCCCTGCGCACAATAGACCCTATGGACCGGCGGAATCAAATGCTGGAAAAGGCCGCCCCCTCCACCGGGGACAAGGGATATAAACTGGCGGATGTGGCTGATGGCAAGGTCTCTATGGAGGACTTTTTGGCCCAGCTTTCCGACGAGGATTTGTGCGCGATTGTTCGTGGGGAGGGCATGTGCTCGCCTAAGGTAACCCCTGGCACAGCCGGCGCTTTTGGCGGGGTAACCGATACCCTTTTGGGCTATGGCATTCCCACAGGCTGCTGTGCCGATGGCCCCAGCGGCATCCGTATGGACTGCGGCACCATGGCCTTTGCCATGCCCAACGGCACCTGCCAGGCCTGTACCTTCAATCTCCAGTTGGTGGGCGAGCTCTACGAGTATGAGGGCCTGGAGCTGCGGAAAAACCGGGTAGATACCCTGCTGGGCCCTGGCATCAACCTTCACCGCCACCCCTTGAACGGCCGGAATTTCGAGTATTTCTCTGAGGATCCCCTGCTTACAGGCAAAATGGCTGCCGCCCAGCTTACAGCTATGCAGAAATATGGCGTTACCGGCACCATTAAGCACTTTGCCTGCAACAGCCAGGAATTCCACCGCCACGATGTAGAGGCAGTGGTCTCTCAGCGGGCTCTGCGGGAGCTTTATCTCAAGTGCTTTGAAATTCCAGTGAAGGAGGGCGGGGCCTACTCCATCATGACCAGCTATAACCCGGTAAACGGCTTCTGGTCCGCCAGCAACTACGACCTGCTTACCACCATTCTTCATGGCCAGTGGGGCTACAAGGGCCAGGTGATGACCGACTGGTGGGCCAGGTGCAACGATGAGGGCCAGCCCGGCGAGCGCACCAACACCGCCGCCATGGTTCGGGCCCAGAACGATCTGTATATGGTGACCACCAGCGCTGGGGAGAATTCCATGCATGATAACTCTGCCGAAGGCCTGGCAAAGGGCACGGTGGACCGGGGCGAGTTCCTGCGCTGCGCGGCAAATATTTGTAGTTTCCTGCTAAAATCCCCTGCCCTGCTTCGGCTAAGAGGGATTGAGACAGAGCTGGATAAGGAGCTGGGGGAGGCTCCCTCCTTTGACGATGGCAGCGCCTCTGAAATGCACTATGTAGAGACCGACGCCGCCGGTACCGCGGACATGGACGTGGCCTTGATCGGCCTGGAAAAAGGGGACAATACCCGTTTTGGGGTCTCGGTGAAGGAGCGGGGGCTTTATACCCTGAAGCTCACCCTGCGCAGCACAGACAGCAATGATGTTTCTCAGCTGCCCATTTCCGTGTTCCAGGACCGGAACCTGTTGGGGACTATTACCTTTACCGGCGCCCAGCGGGAGTGGGAGACCGTGGAGATGGATGTCCATGCTTTTACCGGCAGCTTCTACCTGCGGTTCTTTGCGGCCCAAACCGGCTTAGAGCTCCAGTCCTGCACGCTGGTACTGAAACAGAGCTTTGAAGAGATGATCAAAAAGCAGATGGGCTAAGGCCATTTCCGCAAACCTATAAGGCCGGCCCTTTTCATGAAAAGGGCCGGCTTTTTGCTGCCTGAGGAGAGGAATGGCGCCCTCTCAACTTTCTAAAATTTGGTCGCTTGAAAACCTTTCGTACCTATGGTACCATGGTAGCTGCCATTCCTCATAATAGATTATTGAATTGAAAAGGATTGATGCCACTATGGTGCAAATCAGCTTTGCCATCTTTTTGGTGTTCTTCTCCCTGTTTGCGGGGATAATGGTTGTAGAGCCCCGAAGCCTTTGGAGCGGGATTTCTTTTTTCGTGATGACGCTTGCCCTAGGGGGGTTCTTGTTATCCGTCATCATTTTCTGCTATTTCTGGCTCTCTGGCCACAGCTGGGTCATGTTCCTTCTGGTCTGCCTGGCTGGGCTGGCAGCCCTGCTGGTGCTGGCTTTTCCTTTGCTGCTGTTGGCTGTGTTCGCAATCCAGGGAATTAAGGTGGTAAGGCACGAGGGGCTGAGTCCCTCTAACCTGCTCTCCCTGGCCTTTGCGGGGCTTTGGTTCGGCTTTCTGTTTATTTGGCCCGCGGTAGGGGTTTGGGAAAAAGGCTCGTTGGGCACGGCAATCTATAGTATTGTAAGCTTTTCCGCAGTGTACATGCTGTCGCTGATGGCTATGTACGCGCTGTCGGCAATTCTTAATTTGATCCACCTGAGAAAAAGCCGGAGGCTGGACTATATTGTGGTACTGGGCTCGGGGATTGACGGAACAAAAATCACCCCTTTGCTGGCTGCCCGGGTGGATAAGGGGATCCAGCTGCTAAGGAAAAATCCGGAAGCAAAGCTGATTCTCTCTGGAGGCCAGGGGCCGGGGGAAGAGATACCGGAAAGCGAGGCCATGGCCGCCTATGCTTTGGAGCAGGGGATAGAGCCGGAGCAGCTGGTTCTGGAGCGGCAATCTGCCAACACCGAGGAGAACCTGGGATTTTCCCGGGCGTTAATGGAACCAGGCCGCCCTCGGGTGGCCGTGGTAACTACAGCCTACCATGTGTTTCGGGCGCTGCTTCTGGCGAAAAGGATGGGCTTGCGCTGCGTGGGCTTTGGCGCGAAAACCAAGTGGTACTTTACGCTGAACGCGGTAATCCGGGAGTTTGCGGGGTATATTAAGCTTACTAGGCGGCGGCATATTCAGATCATTGGGGTCTTTGGGGGATTGGTCATGCTAATATGGGCGCTGACCAATCTGACTTAAATATCCGTCAGGCCAAGCCTGGCGAAGAAAGGGAACAGGGCGCGGAAATCAATTCCGCGCCCTGCCCATAGGGAGTATAATAAGGGGATTTCACTTGTACTCAAATTTAGTAGATGAACTTCTCGCTGTAGTTCTTTCCGTTGCCAATATATTCTAAAATGGCTTGGCTGTTGTCAGCGGTAGAGGCAAAGGTGGGGTCCATCCTCTGCCAGGCGGTGCCGTCGAAGAAAATGGCCCCGTCGACCCAGCCGGATTTTTCCGACCAAACACTGATCCAAGCATGATAGGTCTCGCCTGCATAGCCCACCACCAATTTGCATGGTACGCCTTGGCTGCGGAGCATTCCCGCCATCAGGGCGGCATAATCAAAACAAATACCCTTTTTATGTTCCAGCACATCGTCCAAGTTGGGGAGATAACCGCTTTCCACAGTTTCCGCCCGTTCTTTATCGTAGCTTAGGGTTTCCACCACATAGTCATAAATTTTTTCAACCTTCTTCATAGGGTCCTTTTCTGTTCCGGCCAATTTTTCCGCCATGGCAATTGTCGCCTTAGCGTCTTCATAGTCCACATATTGGTTTGGCCGGATAAAAGGGGCAAACTCATCGGTGAGAACAGCCGAAAAGGTAATGTTCGCCACGGTTGCGTACCGGTTGCTGCTGGTATTCTCGTAAACCTTTACCGTGTAGCTGCCGCTGCCGTCTGCCAGGGCAAAAGTGGTCCATTGGCCTGGCTGAATGTTGTAGATGTATTCTGTTTTAGGGCCAATTACCTTTGCCTTTAGCCGCTGGCTGGTACTGGCTGTATATTGAACCATCACATAGCCGTCTTTGGTGTTGGAGTAGTCGATGACAGCTTTCTCGGTTTCCTCAGTCTTTTTGCCAGAAGCAACGGGCATCAGCTGCTTGGCTAACGCGGGAGCGCCGGCCATAGCGACCACTTCGTCGCCCAGCTCTGCCTCATCCAGGCCAGCCCGGCCCACATAGCCTTGGTTCTCCGGGCTGTGAGAGGTGTTTGGAGAGCAGGCGGCCAAGGGACAGGCCAAAAATGAACAGGCCAAAAGAGAGGAAAGCAGCCGGCGGTATCGTTTTTTCATTTGGTGATCACGGTCCTTTCTATAAGGGCTCTCGCTTTCACTGGTACCAGTATAGCACATTAAAAAGCAAAATGGAAGTACTTTTTCCATATTTTTTTCATTTTTTCGATTTTTTGTAACTTTGCCTAGAAAGTCAAAGATATTTCCAGCCGATCCTACCCCTTTATTACTTTTTTTTGCAACATTTCCAACACATCCATATTTTGTTTTTTCTCACAAATTCTTTCAAAATCTGCCCAATCTATCCTGGATTGCCGCCCCAAAACCCACATCAATCGATTTTACCAAAATCGAAATTTATTGTTGGCTGATTATTGTAGTTGATTTTTTGAGGAATTTAGTGTATAATTCATATATTCCACCTGGAAAGCATTGGATAAGTGATATTTTTTGAAAAGTTTACACATAATTTTAATACGGAGGTCTTACCATGAACTATAAGCTCACCGTTGCCCAAATTAAAGAGGCAATTCGGGACAAGCTCTCCCACAATTTTGGGGTTTCCCTGCAGAATGCTACCGATGAGGAATACTATAAGGCCGTGGCCCTTATTGTACGGGAGCTGATGGCAAAAGGACGGGCGGAGTTCCTAAGCAACGCGGAAAAAACTGACACTAAGCGCGTCTATTATCTCTGCATGGAGTTCCTGCTGGGCAGATCCCTGCGCAACAACCTCTTTAACTTGGGGCTGGAGGAGAATGTCCGCCAAGCTTTGGCCGAGTACGATGTTAAGCTGGAGCACCTCTATGAGAAAGAGCCCGACGCGGGCTTGGGCAATGGCGGGCTGGGCCGGCTTGCCGCCTGTTTCTTAGATGGCCTGGCTACCCAGGGCTACCCGGCCATGGGCTACTCCCTGCGGTACGAGTATGGCCTGTTCCGTCAGAAGCTGGTAGAGGGCTGGCAGACAGAGCTGCCGGATTTTTGGCTGCCCGGGGGCTCTGTATGGATGCAGCAGGTGCCGGAAAACTCTGTAGAGGTCCGGTTCGACGGCCATATTGAGGAGCGCTGGAACGACCAGTACCACGCGGTAAAGTATAAGGACTACACCACTGTTACCGCTGTCCCCTTTGATCTATATGTGTCTGGCATGGACGGCAAAGGCATTAGCCTGCTGCGGGTGTGGAAGGCGGAAAACCATCAATTTGACATGAGCCTTTTTGGCGGCGGCAACTATATGCGGGCCATGGAGCAGCAGACCATGGCCGAGGTGATTACCAAGGTTCTCTATCCTGAGGACGACCATGCCGAGGGCAAGCTCCTCCGCCTGACCCAGCAGTACTTTTTAGTATCTGCCTCTATTCAGGATATTATCCGCCGGCACCTTTTTGTGCATAGCAATCTGGATAAGCTGCCAGAGCTGGCTGCCATCCATCTAAATGATACCCACCCAGTGCTGACCATTCCGGAAATGATGCGCATTATGCTGGACGAGTGCGGCTACAGCTGGGAGGCTGCCTGGGATATTGTAAAGCGCACTGTAGCCTATACCAACCACACTGTAATGAGCGAGGCCCTGGAAACCTGGAAGTGCGACCTGGTGCGGATGCGCCTGCCCAGAATCTACCAGATTATCGAGGAGATCAACCGCCGCTTCTGGGAAGAGATGAAGTATAAAGGCGTAGACCACGGCAAAATTGCCCGCATGGCCCCTATTAGCGAGGGCTATGTGAAAATGGCCAACCTGGCTGTCATCGGCTCCCACAGTGTAAACGGCGTTTCCGCCCTGCACAGCGATATCCTTAAGGACGACCTGTTCCATGATTTTTACGTGGAGGAGCCCCAGAAGTTTACAAACGTAACCAACGGCATTGCTCACCGCCGCTGGCTGAACCAGAGCAACCCAGAGCTGGCCGAGCTGATTACAGAGCTCATTGGCCCCAACTATATTTACGACGCCGGCAAGCTTACCGAGCTGCTAAAATATAAAGATGATCCCGCCGTGCTCCAGCGGCTGGAGAAGATTAAGCGGAGCAACAAGGAGCGCCTGGCCGCCTACCTGAAGCGCACCCAGGATCAGGTGGTGGATCCTAACTCTATTTTTGATGTCCAGGTGAAGCGCCTGCACGAGTATAAGCGCCAGCACATGAATGCTCTTTCTATTTTGGCCACCTACCAATGGCTGCTGGACAACCCCAATGCGGACTTTACCCCCCATACCTGGTTCTTTGGCGCCAAAGCTGCACCTGGGTACTATTTTGCCAAGCAGATCATACAGTTTATTGCGGCCCTGGCGCATACCATCAACAACGATTCCCGGGTGAACCAGAAGATGAAGGTGATCTTTGTAGAGAATTACTGTGTAACCTGGGCAGAGCTGCTTACTCCGGCGGCAGAAATTAGCGAGCAGATCTCTTTGGCCGGCACCGAGGCCAGCGGCACCAGCAACATGAAGTTTATGATCAACGGCGCCATCACGCTGGGCACCTTGGACGGGGCCAATGTGGAAATACATGAGACGGTGGGAGACGAAAACATTATCCTCTTTGGCATGACAGCCAGCCAGGTAGACGAGGTGAAGCGCTCCGGCTACAACCCCAGCCGGCATTACCAGAACGACCAGCAGCTCCGCCGGGCTTTGGATACCCTGAACAGCGGTATTGGGGGCAAGCATTTTGGAGATATTTACCGCTCTGTGCTCCAGCAGGACCGTTACATGGCCTTGGCGGACTTCCAGTCTTACCGGGCAGCGCAAGCAAGGGCAGAGGCCCTGTATCACGATCAAACCGGGTGGAACAAGATGTCTCTGGTAAATATTGCGGGAGCGGGGCGCTTTGCGGCAGATCGTTCCATTCGGGATTACGCAGGGAATATCTGGCACGCCAGTCCTGTGCCGCCTGAGAAGAATTTGGCCGCGAAAATTGGCATGGCGGAATGACCAGCCTGCATCCCCTTTACCAAAGCATTCTGGAGGGCAACGCCCGGTTTGGCGCCAGCCCCAAGGCTTTTGCTTAGGGTGTGCTGGGCTGCGCCCCAGAGAAGATACGCTCTACGGTGATTTTAGCCCCACTGTGGGAACTTTTTGGTTCTCAGAGGTAAAGGCGGCCCCCCTAGTGAAGGGCGCTCTCCGGGTGTGGCAGGTGGAGCGGGAAGACAGGCTAGCCGCTATCTGCAAAAGGACTTGGCCGCGGGCCCCTTTGCCCAGGCCGCTTATCCGGGCAACGCGCTGCTGGACCAGGCGGAGGCCCTATGCAAAGAGGCCTGCGCCCCCTGGGGGGCATAGCCCGCCGGGCAGTGAACTTCAGCATTGACACCATTGCCGCCCAGGTTGCCCATGTGGACGGGATTCTGGCCCCTGGGATGCGGCACCATTGAGATGGAAACCCGCCGCCTATTTCCGGGCGGCAGAGCTGAGCTGTGCGGTATCTCTATCGCCGCTGTTTTCAGCATTTCAGATAGCACGACGATCCGGCGCGAATCCCTATCAGCGGCCGCAGCGAAGAGGACCGGCGCCCGCCGCAAGGAACTCTGGTCGGCGGTATTCCCCCAGGCGCTGGAGGGGCTCTTGCTTTGATTGTTTCAGCCGTCCGGCCTCTGTGGGGGCCGGACGCTATATCGTCCCCCTAAAATCCGTATTTACAGTAAGGAGTGTTCATCATGTTTCATTCCAGAAACCCCAAATACAGATCCCCCACCGGTGGGGTGGCGGCCGGCCAGTCCGTGCACTTCCGCATTACCCTCCCCCGGGATCTAAGCTGCACCGCTGCCCGTTTGATTGTGGAAAAGGAGGGGGATCTGGTCGAAATCTGCGATATGTTCTGGTGCGGCATGAACGGCAAGAACCGGGAATGGTGGGAGTGCGATTTTACGCCCCAAACCCCGGGCCTCTATTTCTACCTTTTCGAGGCCAACACCTGCCATGGCGTTCAGCGCCTCTCCCGGGGGGAAAGGGGCTGGGCAATTTTTGGCGGCACCTACCGCTGGCAGCTCACTGTGTGCCAGGAGAACTTTTCTACCCCAGACTGGCTGGAGGGAGGGATTATGTACCAGATTTTGCCCGACCGGTTCTGCAGCTCTGGCCAGGAGAAACCCGGCCTGCCGGCTGGCCGCAGCTATCATGAGGACTGGTATGCTCAGCCGGATTGGCGGCCCAACCAAGAGGGCAGGATTACCAATAGCGACTTTTTTGGAGGGGATCTCCAGGGGATCCGCCAGAAGCTGCCCTACCTGAAAAGTCTGGGCGTGACCTGTATCTATCTCAATCCAGTGTTTGAAAGCCACTCCAACCATCGCTACGATACCGCCGATTACTCGAAAATTGATCCTCTACTGGGCAATGAGGAGGACTTCCGGGAGCTTTGCGCCGCCGCAAAGGAGCAGGGCATCCGGGTGATGATTGACGGGGTGTTCAGCCATACCGGCAGCGACAGTATGTATTTTAATCGCGAAGGCCGTTACGATTCTGTTGGGGCCTTTAATGCGCCGGATTCTCCCTATGCCGGCTGGTACTCCTTCCGGAATTGGCCCAACGAATATGACAGCTGGTGGGGCTTTGACACCTTGCCCAATGTGATTGAGACAAACGAGAGCTATAATGAGTTCATCAACGGCGAAAACGGCATTGTGCGCCGGTGGCTTCGGGCTGGGGCCTCTGGCTGGCGGCTGGATGTGGCAGATGAGCTGCCGGATCTCTTTATCGACCGGCTCTCCGCCGCCGCCAAGGCGGAAAAGCCCGATGCCATGATATTGGGGGAAGTATGGGAAGATGCCTCCAACAAGTCTGCCTACGGCGTGCGCCGGCGTTACCTGCTGGGGGGCCAGCTGGACAGTGTGATGAACTATCCTTTCCGAGATGCCATTTTGGGCTTTCTGCTGGGGGGCGAGGCCAAGAGCTTTGCAGAGACGGTGGAGAATATTGTAGAGAACTACCCGCCCCAGTGCCTGCGCCTGCTGATGAACCACATTGGCACCCACGATACCGAACGGGCTTTGACAGTGCTGGGGGGGGAGCCCGCAGGCAGCCGGGGCCGGGACTGGCAGAGCGCCCAGAAGCTTACCCCCGCCCAGCGGGAAATCGGCTTGCAGCGGGTGAAGCTGGCTGCCATGCTGCAATATATTCTGCCCGGAGTACCCTGCATCTATTACGGAGACGAGGCAGGGCAAGAGGGCTACCGGGACCCCTTTAACCGGGCCTGTTATCCTTGGGGCCGGGAAGATGCCGCCTTGCTGGACTGGTACCGGCAGCTGGGAGCCATGCGCCATGCACACCAGGATATATTGGCCGGCGGCGGTTACCGCACAATAAGGGCAGAGGGGAACCTATTGGTGGTGGAGCGCTTTCGTATACACGAGGAGGCCTGCCTGGAGAGGGATGCTGAAGGGGGCGAAGAGGAAAAGAGCTACAGGGATAGCTTGATGCTGATTGTGAACCGCAGTGAACGCCCTCAGAGTATTATGGGCCTAAAGCTAGATCTTACCGGAGCCCAGGCGATTATGGGAGAAGCCCTGGGTCAGGTGTCGGTTTTGCGGCCATATAGCTGTGCCTTGCTGAAATTTCATAAAGAAATTGCCGCAAACCCTTGACAAAAGCGGAAAATAGAGGTATAATACAAAGGCTGAAACAAGCGCCAGTAGCTCAGCTGGATAGAGTGTTTGGCTACGAACCAAAAGGTCGGGGGTTCGAATCCCTTCTGGCGTGCCATCCTAGGAAAACCAAAAAGATATTTGGGCAAAAAACCGCGTAACCACGCGG
>CAJUSM010000026.1 GCA_910588935.1 uncultured Oscillospiraceae bacterium
GGCTTAGGCTGGGCGGTAAATCCCACAGGCCCGGGCTTTGCTTTGGCGGCAGCCTTTTCACTTCCCCTCTCCACGGCCATATAGGGCAGGTTTACAGGCTTTGGGGGAACTTCCTGCCCCTCCGCCTCCACCTGGTCTCCTTGGCGGACAGAATACTCCAGCTCCTGCGCCTCGCCATTGACCAAAACCAGGCCAGGGAACTCTTGACCCAACCTTTGCCCCAAGGTAAGGGCAGCGGAACGGCCAGGGCGGGCCGGGGTAAAGCTGATTCTGTCCCCTGCCTGGACCACCGCGGAGAGCTCCGCGGTTTCGCCGTTAATTTCCATTCGAGATTCCACCCCAGGCATTCCCCGGTAGAATTCTCTCTGGCCATTTAGGGTAAAGCTCAGGTTTGCCCCTGTCTTCCCCATCATGTCCCCGTAGTGAAAGCCATTCATCAGCAGCACATCCCGCAGAGTCAGGCTGCCGTTGCGAAAAAGTTTGGCCGGCATTCCGTTTAAGGTTACCATATAGCTGTCGTTGATCATTCCCAAGGCTGCCGAAGCCCCAATTCCCAAAGGAGTAGCGTACTCAGGGTCGTTAAGCTCGTACTCCTCAGAATACGCGCTGTTCAAAAAATGGTTGCCGGCCAAGGCCACCCTGGCCTCGCTCATTTCCAGCTCAGCGGCCACCAGCTGGGGCAAGCCCAGCAGCTTGCTGCCTCCACCAGCCAAAAACACCGCAGAGGGCTGCCCTCCATTCAGCTTCATAATCTCACTGGCAATTTCTTTTGCCAAGCGTTGGGCTGCCGGCCGCGCCACCTCCTGCAGGTTTCCCCCAGTAATCTCATGCTTAATACCAAGAATATCTGGATACTGCAGGGGCTCTATTGACCCCATGCTCATTTTCAGCCGCTCCCCGGTATTAAAATCCACCAACAGGGTGCGCATTAGCAGCTCGGTAACCTCATCCCCGGCAGTGGTTGCCATAGTGTAGCCCACCACGCTGCCCTCCCGGCACACGGCAATATCAGAGGTACCGGCCCCAATATCCACCAGTACCAGATTCAGCAGGCGGATATCCCCAGGGATCGCTGCATTTAAAGCCGCAATGGGCTCCAGCGTCAGGCTGGAAACCTCCAGGCCCAACCGTGTCATCACCGCATAAAGACTTTCCACCACCCCGCTGGGCAAAAAGGTAGCTACCACGTCCACCTCAAAAACCTGGCCCCGGTGATCCATCAGGTTGGTCATGGGATAGCCGTCTACCACATATTGCCGGGCAGTATAGCCCACCATATAGAAGCGACCCTGGCCCGCGTTTTCACCGGCAATCAGCTTTTCCGCCTCTGAAACAGCCCCGGCCTCCAGCTGGCCAATTACCTCCTCGTCAGCCAGGCGGAGCTCGTCGAAGTGCAGCGAAAAACCCGCGCTCTGAGATTTAAGGGCCCGGCCTGCCGCCGCCACGCACACCCGGCTCAGCCGAATGCCAGACTTGGCTTCCAGCCGGTCAATCACCTTTTTGGCCACTGCCGCCACCTGGCCAATCTCCACAATCTGCCCATCCAGCATAGCCCTTCGGCCGTGTTCCTCTTTTTCTATGGCAGTTACATGAAAGCGCCCGCCTTCCACCCGGCCCAACATTCCAATAATGCTCCTGGTTCCAATATCCAAGGCAAACACTGATTTCGCGTCCTGCGCTTTTAACTCCTCCGGCAAAGCTATCACCTCTTTTTGTTTTTTCCTTTTGTGCTTCTTGTTTCGATTTGCGGCTTTAGACTAAAACAGCATCGCCCTTTTAGCATCTAGAGCGGCACCCAGAGGAAAGCTGACTCTCACTCTCCCATTCTTCCCGCCCAATACAGGAATATGAAAGCCCAAGCAAGCCCATACTTGCCAGGTTTTCCCCTTCACATCCCCTGCACCGCAAAACCGGGCGGCCCAGATACTTCAGGCCGCCCGGCAAATGCCGTTATTATGAGAAACCCGGTCCCGCAGCAGCGGTTACGGCGTCTTGCGCAAAAAAGTTTTCCGGGCTGCCCAATTAGTCAAAGCAGATCAATACTTGTCGTAGCCTGCCGCGCCGCTGAAGGAATCGTTGGAGCTGATCTCGTTGGTACGAACGGGAGCGGTAAAGGAACTGGAACCGCTGTCGCTGCGCAGCCGGAACTTGCTCATCAACTGATCCATAATTTGTGCCTGAGAAGACAGCTGTTCGCTGGCCGCCGCGCTCTCTTCGCTGGTAGCGGAGTTGCTCTGCACCACAGCGGAAATCTGGCTAATGCCCTCGCGGATCTGCTCAATAGACTCGGCCTGGTGCTCGTTGGCATCAGCCACATCACCCATCTTGGCAACCGCGCCATTTACCATGCCCACAGTCTTATCCAGGGCCTCAGAAACATCTGCTACATAGGCGCTGCCCTTCTGTACAGCGTCAATGGCATGCTCAATGCGCTCCTTGGTAGCGCGAGAAGCCTCATCAGAGCGGGAAGCAAGCACGCGAACCTCGTCTGCCACAACAGCAAAGCCCTTGCCGGCCACGCCTGCCCGGGCTGCCTCCACCGCGGCGTTTAGAGCCAGGATGTTGGTCTGGAAAGCGATGGTGGAAATCGTATCGATAATGGTGCCTACTTCTTCGGCGGCAGCCTTAATGTCGTTCATAGCGCTTACTGTGCTCTGCATCAGGTCGCTGCACACGGTTAGCTGAGCGCTGGCGTCATTAGAAAGCTGGCTGGAATCCTTTGCCAGGCTAAGCCCTTCTTCAGCACCCTGGGCAATTTCGGTAATGGTAGCAGAAAGCTCTTCTACCGCGCTGGCCTGCTGTGTGGCGCCCTGCGCAAGGGTCTGGGCGCTGTTGGAAACCTGGTCGGCGCCAGAGGAAACCTGCTCTGCGGAAGACTGAATCTGAGAAAGGGCGTCGCTCAGGTTCCGGTTAATGCCGCGAATAGAGGTGAGCACCGCGCTCAGCGCGCCCACATAGGAGTCCTCGGCTTGGGTGCGGATGTCAAAATTGCCATCGGCCATGGCTTTTAGAACCATGTTCTCATCGTTGATTACATTGCTCAGCACATTCTGGCTAGTGCGCAGGGCATGGCACATATCGCCCAGCTCATTTTTGCTCTCGTATGTAACCGGAATATCCAAGTTGCCCTCGCTGTAACCCAGCAGGGCAGTACGCACCTCTTCTACGGGGATAGAGATGTTCCGAATGATCTTCAGCTCCAGCCACATAACCAGCACAGTGGCAAGCACCAGGGCAACAATAATGGAAATAATCGAGATGGTCACCATATTGGCCTGCTGTGCCAGGGTAGAATCCTGCTCCGCGGTAATCTCTGCCTGCAGAACAGCAGCCGCCTCGTCAACCTTGGTTAAAGCAGGCGTGCACTCTTCCTGCAGCTGGCGGATGGCCTCCTCTAGTTTGCCGCCGGTGGCGTTGGCAAGGATATCGGGAACCACGGTGCCCCAAACCTGTACGGCGGAGATGTACTCATTCAGGCTGTCCTCATCCTTTAGCGCGTGGAGTTCACGCAGCTCCTGGATATCGGTTTCTAAGGAGGCGAGCTTTTCGTTTACATTTTTAGATGCGGTAGAAACATAGTCAGAATCCGGGGCCAAGGCCACATCCCGCAGGTTGCGGGCGGCCATGTTCGCATTCAGCCGGCAAGTACGTACCAGGGTGCTGGCGCGAATGTCTGTGTCGATGATATCCTGATAGCTGGACGACTGTACATTCATAATAATTAGCGAAGCTACAATAATCAGTACGCTAACCACTACAGTAGTCGAGAAGCCCAGTATAAGGCTCATCTTGATTTTCATGTTTTTGAGCATGACTGCTCCTCCTTCTCTTGCTTCATTTTTCGGGTGCGGCGGGGGGTTGAGGTCTTCCCGCCGTTTCTCGTACTAACCCACGCAAGCCGGCTGGCAACCTGCCATTCAATTATAAGCCATCCTGAGCTGGTTGTCAATAAACAGCTTATTCCCAGGGGCTTGAATTTTAACCCTTAGCTTTCCCAACCTATATTATAACCCTGAATATGAGGATTGTCAAACAATAAATGAGGTTATAAGCCTAGAATTTATCGCTGGGCGGCCTCTTGTAAAGCTAGTGCCTTTACACAATATCCCCAAACCGGCCCTTCTGCACGTCTCCCACTACTTTCCCATCTACCAAGGTAACCACCCGGCGCCGCATAATGTTTACAAACTGCTTGGCATGGGTTGCCATTAGTATGGTAGTGCCCCGGCGGTTCATCTCTTCCAACAGGTGAAGAATGTCCCAGATGCTGTCATCGTCCATGCGGTCTGTAATCTTGTCCAAAATCAGCACCGGGGGGCTGTAAAGAATAGCCTTTGCCAGCTCCACCCGCCGGCATTCAGAAACGGTTAGCTCTGTAGGGTATTGGTCTTCACAGCCCGCCATGCCCACCAGACCCAGGGCCTTGCTGATCAGCGGCCCATCCGCCAGCAGAATGCCCATTCTGCTAAGCATGCCCAGCTTGCTCTGGGGGCACATATTCTCCGACACCGTGCGGTTGTGCACCAGTGCCGATTCTTGGGGAACCTTGCCAAAAATATAGGGCAGCTTCTTCTCCTGGCGCCGGTTCAGCTTTCCCAGGTTTACCTGGTCTAGATACACAGCCCCGCCGTCTGGCTGCAGCGCGCCGGAGATCAGGTTCAGCAGTGTACTGCTTCCCGCCCCCCTGCTCCCCACAAAGAACACAAACTCTCCTTGGGATACCTCCAGATTTACATTTTTTAGGGTGTCGAATCTCTTTTGGCTTTTTTTGGAGCCCTTGTATATTTTAGAGACATTTTCCAACCGGATCGTTGGCATTGGCTTCCTAACTCCTTTCAGCCCACGGGCCAAGAGTGCCGCGCTTTAATTTTATGCTTTATAAACTCCAGCTTTTTTGTAGTATATGGTCAGGCCGCCGGTCTGGAAACCCGTGGTCTTTCCGCCACAATTTGCCGGCTTGGCGTAAACAAAGCCCTTTCCTTTACAGATTGGCAGGGGAACTGGCCTTTTTGGGGTATCCCCCTCTTTGTTCTCTCGGGCTTTACAAAACCGCCGCCCTTTGTTATAATAATTTCAACGGAAATCTACCCCGCGCCCGCGGCTGCTTTTTAGGCCGGTTTCCCGGGCAGATTTGGAGGACACCCTTGAAATATTCCGGCCAATCCCCATCCCCCGGCGGCTCTGTCCGCCAGAAAGGCCATGGCCGTCCTGTTCTGCTTGCTTTTATTCTGGCGGTTCTTTGTATTGGCGCTGCCGAGCTGGCTTTTTGCTATCTCTTCTCCCCTGTCATGTTTCACCGCATTGTGGATCCTGTTGTAGACCCCGTGGTCAGCACGGCAGACGCCGCGGCCAAAGCCGTGCAAAGGCAGCTGCGTATCTGGGAGTTTCAGCGCCGCCGGGACGGTATTGCGGTTCAGGTAGGCACAGCGGCTAAGGACTACCTGCTGCCTAGGCCTGTTACCCAGCCTCAAATTGCCAGCGATTACCTTTTTCTGGAAAAACCCGCCCCCGCCGAGCCTACAATTACAGAGTTCCGGGAATCCAATGGAAAAACCATTCTCACCGGAGGCGGGGTAGCCTGCGTGTACTTTAACCAAGGCGATGATGCTTGGAAAGACAAGCTCTTTGGTTCCGACCCCATAGGGCCGTATGGCTGCGGCCCCACCGCCATGGCCATTGTGGTTGCCAGCATGACCGATACAGACACCGACCCGGCCAAAATGGCCGCTTGGGCAGCGGATAACAACTACTGGTGTCCTGGCAGCGGCTCCTACCTCTCTATTGTAGAAGGAACCGCCAAGGCCTATGGCCTTGAGTGTTCGCTGGCGAAGGACTGCGACGCTGCCTCCCTTTACAGGCATTTAAGCAGCGGCGGAATGGCCGTGGCCCTTATGGGGCCAGGACATTTCACCAAAAACGGGCACTTTATTGTTCTTCACGGCAGCACGCTTACCGGCAAGGTGCTGGTGGCCGACCCCAATAGCCGGGACAACAGCCTGGCCTTATGGGAGCCCCAGCTAATTGTAGACGAGGCTGCTGCCAGCAATGGGGATGGCGTGCGGATCTGGCTGATCAACAAACAGCTGATCAAAGGGCAAAAGTCTCCCTAAAGGCCGCGATCCTATTATATCACTGTTTTTTTCTTAGGGCAAGACAGCGGAAAAGCTTTTCCAGCAAAACCTGTGGGTTTTATTCCTCTTCCTATCTCATAAAATCAATATCCCTCAAAAAGGTGCCGCCCGGATCCCTCCTGGCGGCACCTTTTCTTTATTTTGGAATTTGTCCGGCCAGCCTTACCTGCTACCTGAATTTGTTGTAAAAAGATCGTTTCCCGTCTATCCGGGTACTAATCCTTCGGTCCAGGTCTTGGCAGCGCCTAAGCAGCCGCATGTTCTGAGAAATCTGGGCGCATATCCGCTCTTCCTCCGGAGCCGCCTGGGGCGCGCCCTCCAGCAACTCCCTGGCCCGTATGGCTTCCTCCTCAGGGAGTTCCATTAGCCGGGCTCGCAGGCCCGAGTTAATCTCCTGCAGCTGGTTGGCCGGATCCTCCCGCATGTTCAGCAGCATCTGTACCGAAACCTCGTCCCGGCGGTCCACCGCCTGGGCCAGCTCCAGGGTAATATCCTCAAACTCTGCCAGTTTTACATACAAATGCCTGGTTTTTAAAAACAATTCGTCCAATGTCTTGCTGTCCACCTGGCCCGCCACCTGCCTTTCTAGTTCTGCTCCACCGCAGGCTTTTTCTCCGCTTCCTCGGTACAGTTCTTATCTGCTTGGCGGAAACTGTCCCGCAGGTCGCTGATCATAGGACGCACCTGGTCCAGCACATCTTTGTTCCGGCCAATTTTCACCCTGGCCAGCTGGTAGCCAAAGAAGTCGTAAAGCTTGTGGAGCTCTCGGCTAATTGGGTATTGGTTGTCCAAAATATCATCTAAATAGCGGATGATTTCGATCCCTTTGTCCGCCGCAGCTTCCATCATCTCGTATTCTTTTTTTTCCAGCGCCAAATCGCAGCGCATCAGGTTTTTTACCAGCTCGTCGTACAGCAGCAGCAGCAGCTCGCCGGGGGTCATGGTATTAATAGACTGTTCCTTATACTGCTGGATCGCGTTGTGTTCCATAGCCGCCTCTTTCAGTTTTTATTTCCTGTTACATACCGCCGCTAAGACCCGCCAGCATAGAGCTTTGAGAGTTCATCTGGCTAATCAGCATTTCCAAATGGGTAAACTGGTTGGTGTAGTAATCCACCCGGTCGCTCATCCGCTCCTGCCA
This sequence comes from uncultured Oscillospiraceae bacterium, assembly GCA_910588935.1. Classification (GTDB taxonomy): domain Bacteria; phylum Bacillota; class Clostridia; order Oscillospirales; family Acutalibacteraceae; genus Acutalibacter. The sequence continues at coordinate 7,273 of CAJUSM010000026.1, forward strand.
CTTCTCAATTTCCTTTTGCATATTGTTAATCTGGTCATTGAGCTCGTTGTTGTTCAGGGAGTAGGAGGAAAGGGTCGTGCCGGCCTTCTTTACCAGAATGCCCGGGTTGCCAATGCTGGTTTTGCCGTACTGCTCCAAGGTGCTACGAATGCCTTGCATTAGGCCGTTGGCAGTGGCCCCGCCGGAGGTGGTCTGAACAAAAGCGTTCTTCACCTTATCCGGGTCGCTCTCTAAGGCGCTGCGCAGCTTATCTTCGTCCAAATCCAGGGTGGTAAGGCCCTCATTGTAATTCACATTCAGGCCAATAGAACGGAATACAGAGCCCATGCCGCCAGTACCCTGCACCGCGCTGGTAAGCTTGGCATATAGGTTGGCTAGGTCCGGGTCAGCATACAGCAGGCCAGTTTTGGCTTTCTCCTCGTAGGCCTTAATGGCGCTTTCGCTCATGTCCTCCTTATCATCATCGGTAAGGGGTTGGTATTCATTGCCCTGGGTGTTCTTTATGCGCTCTGTGGTGTAGGCATTGCGAATGGCGATAACCATCTCGTTATAATCCTTCACAAAGCTCTTAATGGTGTCCACGATTTTGTCGCTGTCGGTGTTGGTTTTAAAGGTAATGGCCTCGGTCTCCACCTCATTGCCATCCTTGTCGTAGCCAAAGGCCTCTTTCAGGGTAACATTGTAGCCGTCCAGCTCCACATTGTTGGAAGAACGGGTCAACTCCATCTCCTTACCGTTGACAGTCACATTAAAGATAGCGTCCTGGCCGGCGGTGTAAGTGCCACTAGACTTGTAATATGCCTCATCGGGTTCCAGATAGGAGTTATAATCCGATATTTTCATTTCAACCGTATCACCATTATTGCGCGTGTAATCGAACCTGCCCGTTTCCTTATTAAAAGTAACAGATTCGCCATATCCTGCTGCCTTTTCTTGCAGTTGAGCAAGAACATCTTCCATCGTGTCATCCGCGCTAACCTGGAATATAAAACTGTTTCCAGGGCCATTGTACTCGAATCTGAAGTATTTTTTTTCTCCTGGAGCAAGGTTCGCACCAAAGACATCATTAAAGGTGGTCGTTTCGTTGATTTCTTTGGGTGTGCCAAACAATGCGTTGCCCAACTCGCCGCTAATTTCGATCTTGGAATCTGCGCCGGTCTCCTTGGCAACCATGGAGAACTCGCCGGTTAGGGTAGAGTACTTCACCTCTACCCCGGCCTCAGAGGCATTGATCTTTGACGTCATGCTCTGTATGGTGTCATTTTTATTCAGCTTAATGTCTACGCCATTAATGGTAAGGTTTGCCACTTGGGCAGCGTCCTCCGCCTTTTCCACCACGTTTCCATTGGCGTCAATGTACTCTCCGTCCTCGTTTTTATCCGCTGTAAAGGTTACGCTGTCCCCCAGCACCCGGTCCAAGGTCCAGCTGTTCTGGAGCACATTGCTGTAGCCGCCCTCGCCCAGCCCCATAGATTCGTTCACAGCCTCGTTGCCGCTTACCTTCAGCACAGAGCCGTCTTTGGCCCCAAACTGCAGCGCGCCGCTGGCGTCGGTAGACACGGTTACCTTGTTTTTGCCAAAGGCCTCGCCAATTTTGTCCTGCAGCCCTTGGGCCAGCTTTTTGTTCTTTTCCGCAGAGGATAGCTTATTAAAGTTATCGTCTATAATGTCTCCCAAACGGATAGTCTTGGACTTGCCGTCCAGGGTCACATTTATAGTCTGATCCTTTAGGTAGTCAGCCCGGCTGGTTTTGGTCACCAGGTCCGCGTCCTGAATCACTTTTCCCTCAATATTTTTTCCAGAGCCCGTTTCGAAGACCTTTTCCATGTCTCCGCTAACGCCTGTAATTTCAAAGTGGTTGCCCTTTATATCCTGCAGAGAAATCTTATCGCCGTCCACCCAGGCCGTAATGTACTCGTTAGCAGGTTTCCCGTTAATCTGCTTGTTCTCCAGCTGCTTGTTAATAGCGTCAGCCAGCTCCTGCTTTGTCTTAAAAACCTCGTCCTCTCCAAAGGACAAAGTAATCTTGCTGCCTTTGCTGGAGTCGCCGGCGCCGCCATACTGCAGGGTAACCGACCCGCTGACACCGCTGGTCTCAATGTCTTTATCCCACTGGATTGCCTCTGTTGTCGCTCCCTTAGTGGCCAATCCCTTGGCGCTCACCGAGTAGCTGGCCGCCTGGGCCAACTGCTTAATCCGGTCAATTTGCACATTGCTTGTGCCCTTGCCGCTTACCGCTACCTTAGAGGCATTGGCCCCGCTGGCCACAGTGTTAATGGCCTTGTTAAAGAAAGAGGCGCTAAACAAATTTGTGCTGCTGGTATAGTCCATGTACTTGTTCAGCACATTGTTCATCTGGGTAATTAGGCTGCGGTAGGCGTCCTGCTTCCACTGCAGCATTGTCATCTTTTGCTGCAAGGAGGTAATCTTCGCTTTGTAGCCAGAAACACTGTTTTCAATCATTGCCTCTGTGTCCATACCGCTGGCCAGGCCACTAATTACGTTCCTGTTACCGTACAAACTGCTGGTGCTGCTGGAACTCTTCATTAAACTTGTGATAGAAGCCATTGCATTCACTCCTTTTTTGTGTTACCATATCAAGCAGAAGGGTTTGAATTGACTGTTTTGAACCGGCCTTCTCCCGGAAAAAACCATTTCCGGCGAAAAAACGCCGTGGAAACGCTTAACTCTTTCCCTATTTATATCGACATTACAAATAGAAAGATAAGAGCTTTCTGCAAAATTTTGCTGATGGAGAGGACCCTTGTATGGAGAAAATCATAGCAGTGACAAACCAAAAGGGCGGCGTGGGCAAAACCACTACCTCGCTGTCCCTCATCAACGCCCTGCATATGCGGGGCTACCGGGTGCTGGGCGTAGACCTGGATCCCCAGGGAAGCCTGGGCTTTTCCGCCGGCCTGGATATTGAGAACACCGAGACCATTTACGAGGTGCTCAAGGGCTCGGCCGCGGTGGAAGACGTAATTGTCTCTACCGACCTCGGGGATATCCTGCCCTCCAATATTTTGCTTTCCACCGCGGAGCTGGAATTCAACAGCCCTGGCAGGGAGTATTTGCTGAAAACCGAGCTGGATAAGGTGGAAAAAAATTACGATTATATCATTATCGATACCCCGCCGGCTCTAAACGTGTTAACCATTAACGCCTATGTAGCCTCCGGCGCCCTAATCATCCCCATGGCCCCAGAGATCCTCAGCCTGCTGGGTATCTCCCAAATTCGGGATACCATCAACACGGTTCGTAAATACTATAACCCCGACCTGCGGGTGTTGGGCATTTTGCTGAACAAGTTTAACGGCCGCCTTACCCTAAACCGGGAGGTCCTAGAGCTCTCCAGCGAAATTGCCCGCAAGCTGGACACCAAGGTGCTCGAGGCCAAAATCCGCTCCAGCGTTGTGGTGGCCGAGGCGCCTGCCCACGGTGAAAGCGTGCTGTCCTATGCGCCCCATTCCAATCCTTCTCAGGATTTTCAGGCCCTGCTGGACGAGCTGATGCGGGGCTAGTTCGGGCCGTCTCCTTTGTATTTTCCAGTTTCCCAGAAAGGTGTGTGTCAATTTATGGCTAAATCCAAATCGTCCAAGGCTTCCAATGGGAAGTCCAACAAAACCGCCCATGTGCTGAACCTGCTTACCGAAACCGGCGAACCCTCGGAAACCGGCGCGGCGGTAAAGCACTCTCCCCGTCCCCAGCCCCCGGCGGCCGCCGCCGCGGACCATGATGGGGCCGTGGCCGAAAGCATTCGCAGCGCGTTGGAGGAGGATCTGCTGGCCGAGCTGGAGGAGGAGTCCACTGAGCCCCAGGATTTCCAGCCCTTCCAGCCCCAGGCTGTAGAACAGCCCGCCATCCCGGCTCCCCAGCCGGAACCGGAACCCGCCCCCATACCCGCTGCTCCGGTAGAACCAGAACCCCAGCCAGAGCCCATTCCCGCTGCTCAGCCGGCTCCTGTTCCGGCTCCGCCAGAGCAGCCTGTGCTGGGCCCCGCCCCTGCCCCAGAACCAATGCCAGAGCCTGCTCCTGCCCCACAGCCGGAACCAGAGCCTATTCCTGTTCCCCAGCCGGAGCCCGGCTCTGTTTCCCAGCCAGAACCAGAGCCGGAGCCTTCTCGCCCAGAGGACCGCATTACCTATATCAATGTGATGCAGGCCTTGGTAGAAGACAAGGTGGATAAATACATGGAGCGTTTTGGTATGTGCCAGTGCCCGCGCTGCCGCACTGACGTAGTGGCCCTTACCTTAACCAGCCTGCCGGCCAAATACATTGTGGTTCAGTCTGGAGAAAGCGTGCCCATGCTCTCTATTTATGACGGCCGCTATTCTGCTGCTGTTACCGCCCAGCTAATGTCCGCCTGCCAAAAAGTGTCTCAGCACCCCAGGCATACCGCCAATGACGATGGCAGCCTCCGTCTGGGCGCTCCCCGAAAGGATCCCTAAGACCATTTGGCTAATTTCCAATAGGTCCCGCTTCGCCTGCCTCTTTTTGCCTGCAATTCCTTGTGCGAAGGAGGTTTGGCGGAGCTTTATCTTTTTGAAGCTTTTGGGCAGCCAGAATACCCACGCCCCCATTATGAATAGCCGCGAAGCATGGCCAGAACAGGCCGCTTGCGGGCGACAGAAGGAACGCCTCTCGCTTAAGCCGCAGGCAAACTCCCTTCAGCATAAGCCCCTTTCTCCTTTTCTGCCGTTTTATATGCTGATTTCGTTCCTGCACGCGGCCCATTCTCTTCCCTTTGTTCATTTTATTTTACTTTGCATCGCGAGGCAGTATTCATGAAACTCGACCGCCTAATCGGCATCCTCTCCATTCTTCTCCAGCAGGACAAAGCCACTATGCCTGAGTTGGCTAAAACCTTTGAGGTTTCCCGCCGCACCATTAGCCGGGATATTGACGCCCTAGCCAGGGCTGGCATTCCTATCTCCGCCACCCAGGGAGCCGGCGGCGGGGTATCCATTATGAGCGGCTACCGGATCGACCGGACTCTTCTTACCTCCTCAGAGCTGCAGGCTATTCTGGCTGGCCTGCGCAGCCTAGATAGCGTCAGCAACACCAACCGCTACGGCCAGCTCATGGAAAAGCTGGCAGGCCCCAATATCCTTGCCAGCGGCCGTATTCTTATTGATTTAGCCGCCTGGCACAAGCAGCCTCTCTCCCATAAAATAGAGCTGCTTCAAAGCGCAATATCCAAGGGCCAGACCATTGCCTTCCATTATTATTCTCCTTCTGGCGAAACAGACCGGATTGTGGAGCCTTACTACATCGTTTTTCAGTGGGGCGCCTGGTACCTTTGGGGCTGGTGCCAAATCCGTGGGGATTACCGGCTTTTTAAGCTAGACCGTATGTCCCGGCTCGCTTTTGGCCAGCCCTTTTCCAGCCGTCCCGCCTCCTACCCTAACCTTTCCGACGATCATGTTTTTCCTACCCGTTACCAGGTAGAGGCCATTGTGCCAGCCAAATACAAATGGAAACTGGTGGAAAACTACGGCGTAGAGTATGTAGTCAGCCCCTCCTGGTTTTTCCAGGGCTCCTCCACTTTCCTTATCCCTGACCTCCTGCCCCTTATTCAGGCAGAGCGGGAGGCCCTGGGCAAGCTGCAGCTGGAGGACGGCGGATTTGATATCTCCTGGGTGTGGCACACCCCTTACAAAAAGGAATTCCTGCAAGCAAGAAAGTGGTGGCGGCCCCGGGTAACCATGGAGAAACTGCTGTTTTACCGTCAGTTTGCAAAATAGAGAGAGGCCCCCCCAAAAAATAGAATTATATAAAAGAGGCAGCGCATTGTCCCCAGAAAGGACGCGCTGCCTTTAAAAATCCTTATTCTATTTTAGCTAAGCTAGAAAAGCAACCGCAAAAATGCCTCTTCCGGAAACAACCTTCTCCTGCACGCGGCTTTCCATCTTCCTTAAGGCCGCGCTTTTTTGTCTTTTTCCCAGCAAGCTTTCTTCCCCATTGGAAAACAGCATCCCATTAACCCTCTCTGCCAAAAACAGAAAAGGCAGTCAACAGTTCCTGGGGTAAGCTCTGCTCATCCGCAGCGTCCCGGTTGGCATTCATGGCGTGGGCCAGCTCGCTGCGCAGTACCGGAACTTCTTTTGGCGCTTCTATGGCAATTTGAACCTCTTTATCCTTGGTAGCCATAATTGTGACCTTAATGTCACTGCCAATTAGAAATGACTCACCGGTTTTTCGGCGAAGGACCAGCATGACTATCCCTCCTTCTCCTCAAACTCCGCCAGCAAATGGCGCATCCCATAATCATCGCCCTCCAGAATCACCTGCATACACTTCCGTGTGTCGTCATTGATTACAATAGGGCATTTCAGATTTACCGTGCTGGTAGAAACCGGGTTTTTCACCACGCAAAGGACATAATAACAGAGCTCCGTGCTTTCCTTCACCCCCAGCTCTTCCAGCTCTTCCGGCTGCAGCTGGGGAGCATAGCCCCCATGGAGCGAAAAGGGATTCATGGCCACAAAGGCCAGCTGAGGGGTCGCCAGGCTTTGCAGGCAAAGCAAAGTACCGCCGCTGCCGGAAAAAGGCAGCAACAAAAACTCTGTCTCCTCCTCAAAGGCGAAAAGCCCTTTGGGAAAGCTGAGCACATCCTCCTGGCTATATTCTATTTCGCCAAAGTATTTTGTCAAAACCTTCAAGTGCGGCTCCTCCTATCCCACTAGGCCTTTACATCCACCGGCTGATAATTGGGATCGGCCGAAGGCGGCACATATACCGCTCCGCCAACGTACTTAATAATGACTTCAGGCCGCTGGGTCATTGTAAACTCAATATCCCCAGGCACAAACTCAAAGCCCATACCGCCGGTCTTCCAGTCAAAATTCATCTTGTCCATTTCATAGCGGATCTGCATCTGTCCAGGTTCCCAGTTCAGGTTCACACCTGTCTCTGGTAAAAAGCCTAAACCAAAGTCAGAGACATCCCGGCCCATCTGGGCATCCTGGGTCTCCTGGGCAAACTTGGTAATCAGCTCCTGCCCAATCTGGGCATCCATTACCAGCTGGCCCCGGCGGGCATAGGTTGCGGTGGCCTGGTAGGCGGCCTGTTCCCCCCGGCCGGCAGCTTGCTCCACACTTTGCATGGTAGTAGGACGCACCGAGCTCCTGGCCTGGAAAGAATCCACCTTTAGCTGAATAGGACGGCTCTTAATATTCAGCCCGCCTTTATCCCGGCTGACTTCCATCTCGGCTGTACCCCTAGAGTAAAGCAGCTGGGAATGGGTCGTTTTCATCTCAATTTCAATTGGCACTGTGGTAATCTCAATCAACGGACCCACTTACAATCCCCTCTTTCTTAAATTTTCCGGCACATTTACAGCCTCTGGCAGCACCGCGCCGGTCTTTTTCATCAGTTCATATAGTCAATTAGCGACTGAGACAAAAGGTTGGTACCTATGCGCAGCGCCGCATTGTAGGAATACTGGGCCCACATCAAAGAGGTAATGGCCTCAGCCGGGTCAATATCCTCCAGTGTGGTAATCTGCTCGTTCAGGGCGTCATCCAAAGACTCTAGCCGGCTCTGGTTGTTTTTCAAGAAAGTCGACTTGGTGTCGTCGGAGATCCAGTTTTCATGGAGGCCGTTTAAGGCATCCTGCAGCTTATTTTCCAAAGCGGTTACATATTCATCCGCATCTGCGGCATTACTGCCAGCAGGCACCGCGTCTGCGGCAAAAGCGCCGGAATCCGGGTCGCAGCCAGACCAAACCCGGCCCAGCTCGTTACAAATGGAAATCAGGTTGTTGGGCAGGCCGGTAACCGTTTTTCCAGGGGTGCCGTCAGCGTTTGTAAAGGTATAGCTGCCAGTACCATGGCCCAAAAACTGCAGGCCATTTAGAGCCGTGTCAAAGGCGCTGGAACCAATCAGCGTACCATCGTTGGGGTTCTCTTTCATGCCCATGCCCAGGTCCACATAGGTATGTTCATCCAGAGTTTCCTGCAGTTTATCCATATCGGCTTGGGTAGGGCCGTCTACGTCGATTCCCCGATAGTATACCTTGCCATTCTCAATCTCAAAAGGCACCCGCTTCCCGTCTGAGCCGGAGAAGATGAAGTTTTCGCCAAACTTTGCGTTCATGGTCTGTACCATAGACTCCGCCGCGCCCTTAATGGTCTCGCCCAGGGCGGCCCGGCCAGAGCCAAGGGTATCATTTTTGGCCCGGAGATCAGAATATTTCACCATGCTGTTGCCCAAATCCTGGTAAACACTCTCCAAAGAGTTCCAGGCCTGCTGGAACTTGTGGACAACATACTTACTGTTGGAAATCTGGCTCTCTGTGTTCCACCGGTTCCGCCGGAGCTGGAAAGCCTGGCTGGCTTTGGCAGGACTTTCCGCGTAAGAATTGAACCTGCGCTGGGTGGTAACCTGCTCGCTGACATGGCCCAGTTTTTGGTAAGACCGCATCAGGTTTGACCTATAACTCATCATCATGCCATTGGTTGTAACGCGCTTGACCATTTATGCTCACTTCTTTCTATTCGTTAATTCTATGATTCTATCCTAAAATTATCTGCCGGCAATGCCTGTACCGTTAATCAGCTTATCCAGCACCTCGTCCAGGGTGGTAAGCAGGCGGCAGGCGGCAGTGTAAGACTTTTGGAACTGCATCATACTTACAGCCTCATCGTTCAAATCTACGCCAGAGACGGAATCCCGGCTAATAGAGAGCTCTTCTTGGGACAAAATCCGGTTGTTCAAAATCTCTATGGTGCCCTTGGTATCATCGCCTAAGGTGGAGTTGAAATCAGTCAGCATCCCCTGAAAACTGCCGGTAAAGAAGGGGTCATCATTCACATAGTCTCCCGGGAGCCCGCCAATATCGCTGGGTTTAAACTGGATATCGTCCTTGCCCATCAGGGTAATCATATGGGAAATGTTGTCGTTGGCAGTGCTGCTGGTGTTGTTGGGATCCCGGCTTTGCACAATGCGTACCGTGCCGTCAGCCCAGCTCTTGGAAATAGAGATATTCTTCGCGGTAATAATGGTGCCGTCAGCGCCCACCGCGTCATTTGTATCGCCGGAAATACTAAACAGGTTGCCGGGTTTCTTATTTGCATCGGCAACAAAGTCATTGCCGTTCATATCCTTTGTATTTGCCTCATTAAACATACTGGCAAATTTATTGGCCAAACCGTCCAGCACCTTCTGGTAATAAGGGATGCCCCGCTTAATGGTAGCTTTTGCATCACCAGCCATAGCCGCCTGGTCCGCCTTGGTCAGGTACTCGCCCTTTTCGGTAAGCATTTCCCGCATGGCCTGGAGAGAACCGCCAATTAAAGCCGTATCGCCGAGCTGCAGGGGGTAATCCTTATCTGCCGCGGAGCCCACACCGGTCCGCTTAAGCTCTCCCCGTTTATCCTCCAGCTTGGAAACCTGGAGCTTAAAATAAGGATCGTCAATCATTTTGCCGGTGCCGTCATCCACCTGCTGCATGGACAACTGGCTCCCGTATATACCGTCAATCAGCACAGCGTCTTTCATGCCGGAAAGGGAGATGGTCAGCTTTTCCACGGTCATGCCAGCGCCAATGCGTTCGTTGGAGTAGGTTACATCAATGGGCAGAATCGCGGAGAGCTTGTCGATAAGCACGTTCCGCTCATCCCGCAACTCCAGGGCCTGCTGGCCCCGTTCGCCAATCATCCCCTCTTTGCGCTCTGCTTCGCCCAAAGCGCCGCTGCTAATCTCCGCCTTACGGATCTGCTCATTTAGCTCCCGAATGCTGTCCAAAATGGTGTTGGCAGAGGCCAGCTCCTCTTTATAGTCGTTAATGGTGTCCTTATAAAGGGTATCCAGCTTATTGGCAAAGGTGTTAAACCAGCCCACCAGGTTTTTGGCCGCGGATCGAACAGAGGAATCGTAGGTATTGTCCCCGGCATGCTCGGTGTTCATATTTTGCAGTTGCTCCAAGAACTCGCTGAAGCCGGCCTCAATAATACCGTTGTCCTCATTTCCCTTGCCTACCTCGTCCAAGATCATGTTGATCTGCTCCAGCACGGCAAGCTTGTTGTCGTAAAAGCCCACCTGGGCCGTCTCGTTCCGGTAGCGGATATCCAGGTATGGATCCCGCAGCTGGGAAACCCCGGTGCCCAAAGCGCCCGCGCCTACCCGTACATCAAACTGTGAGGCATAGCGGTCGCCGCCCCCAATATACAGGGCCCGCTGGTCCAAAGACTGGCGGGTGTAACCGGGGGTATTGAGGTTTGAAATATTATTACCTGTAATTTCCAGCGCCTTCTGAGAGACCATAATGCCCAGCCGGGCCATGGTAAAGCCGCTGAAAGTAGATATCGTGCTCATGGATGAATTTCCTCCCTGTCTTTGGAATATCTGGCAGGGCGGCACAAAAGCCGCCGGTACGTTCGCTTTTTAAGCCGCTCACGCCCGAAAATCTGTTTTCAGCCTAGGCGGGGGGGCATCTGGGGGTGTTTCCGGCAAGGGCTGGTTTTCCGGCATCATCCGCTGGATATCCCGCAAAACGCACTCCAGCGAAGTCATAGCCGCGTTGGATGCGGCCACATACCCATCATACCGGTTTAGGGCTCGTTCCGCCGCCTGCGCCGCCTGGCCCCGCAGCTCTGGGGGATAATGGGCGGCCAGCTGCGAAAGCACCACGTCTTGCAGGCCCATGGCTTCCAGCATTTGGTCCCGCCGGTGGTCCATGCTGCGCAGAGACATGCTGAACGCCTGCTCTTGCTTCATGCATTGGTCCAGCTGTTCCATATCCCCATTGTGGGCAGCAATGGCCTTGGTCCTCGCCACCTGGGTCAGTTGATCCAGTACATCGCCCAGCTCGTCAAGGTAGGCAATGTACTCCTGGTATACAGGATTCAAGATTAAACCTCCCCCAAGAGCAGCAGCTTCTTGGCAATGTTCCCGGCGTCAATCTTGTACTCGCCGGCCTGCACCTGCTCCTGCAGGCTGGCCAGGGTACCAGTGGTAGTGGCTGTGCGCACCTCTTGGGAAAGCTTGCTCTGCAGCTCCATTTTATATGGGTCGGCGCCTTCCCGTACGCTTAGCGTCACCTTATCAAACTTTTCAGCATTATGCGCCGCTTGGGCCGGAGCCTGGGCTTGATGCTGCCGCAGCTGGTTTACCCTTACCGCGCCGCCGATAGGATTAAGATTCGATGTGGATGTAATCATTAGGCATCCCTCTTTTCCGAATAGAAAATCAGATAGAATTTGCATTCTACATAAATTATCGGATGGCCCCCAGAAAAATTAAGAGGCCATCCGATAATAAATTGAAATCTTTTTGTATTTTTCTCTCAAAAGCGCCGGTTTTCACCGGCCGGTCTGAAGGCTCCGCAGCAATACGCTGGCAATCCGCTCGCAGCTGGCCTGCTCGCACACGGCTCCCCGGTCGTAGGCCACGCCGGGCATTCCATACACCACACACGACTCTTTGTCCTGGCCAATGGTGTAGGCTCCCCGCTGGCGCATACGCAGCAGCCCTTCGGCGCCGTCGGCGCCCATACCGGTCATAATAATGCCAACCATTTTGCAGCGCACATTGTCTGCCATAGAGTGGAACAGGGCATCCACCGAAGGCCTGTGGCCGCTCACCTTATCTCCCATAGAACAGGAAACATAGTACTCCCCGGAGGGGGTACGGTTTACCCGAGTCTGCAGGTCGGCCGGCGCTACCAGGGCCAGGCCCCGGGTCAGCTTATCCCCATTGGCCGCCTCCCGCACCTCCATACGGCACAGGCGGTTCAGCCGCTCGGCATACATCTTGGTAAAACCTGGGGGCATGTGCTGCACAATTACCATGGCAGGAATATCCGCCGGCAGGCGCTTCATTACCTCCAAGGTTGCCTCGGTCCCGCCAGTAGAGGCGCCCAAGCCAATAATATAGGGGTGCTGCACCGACAGCGGCGCAACTGGCAGAGAGGCCGTTAAGTCCGGCTGGGGCTCATGCACCACAGCGGCAGGCCGGCGCACCTTGGCGCTGGAGGCCTCCACCACTGCCTCTGCCAAAGACTGGATAAAGGCCTCCCGGCTCTGCACCCCGTCTGGCTTGCGAACAAAGCCCACCGCGCCGGCGTGGAGGGCATCGAACACCTTTAAATTCAGGGAGGATACCAGCACCACCGGCAAGGGATGCTTTGGCAAAAGCTTTTTTAAAAACTCAATGCCGGTCATACCAGGCATCTGTACATCACAGGTCATTACATCGGGGTTTAGCTTTTCCACCTTGGTCTGGGCGTCCATGGCGTTAATGGCGTAGCCGATAACCTCTATCCTTGGGAATTTGGCCAATCCATCCATAATTGTTTTTCTGGCAACTATAGAGTCATCTACAACCAATACCCGTATTTTATTCGAACGCAATCTTTAACCCTCCCGCTTCTCAGATTTGAACAGCTCCCCGCCGGAAGCTTAGGTCTTTTTAAAAATGGAGGTGGCCACCCTGTCGTAGGGCAGCTCTCCCGGCAGGTTCTCTGCCTTGCTGATAACCAGATAGCCGCCGTGCACAGTGGCGTCATACATCCGCCTGGCCAGAGCCATTTTGGTGGGCTGGTCAAAATATATCATCACATTGCGGCAGAAGATTACATCGAACTTCCGCTTAAACTGGATGGGGTCCATCAGGTTAAACTGTTTAAAAATTACATTGTTTTTTATCTGGGGCGCCACCTCAAACATTTTTCCCCCCGCGGGCTTAAAGTAGTTCTTTTTCCAGTGGGGCGGAATGGTATCCGGCAGCTCGTATACTCCCCGCTTGGCCTTGCTTAGGGCGTCCAGGGAGATATCCGAGGCCAAAAGCCTGGTATCCCACTGGGCTGCCTTGGGGCCTAGATAATCCATAATATACATGGAAATATTATAGGGCTCCTCGCCGGAGGAGCAGGCCGCGCTCCATATAGAGAGGCACCGGTCCTTTTCGTGCCGGCGCACCACTTCCGGCAGGATAACCCGGGTAAAGTAATCAAAGGACTCTACCTCCCGCATAAAATACGTATAATTTGTGGTTAGGCGGGAGAGCAGCTGGTTAATGTCGTCCCCTGTGCCCTTTTTCAGCAGGTAATCCACATACTCGGTAAAGTTTCGAAAACCCATGTTCTTTACCGTGCTGGCAAGGCGGCTGTTCACCAGCTGCCTTTTCTGGTGCAGGTCCAGGCCATATTTGCTTTGCACAAACTTGACTAGGCGGTTAAAATCGCTTTCAGATATACTCATGGAGGGGGGGTTAGAGGAACTGTTTTTACTGATGTCCATATATAAGCTGGGTGCAGTCCAGCACCATCAGGGTTTTGTGCTCCCCAGGCAGGCTGATCATCCCCGTTACCATCTTCTGAGACTCCATGCCGCTTTGGTAAGGCACGGGCAAAATCTGCTTTTTCTCTATATCAAATGTTTGGTCCACCTCGTCTACCAAAATGCCCATCTGGATTCCCTCCATATCCAGAATCACGGTGCTGAACCGCTCCTCAGGCATCTGGCCCATTAGCAGCCGGAAATCAATAATCGGCACAACCCCGCCCCGCAGGTTGATTACACCCTTGATGTGGGGGGGCAGCATGGGTAGCCAAGTAATGGAGGTGGCGGATTGAATCATCATCTCCTTCACGTATTTGGTATCCACGCCATAATAAATCCCGCCGGAAAGGAAAATAAGATATTTATCCGTTTCCTGCTGAACCACTTCCCCGTCCGGAGTAAGCTCCACTTCTTCAGCCTGTACGGCTGTCATTGTCTCTTCTGCCATAAAAGCGCAAATCCTTTCCTCTCAGCTCCGCGGGCAGCCTTGTACCTGCCCGCGGTTATGTTCTGCTCTGCGTTTCCCGTGCTTTTCGTAAAAGAAAGGCAGCCGTTTTACGGGCAAGGGAAACTCTGTAAATTCAAGAAACGCTTGCTTCTAGATTTTATTATACCATAAAACCCTGGGCCTTGCAAGTGCTCAGCCTGCCAGAGAAGCGGCATAAATGCTGGCCACGTCCAGAATCAGGCTAATATCGCCGTTGCCCAGAATGGTACAGCCAACCAGGCCGTAATTCCGTATGCCGTAGTCGTTCACATAGTCTGGCAGGGGCTTTACCACCACCTGCTGCTCGCCAATTAGCTCATCTACAAACAGGCAGAAGGAATTGTCTCCAGATTCTACCCACAGGATAATACCATTCTCCACCTCGTCGTGGCCGGTTTCCATTTGGTAAAATTCCTTTGCCCGCACAATGGAGTAGAAATTGTCCATCACCTTTAACATTTCGCCCTTGGCCGCATCGTAAATCACATCCGCGTGGGTGATCTTCTGAATCGAGCGGATGTCCTTAATCGGCACGGTAAATACAGAGTCGCCTACCGCAACCTCCATGCCGTCCATAATAGCCATGGTCAGGGGGATCTTCAGGGTGGTGGTCATTCCCAAGCCCTTTTCGCTGCTAATGCTCACCGTGCCGCCCACAGCCTCCACATTGGACTTTACCACGTCCATGCCCACGCCTCGGCCAGAGTACTCGGTGACCTCGGTGTTGGTGGAAAAGCCCGGCATCAAAAGGAAGTTGAGAATATCCTTGTGGGAATACTCGGTTCCAGGCATTGCCAGGCCTTGGCGCATGGCCTTCGCCAAAATCGCTTCGTCATCCGCCCCGGCGCCGTCGTCTTTCACCTCAATAATAACCTCGCCGCCGGTATGCCGGGCAGCCAAAATAATTCTGCCTACCGGGTCCTTCCCCGCGTTTATCCGGTCCCGCACATCCTCCTCTATGCCATGGTCCATGGAGTTACGCACAATGTGCATCAGCGGGTCGCTAATGCTGTCCACAATGGTCTTGTCAACCTCGGTATCCTCCCCTTCCAGCACCAGGTTGACCTCCTTGCCCAGCTTCTTGCTCATATCCCGGACAATTCGCCGCATTTTTTGGAAAGTAGTGGAAACAGAAACCATGCGCAGAGACATAGAGACATCCTGGAGCTGGTCGGTAAGGCTGCGCAGCTGCCGGGCAGCCGAGGTAAAGTTATCCAGCTTCAGCCCCTTCAGGTCTGGAGAAGCGGTTACCATAGACTCTGTAATAACAATCTCGCCCACCACCGCGTTCAGCTCGTCCAGCTTGCTTAGGTTTACGCTGATCAGGCTCTCCTTCTGGTTTTTGTTGTTATTATTGTTCTGCTGGGGAGCGGGAACAGGGGCCGCCGCCGGGGCAGCCGGAGCGGGCTGAGCCGCCGGGGCAGGGGCCGCCTCCTGCACCGGGGCGGGCTCCTCTGGGGCAGGCTGGGGTTCTTCTGTATATTCAAACAGGGTGTAGTCCGCCACAGAGCCCGCGTCCTTTACCACTGCCACCGCCTTGGTGCGCAGCTCCTCGCTGACAAAACGGAGGAAAAAGCCCTGGTCCACGATAAAGCTGGCTGTCTCAGAATTGGTTCCCACGTCCGCGGGCAGATAATCAAAGTGGCTCTCGTCCTCGCAGGCGTCCTTTACAGCCGTGGCCAGCATAAACGCCCGCAGGTTTTCCATACCGCTGCCCTCATCAAAAAACACCTGTATGCCAAAGGGGAACTGGCTGCTGCCATAGCTGGCAGAGGCGTTCTCTGCCCCGGCCTGGCCCTGTTCGGCGGGCGCCGCCGTTTCGTCGGCCTCTTCTCCGGATTTGCCCTGAATTTTATCTGAAAAGCTCTTAATATTCGAAAGGATATTGTCGATATCTTCTGTGAGGATTTCGTCATTTTCCAGCTTTTCCACCTCTGCCTTAAAGAAATCTATAGCAGTAAAAATCAGGTCAAAAAGCTCTGGGCGCAGCTCAGGGGCCACCGCCTCCATGCCCTGATCCCGGATAATGAAAAACATATCCTCAATCCTGTGGGCAACCGTCATCAGATTGTCAAACTCCATCATGGCCGAAGAGCCCTTTATTGTGTGCATGATGCGAAAAATTTCATTTACATCGTCTTGGGAGAAGGTCTTTCTGTCCTCGGCGCCCAGCACCATCTCGTCCAGAGACTCTAGAAGCGTGTTCATTTCATACAGATACGCTTCCATCATATCGTTGCCCATACTGTTTCCACCTTTTCGTCTAGATTGCCGGGCCGCCGTTGCAAGCAGCCGAAGCTTCTTTATTATAACACAGGGCCGCGAATTTCGCAACAAGCAAAACGCGGCTTTCCAGTTGGTATTTCGGCCAAAGAAGAAAAAAGATAAGCGCTTTTTCTATGTTATCTGGATTTTTACCAAAAAATCCGGTTTCGCCTTGCCCCTTTCCTGCCCGGCTTTTCTTTAGAAGATGGAATTTTGTAAACTTTTTGTGAATTTTGCCAAGGCGTTGGCCGGCCTTTTTTCAAAACCGGCCTTTTTGCTGTTCCATTTATCTCGGAAGTATGCTATACTGTTTTAGATTACAGATCGAACTTTTAGGAGCGGAAGAGATATGCCTGAAATACTTCGCCCGACCAACCCGGTTCCCGGCTACGACAACACGGCCAAGAACCAGCCTATTAACCCCAACGATCCCAATACCAATATTCAAAATGTGGTAAACCCCAACCGCGTTACCCGGCCAGACCAGCGCTCCGACCAGCAGCAGGCCGGGGATCCCTCTGTCTCCCACCGGATGCGGTACGAATCCAATTTTCTCACCTTCCTCCAGCGGCTGGCCAACTCTCCCGACGCGGCTTCCGCCTTTTTGCGCTTGCTCCAAGGCCAGGGCCTTCAGGTCTCTTCTGGCATTACCCCAGGGCTTGCGGAAGAGCTCCAGGGTTTTCTGGAATTTCTTACCATGGACGAGGCCCAGCTTAACAACTTTCTCCAGGGCCAGCTGCAAAGCGGCCTGCGCTTTGGCGGGGCCCTGTTCCAGGCCATGCGCACCGCCTACAACAGCTCCAACTCTGATATGTTCCGTACCGAAATCCTCCAGTTTCTCCGGCAGTACAGCGACTACTCTTCTACCGACCATTTGGAAACCCGTATGGTCCGCACCCTGCGGGACATGACCCGCTCGCTGCCCTCCCACTGGGCCAACCAGCTTACCGAAATGGCCGCCCAAATGGAAAACGGCGTGGCCGCGGGAGACCGCCAAGGCAACCTGCGCATTCTGCGCAACCAGGTTTTTCCCCTTATCTCCGATTATGTCCGCCGTACCCACGACCACGGCATGGCCAGAAACCTGCTTTCCCTGCTCACCCTAGACATGGTCCGCTACGAAAACGGCGACGAGCAGAGCCTGGTGCAGACTTTCCGCCACCTGGGCAATTCCAATATCTTCAAAGGGGATCTTTCCAAGCTCTCCGACGAGGACATCCTGCGGCTGCTTACAGACACAGAGTATGCAAAAGCCGCCAAGGCAGACAGCTTTGCCGAGCGCTTTACCCAAATGGCCCAGCGCTCCCTGCGGGGAGAGGGGGGCACCGCCGCCCAGGAGGTTTTCCGGAACCTGCTTAGCTCCATCCTCATCAACGAAAGCGTCTACATGCCCCTGCAGCACCTTTTGCTCCCCTTCCAGTGGGAGGACCGGGCAGTGTTTTCTGAAATGTGGGTAGACCCGGACGCCGAGCACAGCCAAGGCCGGGGCGAGCCCGCCCCCCGGCTGCTGATCAAAATGGATATTGAGGGCTTGGGCGCCCTGGATCTGCTCATCGACGGCCAGGGCGGGCGCACCTCCCTGCAGGTAGCCTGTCCCCAGCAGGTCGCCGCTTTCTCCAGCGACATCTCCCGGGACTTAGGGGAAATTCTCCAGCGCAACGGCCTCTCGCCGGGAGATATTCGGGTTTCCACCATGCGCAAGCCCATGACCATATCCGACGCGTTCCCAAAACTGTTTCAAGAGGTGAAAAACGGTGTCGATGTCAAAGTCTGAGCAGCCCCGCCAGCAGCGGGCGGTAGCCCTGCAATACGGCGTCAGCGACTCCGCCCCGGTAATCGTGGCCGCGGGCATGGGCCACCTGGCGGAGCGCATCCTGGACGTAGCCCAGGAAAACGGCGTGCCTATCTACGAGGACAACTCCCTTGCCACCATCCTTTCCCAGCTCAACCTAGGCCAGGAAATCCCCGAGGAGCTTTACCGGGCAGTGGTAGAGATTTACGTCTATTTTCTCAATTTCGATTTCGACCGCCAAACCAGCCGCCGAAAGGGCGGGCAAGAGGCGGAAACAAGGCAAACCCCAACAGAGGAGGCAACTTAAATGCTTTTTGGTAAAAAGAAAGCCCAAAAAAATATCTGCGTGCTGCTGGACAGCGCCACCTCCAGCGTGCTGGCCAGGGGCACTATGGACGGCCCCCCAGAGGGCCTAAACGTGCAGGTAAACATCATTGAGGGCAACGCCCAGGCCGTAATTAACGCCGAGCATGTGCAAATTGTGCCGGCCGACGAGGCGCAGCCCCCCCGGCTGGGCCATGTTATCCACCGCCAGGGCAACCTGCTGGTGCTGGAGCCCCTGCGGGTGCTCACCGGCGAAAAGGTACGGGAAAACCTGCGCATGCCTGTAGACTTCAGTACCTTTGTCTACCCTACCGACGGCCGGAAGGGCCGTTTTCGGGCCCAGGCCAACGACCTGAGCTGCGGCGGCTTCAGCTTTTACTGCGACGATGTCTTCCAGGTGGGGGACACTGTGGAAATCGTTATCCCCATTACCCGCGTTGCCCCGCTGCTGCTGCGCTGCCAGGTGCTGCGCAAAAACCTGGAAACGGACGGCAGCTTTTTCTATGCTGTGAAGCATCTCAACCTTCTTAGCGAGCAGGAGAGCATGATCCGGGAGGCTGTGTTCAGCGTTCAGCTAAAGTTTATGCAAAAGCAGGCGGCAGGCAGGCGGCGCGCCTGAGCAAGATTCGGCCCCAACCTGGTAAATGCTGGTAATCCTGCCAATTATGTTGATTTTTATGTTTAAATGGAATAAAATTAAGAAAATGGAACCATTCCCAAGGAAAGGAGGATTGCTTGCCAGGCCTTGCCAGGCCTTGCCTAAAGTATTATTCCCGATACATTCCCGCACTTTCTATATGACAATGAACAGAAAGGGACAAACATGCAAAACAAAAAACAATTTTCCAAACGACTCACCGCCCTGCTGCTGTGCGCGGCGCTGCTTCTGGGCGCTTTCCCGTTTTTCCCCTCTCCCCAGGCCGCCGCGGCGTCCTGGTCTGCACCCTATGTAGAAAAGCTGCAGACCTGGGGCGTTATGCTTGGAGACCCGGACGGCAACATGCACGAAAACCGGGCCACCACCCGGGCGGAAATGGCCGCCATGCTCAACCGGGCCTTTGGCTATACCCGAAAGGCCTCTATCCCCTTTACAGACGTAAAGCCAGAGCACTGGTTTTATGAGGACATCTGCACCGGCTTTGCCGAGGGCATTTTTACCGGCACCTCTCCTACCACCGCCTCTCCCAATCGGTCTGTTACCCGAGAGCAGGCCCTCACCTTTATTGGCCGCTGCCTGCGCCTAGAGGAGAGCCCTGGTGAAATTACAGAGTTTACCGACGGCCGGACCTTTAACTCCTGGAGCGCCCCCTATGTGCGCTCAGCCCTGCTTTCCGGCATTATCAGCGGCATGTCTGACGGTTCTTTCCAGCCCAAGCGGAACATCACCCGGGGCGAGGTGGCCAAAATGCTCTCTGTGGCCATTGGCACCCTCATCGACAAGCCGGGTACATACACAGAAAACGGCGTGTTCGGCAATGTCACCATCAACTCTTCCGGCGTTACCCTGCGGGACACCACCATTGCCGGCGACCTGTACCTTACCGGCGGCGTGGGCCTGGGCGATGTGGTGCTGGACAATGTGCGGGTGCTGGGCCGCATTGTAATAGCTGGCGGCGGCGAAAGCCAAGACGGCATGGCCAGCATTACCTTAAACAACGTAGAGGCCCACAAGCTGCTCGTTGACCCGGCCACCGGCCAGTATGTGTCTGTCAGGGCCATTGGCGCCACCAAAATTCCAGAAACCTATGTCCAATCCAACGCCTTTCTCCGGGATGATGTCCGCGATCCCTCAAATGGCCTGCAGACCGTTTACCTAAACGGGGAAAACGGCGCCCAGTTTACCATTGCGGGCAACATGAAGAACGTGGTGAACCAGACTCCTGGCTCCACCCTTACTGTAGGCGATACCGGCACTGGCAGCGTTGGCTCCATCCGGGTGGATGAGCTTGCTACCGGCTCCCACCTAAAACTGGAGATCAACGCCAACGTAGACAATATCTACCTGGATACCGCCACCGACGTCACCGGCAGCGGCGACATTGGCAAGCTGACCGTAAGCACCAATGGCAGCTCCTGCGAAATCCTGCCCAACGAGGTAGAGGTCCGCCCCGGTGTTACCACGGATATCGCAGATGAGGGTGTGGTGGATTCCGAAATCGCCAAGGAGATTTCCTCCAAGCCTCAGCTGCTGGAGGGCTACCCCAAGGCCAGGAACGTGGCCCCCACCACCGCCGACGGCGTCTTCTCTACCAACAAGGCTGGCACTCTGTACTGGGCGCTAACCACCGCCGCCATTGGCCCCCTGAACAACTCCAACGCCGACGACCTGATTACCCCCTCTGACTACGGCTCCGGTTTCCTCTCCTATGGCAGCATGAAGATCCCCACTTCCAAAACCGAGGTAACCGCCAAGCTTTCCGGCCTAACTGCCGGCGGCACTTACTATCTCTCTGCTATACTGGTGGATTCCCACGGCTGGAGAAGCCCGGTAAAGGCCCAAGAGATTAAAACACCAGACGGCACTGTGCCCGCCATGTCCGCTGGCTTCCCCACCATTGCAGACCGCACGCCCACCAGAACCAAAGCCAATGCCGATACCCCCTATTTCGAGCTGGTGGATATTCAGGCCACGGTAATGGCCAATAAGAGCTGCGACCTGTACTATGTACTGCTAAACCAGGGCAGCACCCCGCCCCAAACCAACGAGTTCCTGTCCCATTCCTTTGTGGATCCTCTTGGCTATGGCCGGCTGCACCTGGTGAAGAACACCATGGATACCTTTAAGATCAACGAGGTGGACCTGAACCTGGACGGCGTGGCCGAGACCTTGGGCGAGCTGGAGGAGAAGAAGACCTACGATCTCTATCTGTGGCTTACCGATGCCGACGGCGTGGTCAGCTCCAAGGTGATTAAGCAGAGCGTTACCACCAAAGACATTACACCGCCGGAGTTCCTTCAGGAGCCTATGCCCCAAACCGCCGCCCAGGCCACCTCTGTGCGCCTGTCCAACTCTATCAATGAGGACGGCATTGTCTACTGGGTGGCAGTGCCCAGGGGCACAGTATACCCTAAGCCCAACGATGGCAGCGACGCCACCAGCGAAGAGTTCCTCAGCAGCGATTACGCCAAGCTCCAGGTAATCAACGCCATGGGCGTGCCCAAAGAAGGCAAAAGCGGCCGCACAAACGCAAAGGCCAATACAGACTTTAATATAAATATCAGCGGCCTGGCCCGGGAAACCGGCTACGATGTGTACTATGTGGCTGTGGATACCGCCGGAAACTACTCTGACCCTGTAAAGCATGCCACTGTTTACACTCTGGACCAGAGCGCCCCCATCCCTACCCAGCAGTTTGAGCACACCCCAGAGGAAAACCCCGATACCCCCTATTCCGACTCTACCATCAACATTATTTTCAACGAGGACATCCGCTACAACCGGCCTAGCGGTTCCAACCTGCCGGTGTATAAGGAGCCCAACCTGCTAAAGCTGTATCAGAACTCCAAGTCCTCTGACGAGGCCATGAAGCTCTATACCGACGCCCTGCGGGATATGTTCACTCTTTACGAGGGCCGCAACCCTGTGGCCGAGCGCACCAGCCCCGACTCCACCGACGATTGGACCATCGATTACCGGAACGTGCGGGTGGTTCAGGATGGCAAGAACACAGTGGTCAGCTTCTACAATGACCCCTCTAACCCCGCGGCCTCTTCCCTAAACCTGCAGAGCGGCGCCAGCTATTACTTCCAGCTGAAAAATATTGCCGATGAATCCACCCAGCATAATGTAATGCGGCCCACATCCCTGCCGGCCTTTACCGTGGTTTCTGCAGAGGCTATTTTGTCCACGCCCGACACCAACGACGTTACCATGCAGGCTTACGAAACCGGCGAGGACGGCGAATTGGCCATTGATGATGAGCACCAGGTAACCTATATTGACAGCTCCGGCAACGAGAGCAGCCAAATCCCTATGGATATGTACTTTACCATAGAACCCCGTTCTACCCGGAACTCTGCCGACGGCATTAACTGGGATTTGCTCCTGTGGTTTGACGTTACCTGCGATTTCCAGCTTTTCACCCGGGTTAAAGGCACCGAGTACTGGACCCCAGTGGGCGGCAAGCAGCAAACTCTCCATGTAATGAAGAGCACCAGCAGCTCCATGGGCGGCGTAAGCGTTTTTGATGAGATTACCAAGCTAAACGGCAGCTCTACCGCGCTTAATCCCTTTAGCCCCATTAACGGCGACTACAAAACCGGCGGCGCGTACTGCGGCCTGCCAGACGGCGGCCCAATTTATGAGTACGGTATCTACTTAACCAGCCTGAACGGCAACTCCGACCGCACTACCTTTAGCGATCTTGTAACCGGCCGTGTTACTGTTGTTACTGGCTCCTCCAGCAACCTGCTGGACCTGGCCCGCCGAAAGAACCTTTCCGATATCGACAACAACCAGCGGGGCATTACCAATATCAGCAAGCCCAATGTGTTCGAGATTTCCCGCCAGTTTGAGGACCGCCGGGCTCCCAACTTTACCACCTCCTATCCCCGGTGTATCCCCACCACAGACGGCGTTCGCATGGATGTATATGTCAACCGCCCTGGAACCCTCTTCTATGTGATCTCCAAAGCCGATCTGACAACAGGGGGCAGCTCTATTGACCTGATGCCCATGGAGTACAATGCCAATAACCAGCTTGAACCGGTAGCGGTTGAGAAACTGGATAACGTACAGGTAGCCACCGCGGAAAGGGGCCCCAACGGCCCCACTCTGACCACCGCGGCCGATGTGGACCCAGAGCTGCACTTCGACTACCCGGATGTTACCACCGTAATCAACCCCATTACCCTTGCCAACCCGAACATCAAGTATCCCCCCTCTGGCATAGAGCTTAAGAGTGTAGAAAGGGTAGAGATTAATGTGGACGGCCTGTCCCCTGCTACCGACTACTTTGTCTATTTCGTCACCAAAGGCGTAACAGACATTTACTCCGACGTGCTGGTGTACAAATTCCGGACCAATGACATTATCAAGCCCATTATCACCACCAACGCTACCAATGCCCTGGCCAACATCTCCTCTTCTCAAGACGCCACCAACATTGAGTATAAGCTGATCTCCTACGACAACAATATGCGGCCATTCTTAAAACAGCCCTTCGCAAACACAGCCGGCAATATTGCCCCAGAAGATCAGGCGGCCTTTAATGAGTTTAAGGCGACTCATAAGTCTACTCTAAAAATGAAGGGCACTGGTCCTAACGCGACTCCCATGGAGTTTGATGATCCAGAATTCACTGTGCTGGACGCCCTGCTGGAAAACATCATGGCCAGCGGGAAATCCACAGGCTCGCTTTTTGACTTCTTTGCCAGCCAACAGCTGAAAGACCAGGTTATTGAGTATATTCGTTCCTCTGGCGGTGACACGGCCTCTGTAGGCCGCGACAGCGGATTTATTGACAAATCCTCTGTTCCCCTGCCGGTGCAGTGTGACACCAAATGGCCCCAGATGAAAGCGAACGTAGATTACTGCATGATTGTTTTCGGCTATTGCGGCGATGGAACCAGCCAATCCAACTTCGCTTTCAGCGGAGCCCAGCCCATTGCTTTGCCAAAGGAAACAATCAAAGCATCTTGGGACGCGAACAGCTTGATCTGCACCAAAGACAGCACCACCAATAAGCCAGTAATAAACGGCACCTTCATTCTGTATTTTTCAGATTTCCTGAACTACTACGACCGCAGTGAAAACCCGCCTCAACGAATTCCGTTGTATGCTACCAACCAGGCTCCCAATGAGAACAGTATTGCAACTTATCTCACCTACCCAGCCACTGTTAAGCCAGACTTTGCTGCCAACGACACCACTGTTCCCATGAACTCTCTGACATTTGATTTTGAGAATTCCTCCAGCCCTGTCTCCATCCGGCTAAGCGGATATTTTGCGGGCCCAAATTCTGACCCCCAAACCACTGGGCTTACACTTACAATCCGTCCGGAGCGTACCCTCACCGATGATCCAGGCGATAGCTGCGGTGTCACTGTCACAATTTCTCCCTCTGCCTGGGACAGCTCACGCTAAAAAATATTAAAAACAGACGCTCTATTGCCCAACCTAACCAAAGCCGGGACCTCCTCATGGAGGCCCCGGCTTTCCTTTTCTCCCTTTCTCCGCCCAACACAAAAACCCCCCGGAAACCCGGGGGGTTTTGCTATTTCATAATCAAGTCCAGGGTATTAGTCGTCCCCATTCTCCGCCTTAGCAGCCTCTACCACCTTTTGGGCCACATTGCCCGGCGCTTCCTCGTAGCGCTCAAACTCAAAGGTAAAGCTGCCCCGGCCCTGGGTGCTCTGGCGCACAAAGGTGCTAAAATCGTGCATCTCCGCCATAGGCACCTCAGCCTCTACGGTCTGCCTGCCGGTTCCGGCGGGCTCCATGCCCAGCACCCGGCCCCGGCGCTTGTTTACCTCGCCCATTATGTCGCCCATGTTGTCATCCGGCACAGTGGCCTTTAGGTGGCCAATGGGCTCCAGCAGCACTGGGTTAGCCTTGGGCATACCAGCCTTATAGGCCAGGCTGGCAGCGGTTTTAAAGGCCATTTCAGAGGAGTCTACCGGGTGGTAAGAGCCATCGTACAGCACAGCCGAAAGGCCAACCACCGGATAACCCGCCAGGGGCCCCTTGAGGATGCACTCCCGCAGGCCCTTTTCCACCGCCGGGAAAAAGCCCTTGGGCACCGAGCCGCCTACAACCCGCTCCCCAAACTCCAGGCCGTCGCTGTCGCAGGGCGAGAACTCAATCCACACATCGCCAAACTGGCCATGGCCGCCGGTCTGCTTCTTGTGTCTGCCCTGTACCTGCACGGTTTTGCGAATGGTCTCCCGGTAGGGAACCTTAGGCTCCTTTAAGGCAACCTCTACGCCAAACTTAGTCTTCAGCTTGGTCACAGCCACATCCAGGTGCTGTTCGCCCAAGCCGCTAATAATCATTTCATGGGTCTCCGCGTTGGTAGAGAAGTGCAGGGTGGGGTCCTCCTCTGCCAGGCGCATCATGCCCTGAGCCACCTTGTCCTCTTCTCCCTTTTTCTTAGGCTGAATGGCCATGGAAAGGCCCGCGCCAGGATAGTCCACCCCATCCAGGGTAACCTTCCGGGCCGGAGAGCACAGGGTGTCCCCGGTCTTCGTGGTGGTCAGCTTGGGCACTGCTCCAATGTCCCCGGCGCCAATGTATTTAATGTCCTCCTGCTTTTTGCCGATCATTATCACGGTTTTGCCTACCCGCTCCGCGGCGCCGGTACGCATATTCACCAACTGAGACTCTGTAGAGATCTTCCCAGATACCACCTTTAAGTAGCTGAGCTTGCCAATAAAGGGATCCGCCACAGTTTTAAACACAATCGCGGCTGCCGCCCCATCGCTGCTTACAGAGATTTCTACCGGGTTGCCGTCGGGATCCACCCCAATCTCCCCGGCGTGTTCGGCGGCGCTGGGCGCCAGCCAGCTTAGGCCGTCCATAAACTGCTCCATGCCCCGCATCAGCATAGCGTCGCCGCAGAACACCGGGGTAATGGTTCCAGACTTAACGCCCTTGCTTACGCCTACAATCACCTCTTCAGGGGTAAATTCCTCTCCTGCAAAGTACTTTTCAAACAGGGCGTCATCTGTCTCAGCCACTGCCTCATAAATGGCGGTACGCAGGCCCTCCAGCCGGTCCCCCATGTCCGGAATGCTTACCTGCACAGGCTTGCCGCCAGAGTAATCGTAAGCCCGGTACTCCAGCAGGTTCACGTAAATATTGGCCTGCTCCCCTTCAATAAAGGGCACCACCACCGGGCATACAGAGGGGCCAAACTTCGCCTTTAAATCCTCAAAAACCCGATAGAACCGGGCGCTCTCATCGCAGAGGCCGTTAACAAAGAAAATTTTGGCCAAGCCCCGCTTCTCCGCGGCCGCCACAGCCTTTTCAGTGCCCACAGAAGGGCCGTCTTTGCCAGAGATTACCACCAAGGCGGTGTCGGCCGCCCGCATAGCCTCGCACATGCCTCCCTCAAAGTCAAAGAGCCCGGGGGCATCCAGCAGGTTAATCTTTTTGCCCTTCCACTCCAAGGGCGCCACTGCTGCGGCAATAGAAGCCTTGCGGCGAATCTCCTCGGGGTCATAGTCGCAGACAGTGTTGCCGTCGCCTACCTTGCCACGGCGGTCCGAGGCCCCCGCCAAATACAGCATGGCCTCGCTAAGAGTGGTTTTTCCCGCGCCGCCGTGGCCAGCCACAGCCAGGTTGATAATGTTTTTTTCCTGGTACTGGTTCATAAATAATTGCCCCTTTCAAAATATCACAGTGCCATGGGCGATACTGCCAAAGTCCCCGGCCATGTTCTATTTAATCTGCACAAGTTTCGTTACTATGTACTCCCTAATTATAAACCATTCGCCAGAAGATTACAATCACTTTTTTTATTTTCTCCCATAAAATTTTGCCCAATGGCCCAATTCCCTAAAAAAATTCCCCCGGAACCCATTTCCCGGGGGAATTTTTGTTTTTTGCTATCGCCTGAACCTGGGCAGCAGCACCAAAACCCCTACCCAGAACAGCTCGAACAAAAAGAGCATGAAAGCCGAAAGCTGGCGCATTGCCCCAAAGCAGGCTACCAAAGCCACCAGCACAAAGCCCAAAATCACCGCGGCGGTTTGTATGGCCACCAGCATCCCAGCTGTGCGCTTTTGCTCCACACAGCCAGAAATCAGGCTCATCATAGATTCCATCCGCCCCTTGGTAGCGGCCACGGCGTCCATGCGGGGAGGCTCCTCTCCGGTCAGGCCAGCCGCAATGTCTCCCAGCTGGCCGTCCAAAATGCCCACGCTGGCAGAGTCTATCCCAAACAGCCTAGACACCAGCCCCACCGTTACATTGGGGTCTGTGGTGCGCACCAGCACGCTAATGCCGCTGTCCTCCAGCCTTTGCAGCTCATTCTTCCGCCGCCGGTCTGCAGAGTAGCCCAGCACCATCAGGGCCACCACAGCCGCGTCCACGGCAATATAGATGATGTTTTTGTTTCCAGAGGCATACTGGGTTTCCACCTCTCGGGGCGGGGCCTCCAGCCGGTGGTTAATCAGCAGGTTTCTGCTGCCCACATAGATGGTGTGGCCATCTACCCGGCCCACGGCGCCCCCGCCGCTTTCATAGGCAAACTTTTCCACCTCAGGCAGCACATCCTCGTTCTCGCTGATCACCTGGTCAAACACCCCGCATAGAGGGCCGCCCACAGCTTTCATCAGTGCAGAGGCGGCCATTACCGCGTTTTCTGCCATTGCCTTGCTGCCAAACATCTTAATGCCAGCGAGCACCACTGTACCCGTGGGGAACAGCTCGTTGGCGTCGGCAATCACAGCGTTGACCTCGCCCAGCTTTTCCACCGCCTCATAGCCCACTACCATGCCTCCTGCCCGCCGGGCGGTTTTGCACATACGGCTAATCGGCAGATTTACCGAGAGCATATTGGCCGCGGCCACACAGGCACAGCAGGCAGCGGTAAAGGCGCTAATGGCTGTAGGCACGCTGCGGGAAATCAGCAGGCTTGCAATGCACAGCACCAGGGAGGATACCAGCCCCAAAGGCGCCAACATCTGGGAGGAGGACTCGGAGGGATCGGGAGCATAAGAGAGCTCTAGGAACCTCTTTAGGAAACCCGCTTTGCACTGGTATGCAATTAAGGGCTTTTCCGCCACACAGTCCTTGGTCATTTTTAGTGAGGTATTGTAGTCGTCAAAAACCTTAATCCCGTATTTCTGCTCTCGAGAGGTGACAAACCGGAAGTTGCTGTGAATGCGCCTAACAAGGGTAAGCTTGCCGGCGGCGTTGATAAAGAGCAGGGCCGAGGCCACCAAGGCGTAAAGGTGCACCGCGCCGCTGGCCAGGTCTTCTCGGAAGAAAATGGCGCTCACCGTTTGGATTAGGGCCGCCAAGGCGGCAACTGAAACCCCGCTGTCCTCACTGGCCCTGGCAGAAAACAAGGCCTTTAAACCATTGCCCACAGTCTTATAGCACATGCCAATAGCCACAATCAGAAAAACCAAGGTGAGAATCACATAGGCCAGGGGCCAGCTGCCGGTGCCCCCCTTGGGAGAGAGCCGGCTGCGGCAGATCAAGCTGACCAAGGTAAGCAGCACGGTACAGACGCCAGTAATCATAATGCGCATAGAGAGCTCGTGCATCTCTCCCCGCAGCTCGTTGGAAATAGACCTGGCGTCCTCTGGCCCTGTATAGTCCTCAATGGATTCCTTGGTGTCTTCCTGAGATGGGGCCTGGGGAACAGGCAGTTCCTCCTCCGGCTTTTTAGGCCGGGGTTTCCTCCTCTGAGGGCGGGCAGGCTCTGACGCCTGCTGCAGGCTTTCCGCCTCGGTCAGCAAGGCGCTCTGCAGTACATCCGCATTGATAATATGCGTGGGAATGTTTCGGGAACGGTACTGGAAAGCATTCTCAATATAGGGTACCTCTTGGGTGGGCCTAGGCGGCGGCTCAGGGGCCGCCGGAGCCTGGGCAACAGGCGCCTGCCGCCGGGCTTGCCGGGCAGCGGGCATTTCCACGGTTTTGGCCATGTCCTGGCTGGCCTCTTCCCTGGGCTGCTCTGCATACTCCTCTTGCCGGGCGTATTC
>CAJUSM010000027.1:0-18539 GCA_910588935.1 uncultured Oscillospiraceae bacterium
GCCTAAGCCTGTACCTCTGGTTCCCACGGGAGAAAAACCGAAACCTTCGGCAGAGAAGGAAAAGCCGAAGCCGGTTTCCCCGCCCCCTGTACAGCCGGAAGAAGCAAAGCCGGTGCAGGATGACGCCCAACTGGTTCAGCCAGGGCCCAAGATCCCCGAGCCAAAAACGGTGACGGAACAGAATCAAGAATCCCAGGAACCGGCGGCAAAGCCCAAGCCTAAGCGGCGGGAGCCAGAACAGCTTTCTTTTGGCCGGGGGCTGCAGGTTATGCTTAATGGCAAGCCTCTGCGTTTAGAGCCCAAAGGGGAGACGGAGGATTTTTACCTGATGGATGTGCTGGAACACTCTGGCTTGGATTTTAGCAATTTGGACCGGCCGGTGGAGTTGAAGGTGAATGGGGCAGACGGGCAGTTTAGCCAAATTTTGAAGCAGAACGACCAGGTTACCATTCGCTATCGGGAGTGAAGGCGAAACCTCTTGCCCTGTGCGGGAGATTCCTGGGCAAAGAATGAGCCGGAATAAAAGGAAAGATGTGATACCCATGAATATGAGAATACAGTTAAAAACGGTTTCCCTGGTTTTGGCCGGCCTGGTACTGGCGGCAGGGCTTTCCGCCTGCGGCGGGGGAGGGGGTTCTTCCAGCTCTTCCGGCGGTACCCTGGCCCAGGGGTCCGATCCCACAGTAAATGGCTCTTCCGGTTCGGGCTCTGGCTCGGCTCTGGCGGCCTCCAGCGCGGTGCAGGTGGAAGAAAGGCATATGATGACCGTGGACGAAACCGCGGACTTTTTCCTTAAGCTCACCCCCAAAGAGCTGGGCTTAGAGGGGGAGAGCATGGAAGAGTACGAAGTATACCCAAGCGAAAAGGCGGTTCCGGTGAATGGCCTGCCCTGTATGAAACTTATTGTGTACCAAAAGTCCACCGCCGGCACAAATGCGCCGGTAAGTACTTATTTGGTGGCCAGAGATGGCACGGCTGTTTACCAGATACAGGGTGAAATTGCGGTGGAGCTGGAATTATTTTGACAAAAAAGTGAAAATATTTTACAGAAGAAGTGGATACATATAGAGAGAAGCCTGGAAAGGTATGGCCGGCTTAATCTGAAAAGCCATCTCTACGGCATGATTTCCCAAAAGAAATTACCTGTTAGGTCTTGCAGAATTTGCCGAAACGTGCTATACTGATTTCATCTGATAAGATCGGCGTGCTTGCACAGTTTTTAATGGAAAGCATTGGTTAAAGTTACTTAAATTGTTGGGTTGAGCAGGCGCCGATTGCAAAGAAAGATGAAGAAATGGCATTCATGCCGGCAGCGAGAAAAGTGTGCCAGCGTGTTTTCTTGTTGTCTATGTTGCTTTTTTTAAAGCACGGCTGCGGCTGAATCCTTAGGCTTGGGTGCTTTTCCTGATGTAAAATGCCTGTGAAGGAGGAATCGTCTTGAACGGCCTTACCAATAACAGTATGCGGATGCTGGAGCGCTCTATGGAGTTTCTATGGGCAAAACAGACCGCTTTGCTAGACAATGTCTCCAATGCGGAGACGCCTAATTATAAGCCCAAACTGGTGACCTTTGAAGAGGACTTTCAGGCCCAGCTGGAGGCGGCTGACTCTGGAAAAAACAAGGCCACCCGGAAGGCTATGCGCAATACCATAGAGAATGCCTCCTGGAATGTGGAAGAGATTGGCGAAACCACCAGGATGGACGATAACGGCGTAAACATTACCGAGCAGATGACAGAGTTGGTTCGCAACGCTTACCAGATGCAGTATGTATACCAGAGCATTAACAGCGATTTGTCGGCCTTAAGAACGGCAATTGGCGGCTGATAGGAAAGGATTGGAACTGAGATGGCATTTTTAGGCACTATGAATATTGTAGGCTCTGGGTTAACGGCTCAGCAGCTGCGGCTTGATATTATTTCAGAGAATATTACCAATATGAATACTACCCGCACAGAAGACGGCGAGGACCCTTACCGCCGGAAAATGGTGGTTTTTGAAGCCCAGGGCGGAAGGAATAATTTCCGCATGGCCATGGCCTCTGCTATGGGAGCTTCCAACCGGGAGGCAGATGGCACTGGCGGCGTTCGAGTAGTAGAAATTGCGGAAGATCCCAGCGAGTTCCCGCTGAGCTATGAGCCCACTCATCCCGATGCCAATGAGGAGGGCTATCTTCGTTTGCCCAATATTACCCTGGTAAAAGAGATTACAGACGCTATGGCGGCCACTCAGGCTTATTCTGCCAATGTAACCGCCTTTAATACCCTGAAATCTGTGATTTCCCGGGGATTGGAACTTGGCAGCCGGTAGGCCCCAGGTGGCTGAAATCTTGCTTTAAGTGATTTTTGTTTTGGAAATAAAGGCGCACCCAGGTTTTTGCCCGGGGAGGCTTTAATATACGAAAGGAAGTTGAGACGCGATGATCAATTCAATAAACCCCATCTCCCCTGTGGTAAAAACCGGCGGCCTTCAGGCGGCCGAGGCAGTGGAAGCCCAGGGGAACTTTGGCGACATATTTCGCTCTGCCATTGACGCGGTGAAGGAGACGGACGCGGAAAAGACCCAGATGCAGTATTTAATGGCCACTGGACAGCTAGACAATCCCGCGGCGTTAACCCTGGCCGGCAGCAAGTACGAGATGTCCGTAAATCTGCTTGTGCAGCTGAGGAACAGGGCCTTAGAGGCGTATAACGAGCTCGTGCGCACCAGCCTGTAAAGCGGGCTGCTGAATTAGGTTGCAGCCAGGCTTAGGAGGTTGAGCAAGTGGAAGAAAAGGCAAAGGATATATGGTCCCGCGTAAAAGAAACGGCGGGAGGCTTGAGCAAAACGGTAAAAATCGTTATCGTTGCCGCGGTTGTGGCGGCGTTGGCAGGCCTGGCCATACTGGTGGCATGGAACTCTAACACCGAGTATGTCCCCCTGTTTACCGGTTTAACCAGTGAAGATATGTCGTCCATTACAAAATACCTGAATGAGAACGGCGTAACCGAATTCAAGATTGAGGGTACAGATACCATTACGGTGCCCAAAGACCAGGATTCCGACCTAAAGGCCAAACTGCTGGCAGAAGGTTTCCCCAGCTCGGGGACTGACTATGCCCTGTATCTGGATCATATCAGCTCTCTGGCTACAGAGTCGGACCGGGCTATGATGTACCTGTTTGACCTGCAGGACCGGCTGGCGGGCACCATACGCCGGTTTGACGGCGTAAAGGACGCGGTGGTAAATATTACCCAGGGAGAGGACAGGCGCTATGTCCTTAGCCAGGATAATATTATTGAGGCCTCAGCCTCGGTTGTGGTGACGATGGAGGAAAAGGCCGTGCTGAACCAGAAGCTGGCCGAGTCCATACGGGCCACTGTTAGCCACGCGGTAAAGGGCCTGGTTATTGATAATGTGGATATCCGGGACAGTGAAGGCAATACATATGACGAAGGCGACGCCCAGGCCACAGTGAACAGCACTGCCGCCCAGCTGAAAATGGAGCTGGAAGAGGAGCAGAACAAGAAGCTCCAGAAGCAGGTAATGGATGTGCTTATCCCCATATTTGGAGAAGGAAACGTGGCGGTCAGTGTGAATACTACAGTGGATGTGAGCATATCTACCTCAGAGTCCACAGAGTTTAGCCAGCCTGATTGGGCGGGCGGCAATACCAACGGCAAGGGAATTATTGGCAGCTATGTGTGGTCTGCCGAGATTGTGCCTGGCGATGAGGGTACAGGCGGTGTTCCCGGCACCACCACAAATTCTGATTTTCCCAATTATGTAGAAAATTTCCAGCCTACAGGAGATGAAGAAGCCCTTAAGGGCAGCGGCCAAACCGACTTTGAAAACAACAAGACCACCACCACCCGGTCTATTCCTGCGGGAATTATCACGGATGTAACTGTGGCGGTGAGTATAAACAGCGAGGTGCCCAACACCACCAATCCTCAGGACCTGGTGGGGCATGTGGGCCGGGCGGCGGGCATTTTGCCTGCCCAGCAGAACGACAAGATCTCGGTAATCAGCCACCAGTTCTACCGGCCTGATACTCAAACCACTACCCAGCCGGTGCTCAATCCCTTTGCGGATATTCCGCTGTGGGTCTACCTGGCCCTATTGGCTGGCTTGTTCCTGTTTATGCTGCTGTTTACTGTGTTTGTGCTGCTGGGCCGCCGCCGCAACCGCAAGAACCTCCAGATGCTGGAGCCTGTGGCGGTAATTACTCCCGAGGATATGATTCAAGAGGAGCTGCCTGTTGTAGAGGCGGCAGAAGAGCCCGCCGGCGCGGATATTATGGATGTACATACCGAGAAGAGCATGGAGCTGCGCAAGAATGTGCGCGAGCTGGCTGAGAAGAACCCGGAGATCGCGGCGCAGATGATCAAGGCGCTGCTGAAGGGAGATGAAAACGCCAATGGCTGAAAGGACCAAAGAAAAGCCTAAGAAGGGCAAAAAGGCGGAAAAAGCCGCTGCCGAGACAGCGACAGCGGCGGTCCAGGAGGAAACCCAGGAGGTCCCTGGGCTGGGCCAGCCCTCTTTAATCGATACCATGAGCGGCGCGCAGAAGGCCGCGGCGGTTATTGTTTCCTTGGGCGTGGATAAGGCGTCTCAGCTGTACCAGTACATGGAGCCTGAGGATGTGGAGATGATCACCCTGGAGGTGGCTAAGCTTGGCTACCTGGATGCGGACTCCACAGAGGCGGTGCTTAACGAGTACTACCAGATGTGCATGACCAACAAGGCTGTAACAGAGGGTGGGCTTGAGTACGCCCGCACTGTGCTGGAAAAGGCTTTTGGCGCCCAAACCGCCAGCTCTTTGCTGGATAAGGTTACCAAGTCTTTAAAGAACCGGGAATTCGCCTTTATGAACAAGGCCGGGGAAAAGGACCTGTTTACAGCCCTGCAGAACGAACGGCCCCAGACCATTGCCCTGGTTCTCTCTTATGTAGACCCGGATAAGGCGGCGGCAGTAATCGCCCAGCTGGAGCCGGAAAATCAGATTAAGGTGGTGGAGCGCATCGCCACTATGGATAGCGCTTCCCCTACCGCGGTAAAAATTATCGAGGCGGAAATGTCTAATAAATTTGCCAATATCTTTAGCAGCAACAATGTTCAGGTGGGCGGCATAGACTTTGTGGCCGACGTGATGAACAATGTGGACCGGGTCAGCGAGAAGACCATCTTCGACGGCCTTACCATGTACGATGCTGTTCTGGCCGACGAGATCCGCAAGCGTATGTTTGTGTTCGAGGATATCCTTACCATGGACGACCGGTCTGTTCAGCGCTTTGTTCGGGACTGCGATACCCACGACCTGGTGCTGGCGCTCAAGTCTGCTACCAGCGAGCTGGCCAACAAGCTGTTCAAAAATATGTCTACCCGCATGGCCGAGTCCATCAAGGACGACCTGGAGATTACCACCAACGTGCGCATGAAGGACGTGGACGACGCCCAGCAGCGCATTGTGGGCGTAATCCGAGACCTAGAGGCCAAGAACGAAATTATTATCCTCAAGGGCGGCAAGGACGATATTATTGCTTGATGGCCTTAGGATAGGGCTTTACGTTGTTAGCTTACAATATGAAGGAGAAGGGAGATTGCCGGCGTGCCGAATATTTTTAAGCGTTTTGTAAATATAACCGCGGATAAATATGTGTTTCCGGACGCCGACGAGCTTACCGTAGCTGAGCCGGAGCCAGAGCCGGAACCCCAGGCGATACCGGAGCTGACCCAGCCGGACGCGGAGCCGGAGGAGGCGGAACCGGAACCGGAACCAGAGCCCACAGCCATTGACTTTGCCCAGATACAGGCGGACGCTATTTTGGCCCAGGCCGAGGAGGAGGCCCGGCAGCTGAAAGAAAAGGCCATTGCCGAGGCCCAGGCCGAGGTTGAAACCATGCGCTCCAACGCTCGGGAAGAGGGCTACCGCATGGGCTATGCCCAGGGTATGGGCGAGGGCAGGGCAGAGGGCCGGCAGGAGCTGGAGAAGAAGGCCGCTGCCCAAGAAAAGGAAATTCAGCAATTTATGAAAGAGGCCCTGCGCGCCCGGGACCAGATGCTGGAGGACTGCAGGCAGGAACTGAAGGAGCTGGCCCTGACCATTGCCGAAAAGGTGATTCGGGTTAGCTTAAAAAGCAGCGGAGATATTCTCATCCGCATGATTGAGTCGGCTACAGCCAAGCGCCGGCGGTGTGAGTGGGTACAGATCTATATTGCCGATTGTGATGCCAAGGCCTCCGCCTCTACTGTACCGGAACTGGCGGAAGCTATGTCCAGGCTTTCCGACAGGGTGCGGATTATTCCCATGGCAGACGATGAGTCTGGCACTTGCATTATTGAGATGCCAGACGAAATTTTGGATGTTAGCGTTTCCACCCAGCTGGACAATCTTCGGGGAATTATATCCAATGCCGACATAGATAGGAGCCCCAGTGGCTGGCCGGGCTAAAAGGATGGTGGCGGGCTGATGTTTCAGGATACCATAAAACAGATACAGCAGGCCGAAACCATCGGCCATACAGGAAAAATTGAAAATATTGTGGGCATGTCCATTGAGGCCAGCGGCGGCAGAGCCGCTGTTGGGGATATCTGCCGTATTTACAGCGGGGAGTCTGGCGGGCAGGTGCCTGCGGAAGTGGTAGGATTTAAAAACGACCGGATGCTGCTGATGCCCTATGCGGAAATGACCGGTATTTCCTCTGGGAATTTTGTGCGGAACACAGGACATCAGCTGCAGCTTCGGGCCGGACCCTTTCTAAAAGGGCGAATTATCAATGCCTTGGGCCAGCCTATTGACGACAAGGGCCCCTTTGAAGGGGGCGACAAGTACTACTTGGGGAGCAACTACATCAATCCTCTCACCCGGCCTCCTATTCGGGAGAGGATGGAGTTTGGGGTAAAAGCCATTGATGGCCTGCTAACCATTGGCAAGGGCCAACGTATGGGAATTTTTGCCGGCTCTGGCGTGGGAAAATCTACGCTAATGGGCATGATTGCCAAAAATGTAAAGGCAGATATCAATGTAATTGCCCTTGTGGGAGAACGTGGCCGAGAGGTTTTGGAGTTTGTAGAGAAGGATCTGGGGGAGGAGGGCATGGCCCGCTCTGTGCTGGTGGTGGCTACCTCTGACCAGCCGGCTATGCTGCGGAAAAAATGCCCTACTGTGGCCACCGGAATTGCCGAATATTTTCGAGACCAGGGCCTGGATGTGCTGCTGATGATGGACTCTTTAACCCGCTTTGCCATGGCCCAGCGGGAGGTAGGCTTAGCCATTGGAGAACCGCCTGTGGCCAGAGGCTACACGCCCTCTATTTATGCGGAGCTGCCCAAGCTGCTGGAGCGTAGCGGCAACTTTAAGCGGGGCTCCATTACTGGAATTTACACAGTGCTGGTAGAGGGAGACGATACCAATGAGCCCATTGCCGATACAGTACGAGGCATTTTGGATGGCCATATTGTGCTTAGCAGAAGCTTAGCCGCCGCCAACCATTACCCGGCCATTGACATTGGGGCCAGCATCTCTCGACTAATGGTAGAGCTGGTAGATGATCAGCACAAGATGA
Organism: uncultured Oscillospiraceae bacterium; assembly: GCA_910588935.1. Taxonomy (GTDB): domain Bacteria; phylum Bacillota; class Clostridia; order Oscillospirales; family Acutalibacteraceae; genus Acutalibacter. The sequence continues at coordinate 7,548 of CAJUSM010000027.1, forward strand.
TGGCCTCTCGTGTTCGGGATATTATGAGTACTTACAATCAAAATGCGGACCTGGTATCGATTGGCGCCTACAAGGCGGGTACCAATCCCAAGCTGGACTTTGCCCTGACCAAAATTGACAGAATCAATGATTTTTTGATGCAGGGAATCAACGAGGCGTTTTCTTATGAGCAGTGCTTGGAGGAGATGAACAAAATTCTCTCTGGGCGGTGAAAGGCCGGCACTTTTTTGGAACAATCGCATATATATGGTGATGCGGAGCAGGGAAGAGCCTCACGGGTTTTAATTCTATGGATTCCTTGTGAAATGGAAATAAACAGAAAAAGACAATAAATAGTATTTTTTTACTAATAAAATCGTAAGAAAGGGCCGCGCTTATGGAGCAAGGGGCTCCTTGCGGAGGCATGGTGAAGGTATGAAAAAGTTTAAATTTCAGCTGGATACGGTGCTGAGGTACAAAACCCAGGTACTGGATATCCGCCTGGCCGAACACGGTACGGCCCTGGCCCAGGTGCGCAGGCAGGAAACCGTATTGGAACAGGCCAGGCAGAATCTGCTTGACTGCGAGGAGGAATACCGCCAGAAGAAGGCGGAGGGGATTACCATTGTAGAGGCTATGAAATACGAGACCGGCATTGAAGTGCTGGCAAAGGCTTTGAAACGGGAATTGGCCAAGCTCCGGGAACTGCAAAAGGTGGAAGAGGAGCGCAGGGCCAGGCTGGTAGAGGCAAAGCAGGAAACCCAGTCGCTGGAAAAGCTAAAGGATATCAAGTTGGGAGAATACAACAGCGCCATAGCCAAGGCAGAGGAAAAGGAGATTGACGACCTGGTAATGGCCAGGCGTTCTGCTGGCGGGATGTAACCAGATGCTCCCCGGCTTGATCTTGGCAGGCAGAATTACATTTTGGTAGCATACAAGGCCCAGCGCTTGCGGGCAGAACATATATAGCGAGACATGGAAGGGAGGTGAAAACAATGAACATTGAAATGATGGTGCAGAATCTGGCGGCGGAAATCACCCAGGGGACGAAGGCGCCCCAGGGCAAAAGTCCCAGCCAGGAGCCAGGCGAGTTTGAGGCCATGCTGCGGGAGCAGAGCAAGACCGCCCAAGGGCAGAAGCCCCAGCAGGACGCTGAGGAGAAGACAGAGACTACGACTGAGGAAAAGGTTGACCCCGGCCAGAAGGAGGATGGGGCCAGCCAGAAACCCAATGGCACCAAGGACCAGGAGGTTATAGAGGCAGGCTACCAGGTAGCGGCTGCTTTGGTTACCTCTCAGCCCGTGGTGCATTTTGAGTTTGTTCCCCAGGCAGAGCCAGAAACCGCCCCTGTGGCCGTAGCGGAGAGGACAGCGCCGGAAATGCCCGTTGCCGCCGCCCAGACCAGCGAGACCGGCGCGGAGTATTTGAACACGGTGGATGCCAGGCCAGAGGCGCAGCCTCAGGCAAAAGCAGAGCAGACACAGAAGCCTGTTGCCGATGCTGAAGGGGTAGCCCCTAAGGCAGAGGGCGAGGTTCAGGTACAGCAGCCTGTAAAAGAGGCTGAGGGACAGACACAGCCAGAGAATAACCTGAAGCAGCCTGCCGGCGAACACCAGATTAAGGTGGAAAAAGGCCCTGTGGAGTCGGAAAAAGGCGAGGAGAAAGCTGAGCCGAAAACTTTTTCAGGAGAGCAGCTGGGCAGCCCGGTATTTAGCGGCAAGTCTGTGCCCGTAAAGGTGGCTGAGCCTGCCGCCGAACCTGTGGCAGCTGAGGAGCCTGATATGCCCCAGCAGCTGGCTAACCGGATTAACACGGCTTTGGCCCAGGGGGAGACCAAGGTTGAGATCCAGCTGAACCCCCAGAACCTGGGTAAGCTTACTGTGGAGATCATTCGAGGGGCAGACGGCGGGCTAAATGTGGTGTTTACCGCCACAACAGCCAAGGCTGCGGCCCTTTTGCAGCAGCATAGCAGCGGCCTGCAGAACGCCATGGAAAATAATACCCAGGCCCCGGTTACTGTAGAAGTTCAGCAGCCCCAGCAGGCAGAGGACGCCAACAACCAGTTCCTGAATCCTGACGGCCAGAACCAGCAAAACCAGCAGCACCAGCAGCAGGAGCAAAAGCGCAAAGCCGCTTCTGATGACTTTATCCAGCAGCTCAGGCTGGGCTTGGTGGAGCTGAGAAGCGAGTAAGACTATACCAAAACGAAAGGTGGCTAAGAAATGGCTTCCGGAGGAATGCTTGACCTTTCCAATGTAATGACCAGCAATGTGGGCCAGGCCAAAAAGGCACAGCACAGTACCAACAAAAAGGCCGGCAAAGAGCTGGACATGAACGACTTTCTGAACCTGATGGTGGCCATGTTCCAGAACCAGGACATTGATAATGCCGCCTCTACTACAGACATGATGAACCAGATGGTGCAAATGTCGGTGGTGCAGGCCATTACAAACATCAGCACACTGATTGACGACTCTACTGTGCTTACCTACGCGGCTTCTCTGGTAGGCAAAGAGGTTACCGTGGGTCTGTATGAGGGCAAGACCCTGAAAGAGATCCAGGGCGTGGTAACCGGTACCGGTACCCTAAACGGCCAGCAGGTAATCTTTATTGGCAACGACAGCTACTACCTTACCGATATTATGGCGGTGGGCCGGCTGCCGGAGAAAAAGGAAGATGTGGATCCCGACAAGCCCGATGAGGGTGTTGACAAGCCTGATGAGGGCGGCGACAAGCCCGATGAGGGAGAAACCACCCCGCCGGTAGAGGACAGCGGCAGCACCCAGCAGGTTTGAAAGGACAGGTGAGGGTATGATTGACCGTGTGCAGGGCTTAGGGCTCCAGCCGGGAGCGGTTGCCCCTGCGGCCCAGAAAACGGCTGCCAAGGGCAGTTTTGGCCAAATGCTGCAGCAGCTGCAGCAAAACAGCCAGGCGCAGCCTACTGCCGGCACAGGTCCCCAGCAGGCCATCAACTTCTCCAAGCACGCCATTAGCAGGGCAGAGGAAAGAGGCATTGAGCTTACCCCCGCGCTTATGGAACAGCTGGCGGGCTCGGTGGAAAAGGCACAGGAAAAGGGGGCCAAGAATATTTTGGCCTTTAACGCCAACCAGGCTTTTATCATTAATGTGCCCTATGGCAGGGTGATTACCACCATGAGCCAAGACGAGATGAAAGAGAACATTTTTACCAACATTGACGGCGCGGTATTGCTGTAACAGAAGGCAAATAGCCGGACCACAGCTGGAGGCTATGGCAGGGGGCCCGTTTGGCTCCCGCCGGCCGTGCCAGTACAAGCAAAGGAGAATTTTCGCGAATGACAGGTGCAATGTATGCGGCCGTTGCAGGCCTGAAAGCGCACATGAGCGCACTGAACGTGATCGGACAGAACATCTCCAACGTGAACACCAACGCTTACAAGTCTACCCGGTACACGTTTTTGGAGGCGCTCTACACTTCTGTTCGGGGCGGCAGTAATGGCTCCGCACTTTTGGGCGGTAAAAACCCGGCCCAGATGGGCTATGGCTCCTCCATTGGTACCATAGACTTGGATATGAGCACAAAGAACTATACCCCCACAGGCAGGCCCACCGACGTAATGATCGACGGCGATGGTTTCCTTATTGTGGGCGATAAGGGGCAGACCTTTACCAGCCAGGATGACCTGAAGAACATGTACCTGACCCGCCTGGGCAACCTGGAGTTTGACTCCCAGGGCTATTTGGTAGACGGCCAGGGCCAGGTAGTTTATGGCTTTTTGTCTGTTTCCAACCCGGTTTATAACAAGTATATGGATCCCCAGTACGATGATACAGGGGCTGCCCAGAACGCCGATTGGCTTGACCCGGACGCCAAGGAAAGCTATTTTGAAAATGTGGCTGAGGCTGACCGGGAAGACGGCGGCTTCTACCTGGATAAGGACGGAAACCTGATTCAGGCTAAGAATGAGGGTACAGACGATAAGCCGGTATGGAAGACCAAAATTATCGACGAATATACCCCGTCTCCCACCCTTACGGCAATCCGCAAGCCCATGTTTGCCCAGCGGACCACAAAGACTGTGACCACCCAGGACGCCAATGGCAATGATGTGACCACAGAAATTGAAGTGACCAAAGCGGGGGACGCGGTATATCCCACCTATGATACCACCACTGGCGAGGTTAAGGATGTGGAGGACCCTGACCTAACCACAGGGAAACGCATTATTGCCGACAGTATCAGCATAGACGAGAACACCGGCCGGATTACCTGTACCACCAGCAGCGGCGAGGCAGTGGTGATTGGTTCTATCGCCCTGGCCAAGGTGGAGAATCCCAACGGCGTTACCCATGTGGACGGCCACTATTACCAGGCCCTGGAAGGCGCGGGAGACGTGCGCCTAGTTTCCATTGGCCACTCTGTAAAGAACAGCAATGACCCAGACAGCCCCTTTTATGAGGAGCCCGGCCCTGACCAGACTGCTTCGTTAAAGGATTTTGAAATTCCCATTAACTCTGGCGCCAGCACCAAGCTGGTAAGCGGCGGCTTGGAGAGCAGCGGCACGGACCTGGCCAGCGAGATCAGCAACATGATTATGATTCAGCGCGGCTATCAGGCAAACACCCGTATTGTTACTGTAACCGACAGCATGCTGGAAGAGCTGGTAAACATGAAGCGCTGATTGGTTCTAACGCTTAGGCACTGCCTCTGGCCCTTGGGCCGGAGAAAAAAGAAAAAACTGAGGACAAGGAAAAGCCTTGCCTGCAAGGGGCCCAGCCAATGGGCTCCTTGGGGCCGGGCAAGCTTACAAGGAGGAGAGCGAGTTTATGATTATGCTGACCAAAACCAGCGATGAGCGGTTTATTGTAAACCATCTGCAGATCGAGTGCATTGAGCTGATCCCCGAGACGAAGATCGTTATGATGAACCGGGATTTCTATCTGGTGCGAGAGTCCGTACAGGAAATTATTGAGAAGATAGCGGACTATAGCGCAAAGGTGATGGATATCCACAGGGAGATTACCATTAATGAGAACCCCAAACCCGCTGCTCCCCGGTCCTCGGGAAGTACAAGGCCAGGCTACAGAAGATAAAAACGGGTTGGGAAATCTGGAATGAAGGTGTAAAAAGTCATGAATATAGCGTATCTTATTGGCCTGGTGCTTGCCGCTGTGGTTATGGTGCTGGGCATGGCCAACGGCTTCCCGCCCTACGACTTCACCCAGCTGATGAACTTTGTGGACGGCCCCAGTGTTATGATTGTTATTGGCTGTTCCATTGCAATTGTTATGGCCAGCTTCCCGCTGAAAACTTTTATCAGCATTCCTAAGCACTTTGCGGTTATGCTGAAAAACCCCAAGCAGAAGCCGGAAACCATTATCAACCAGCTGGTGGATTTAGCCCAGATCGCCCGTAAGGACGGCCTGCTGGCCCTGGAGGAAAAGGCCAACGAGCAGGAGGATCCCTTTTTTAAGCAGGCGATTATGCTGATAGTGGACGCCAACGACCCGGACCGGGTTCGCGCTACCTTGGAAAATGACATTGAGTGCATGTCTGACCGGCATAACGCGGCCGCGGCCCTATATGACAAGGCCTCTGCGGTTTCTCCCGCCTTTGGTATGGTGGGCACGCTGATTGGCCTGATTAACATGCTGAAAAAAATGGACCCCACCTCTGGCTCCAGCAACATTGGCAAGGACATGGGCGTGGCCCTGATTACTACCCTATACGGCTGTATTCTGGCCCATATGATCTTTGGCCCTGTCGCCAATAACCTGCGCATCCGGGACAGCGAAGAGGTGCTGAACAAGATGATCATTGTAGAGGGCATTACCTGCATTCAGGCTGGCGAGAACCCCAAGCTCCTGCGGGAGAAGCTTTTGACCTTTGTGGGCCAGAAGCAGCGGGAGAAGCTGGCAGATGGAGGTTCTGGCGGCGGAGAAGGCTAAGCAGCCCCTGCGCTGGGATAAATTTTCCCCCGGGGCTTTATTTTTCCTGCCCAAGAGGGCAATGTGCTCTTGACGCGGGGGGTCAATATTTGCTATAATAACTTGGAATTGAATTTGGCAGTTAACGTTCCGGCAAGCGTTTGCCCGGGCCGGCTGCCTGCCGGTACCAAACGGTACCGCTTCGCAGGGTATGGCGCATCCATGCCCAGCGAAGCGGTATTGGCGATGAAAGGGCGGTAACTGGCTGGGAAGCAACCGGCAGGAACAAATAAATTTTCTAAGGATTGGAGGTATCCGGCCAAGATGAAAAAGAAAAGCGGAGGCGGCGAAGGCGGCGGTGCCAACTGGATGGATACATATGGCGACATGGTAACCTTGCTGCTGTGCTTCTTTGTTTTGCTATACTCCATATCCACGGTTGACGAAAATAAATGGAAAGCCATGGTTCAGAGCTTTAACCCCAACGCCACCCCGGCAGAAACCAAGATAGAGGCCGGCAATGAAAAGGGTCCTTTTGCCGACCCCAATGAGGATAACGCGGGTATTACAGACCCTGCTGAAGCAGAGCTGAAAGAGCTGGAGGAAAAGCAAGAAGAGATTGCGGACGCCCTGGAACAGCTTTACCAGGCGCTGCAGCAGGTAAAGGAAGAATCTGGGGTTAATGTAGAGATTACCAAGGGCGATGGCTTTGTGTTTATCTCCCTTTCTGACACAGTGTTTTTTGATGGGGATATGTGGGATCTCCGAGATGACGGCAAAAAATTGTTGGATAAGATGGCGCCTATGTTCAATGCGGCAGCTCCATATATTGATGAGATTCGCATTATGGGCCATACGGCTCAGTCTGACCCCGATAACGCCAATGATGTAGACTTCGACCGTATGCTTTCTGGTAGGCGCGCCAGTGAGGTAACAGCATATTTGCAAAAAATTGTGGAGATTGAGCCTGCCCGTTTGGTAAGCCAGGGCTATGGCCAGCACCGCCCAATTGCGCCAAATGATGATGAAAATCGCTGGAAAAACCGCCGGGTAGAAATGGTGGTTACCGGTGAAAACGTGATCGACAAGATGGGCGATGCCATAGAGCAGTATGAAGCTATGAGAAAAGGGGAGACCATCGGCCAGGCAAGCTCCTCTGGCGAGAGCTCCGAAACCAACAGCAGCAGTGCCTCTGAGAGCAGCAGCGGTTCCCAAGGAACCAGCCAGGCTGAATCCGGCGGCGAGAGCCAGGAGGGTTAGCCAATGGCAGAGGTATTATCGCAAAGCCAGATAGACGCGCTGCTAAACTCTATGAATGGGGGCGGAGGAGGACAGGCCGCCCAGGAGGAAAAGCAGCCAGAAAAGAAATATAGAAAATACGATTTTAGCAGCCCAAGAAAGTTTACTAAGGACCGGTTGAAAATGCTTAACAGCATTTTTGATAATTATTCCCGAATGCTTACCACCAGGATTAACGGCCTAGTGCATACCACCTGCGAGATTACGGTGGAGTCGGTGGAGGAGCAGCGCTATTTTGAGTTTTCCAATGCCCTTACCGACAACGCGGTGCTTACCACCGCCCACCTGGTTCTGAAAGACGAGGTGGAGGAGACCCCTGTGCTGCTCTATGTTACCACCCCCATGATGGTAAGTATGATGGACCGGATGACCGGCGGCAATGGAGATATAGAGAACCTGCCGGACGAATACAGCTATACTGAGTTGGATCTTAAGCTTTACGAAGTGTTAATCCAGGATTTTGTGGCCATGATGGGCGTTACCTGGGAAAATTATATCCAGCTGGACTTTGAATTTGGCCGGGTAGAGAATAACCCAACCCTTGTACAGCTGATCGGCTTGGAAGAGACCGTGGTGCTCATTGATATCAAGGTAACTTTCCCCAATACAGCGGGAAGTATGAGCGTGGTTCTGCCAGAGGCTGTGCTTTCCAACATATTTACGGAAATGAGCCTAGGCAGCCCCTCGAAAAAGGCCAACAATGAAGAGAAATCTGAGGAGATTTTCGAGCATCTGCGAGACTCCACACTGGAGATTCGGGCAGAGCTGGCCCGCACTACCCTGCGGCTGGATGATATTTACCGGCTGAATGTGGGCGACGTGATCGATCTAAATCAAAAGCAGGATAGCGCGCTGAACCTGTATGTAGGCGGTCAGAGATGGTTCAACGGGCTGATGGGGGTCAGCGATAAGAAGCTGGCTGTGAAGATTAAAGAGGTGTATCATAACGCCGGTAGAAGGGGCGAGTTGCAAAATGGACAATAATGTTTTTAAGCCAATGGAGATTAGCGCTATCGGCGAAATTATGAACATTAGCTTAGGTTCTTCGGCCACAGCGGTTTCTAATTTGCTGGACCACCGGGTGGATATCACCACACCGACAGTAACCATAGTAGATGTAAAAGATTTTGAGCTGGGCGATATTGAACCGGCGGTAGGTGTAGAGATCAAATATGTTTCCGGTTTAGACGGTAGCAACCTGATGTTGCTGCGCATGTCGGACATCAAAGTAATCGTTGATATTTTAATGGGTACCGATACCCCGGCGGATGAATTTGTTCTGGACGAGCTGAGTCTCAGCGCGGTATGCGAGGTCATGAACCAGATGATGGGGGCGGCCTCCACGGCCCTTTCTGACTTTCTGGGCCGGGTGGTGAATATCTCTACGCCGGAGACCTTTGACGTGTACGATCCTGAGGCTATGAAGCGGGAGCGGATGCCGGTAAAAGAGGGCCCTATTGTGGTTGTGCGCTTTGCCCTTACATTGGAAGATCAGCTGCAAAGCGAATTTATGAATGTTATTTCTGTAGATTTGGCCAAAGAACTGGTAAAGGGATTTGGCTTGGATGATGACGAGGAGGAGGCTGCGCCACCTCCGCCGCCCCCGGCCCCGGCTCCGGCCCCTGCCGCTCCCGCGCCCTCTGGCGATGGCGGCAAGCTGAGCCAAGAGGAAATTGAAAAGCTGTTGACTGGCGGTGGAGCAGCGGCTCCGGCCCCGGAACCTGCCCCGGCCGCCTCTAGCGATGGCGGCGGCAAGCTGAGCCAGGAAGAGATTGAGAAGTTGATGGCTGGCGCAGGGACAGGAGCGCCCGCGGCAGCTCCGGCTGCCCCCGCTCCCATCCCTGTTCCTGCCCAGGCGCCCCCTCAAATGCCTGCTCAGCCTGTAGCTCAGCAGCCCCCAATGCAAATGCCAGGGCAGGCGCAGGGACAGATGGTCATGCCAGGACAAATGCAAATGCCCCTGGGGGCAGATGGTATGCCCATGTATCCTGGCTATTATCCGCCGAACCCCTATTATGGCTGGCCTATGCCAGAACCCAAGGTGATTGGCACCACGCCGCCGCCAATGCCTAAGCTGGCCAACGGCGAGGAACTGAGCCAGGAGCAGTCTCAGAACCTAGAACTGATTATGGGCGTACCCCTAGAGGTTACGGTAGAGATTGGCCGAACCCGCAAACGGGTTCAGGAAATCCTCTCCTTCTCCAAAGGTTCTTTGGTGGTGCTGGATAAACTAGCCGGAGATCAGGTGGACCTGTTTGTGAACGGCAAGTGTATTGCCAAAGGGGATGTAGTAGTAATCGATGATAACTTTGGTATCCGTGTAACGGAAATACTAAAGAAACCCGGCATTGAGGAGCTGACCCAGCAGTAGCAAATGGCGGCCCGAAAACTGCCTGACAGGTATAGATATGGCCAACAGGCCGAAATCAAACATTGAAAAGAGGATGAACAACTATGGCAAAGATTTTACTGGTTGACGACGCTGCGTTCATGCGTAAGGTGATCAAGGATACCTTGTCTAAGAACGGCTACACCGACCTCCATGAGGCTGTGGATGGCGCCGACGCGGTGGAGAAGTTCACTGAGCTCAACCCGGACCTGGTCATTATGGACATTACCATGCCCAATATGGATGGCCTGGAGGCGCTGAAGGCCATGCGTGCCAAAAACGGTTCGGCCAACATTGTTATGTGCTCTGCCATGGGCCAAGAGGCAATGGTAATTGAGGCCATTCAGTCTGGCGCAAAGGACTTTATTGTAAAGCCCTTTAAGCCGGACCGGATTATGAAGACTGTTACCTCAATTGTTGGCGCGCCCTAATGACAGGTTTGCGGGCCCTAAGCACCGGGATGGGGGGAACGCTGTTCTCCCTATTAGGTATGCTGGCTATGGTGGTACTGGTGCTGTTTTTGGCCTATTGGGCTACAAAGCTGATTGGCCAGCGGGGAATGCCCGGCTGGGCAAGGGGAGTAGACGGCACTGGGAAACTGCAGCTTTTGTGGCAGGTAAACCTGGGTAAGAACGAGAGGCTGGTGCTGGTGCGCCTAAATAACCGGTGCTTGCTGCTGGGGGTTACTGGCGGCGGCATTAGCCTTTTAAAGGAGTTGAACGAGGAGGAGGCGGCCAGCTGGCTGCAAAAAACAGGGGAGGCCGCGCAGCAGCCCAGTTTTGTGGACATACTGCGCGACAACCTTTCCCGGAAGAAATGAGCGTGATCTTTTGCCTGAAAATATCGACGGCCTGATCAATATAAACGGCGACAGCGTGCAAACCCTGGAAATTATTATTCTTACCACTCTTATTAGCCTGCTGCCGTCGTTGGTAATAATGTGCTCGTCTTTTACCAGGTACGTTATTACGCTTTCGTTTCTGCGCAACGCCATGGGCACACAGCAAACCCCACCGAACATGGTCTTGGTGGGTGTTGCCCTATTTTTAACCCTTTTTACCATGGGTCCAGTTATTGACCAGGTAAATGAGCAGGCCTACACCCCTTATATCAATGAACAAATAACGCAGGACGAGTTTTTCGACCGGGCCCAGGTGCCCTTGAAGGAGTTCATGCTTCGAAACACCGAGCCCTCTGCCTTAAATATGTTCTGCGACCTGGCCAGCGTGGAGAACCCTGGTACCCAGGAAGAGGCTGTAGAGCTGCCTATGCGGGTGGTGACCCCGGCGTTTATCGCAACAGAGCTGAAACATGCCTTTGAGATCGGGTTCTATATCTATATTCCCTTTTTGCTTATAGACATTGTGGTGGCCTCCACCCTAATGTCTATGGGTATGGTGATGCTACCGCCCTCCATG
>CAJUSM010000027.1:18549-35804 GCA_910588935.1 uncultured Oscillospiraceae bacterium
TCCATGATCTCTACCCCCTTTAAGCTGTTGCTGTTTATCAGCATCAACGGCTGGGAGCTGTTGTTTTCCACTTTGGTGCAAACCTTTCAGTGAGGCGGACAAAAAGCTGCGAGAGGGATTTTTTTCAAACAGAAACGAGGTGAGGCCGGGTGGATCTGCCAGTTGTAGACGTCTTTCGAGACGCGATAGGTGTTGTAATCAGGATGGTCGCGCCCATGCTGCTGCTGAGTATGGCGGTGGGCGTTATTGTGGCAATCCTTCAGGCTGTTACCCAAATTCATGAACAGACCATTTCCTTTATTCTTAAGCTTATTGTGGTAATCCTGTTTTTGATTATTGGGGGCAGTTGGATGCTCTCTACCTTACAGGAGTTTGCCCTGAGCCTATTCGATATTATAAGAGGGTGAAGCGGTGGAACTGATAGATTGGGCCGGCTTTACTCTATTCCTTTACATTTTAGCCAGAATGTCCGGCTTTGTATTCTTTACCCCCTTTTTTGGCCGGGCAAATATTCCCGCTTACTACAAGGCCGGCATGGCCCTGGTGCTGTCCCTTGCGGTAAATGCTGCGTATGAGGGCGCTGCCGCGGTGCCGGTCACCTTTATTGAGTTGGCAGTTCGCTTGCTGCTAGAGGTGGCTATGGGTTATCTTGTTGGCCTGGTTATGAATATCTTTCTCTATATCCCCACCTTGGCGGGACATGTGGTGGATGAGCAAATGGGCATGGCTATGGCCCAGACCTATGATCCCAGCTTTCAGGGGCAGTCCACCCCTACGGCCAATGTACTGAACATCTTTAGCATTCTTATCTTTTTTACGGCCAACGGGCATCACACTTTGCTGCGGCTGATGATAGCTTCTGGGGGAGTAACTCCTTTTGGAACTGCCGCTTTGGGCAGTGACGCGGCGGAAATGGTGGCCCAGGTATTTATTGACTGTACCTTGCTGGCGGTAAAGCTTTGCCTGCCGGTACTAGGAGCAGAGCTAATGGGCCAGGTGGGTATGGGGGTGCTGATGAAGGTTATCCCCCAGATCAATGTGTTTGCCATTAATATTGAGTTTAAGGTGTTGGTGGGCTTGGCAATGGTCTTTTTCCTGATCAGTCCATTCAGCGAGTTTTTGCTTGGCATGGAGAATACTATGCTCAACAACATACAAATGGCCATTGCCCTTGCAAAGGGCGGATAAGTACTACCGGACCGGATGGAGCCGCCATCCCTTAAGTACCGGCAAAAGAGGTGGTGAATATGCCAGGCGAGGACAAAACCGAAAAGGCAACGCCAAAACGACGGCGTGACGAGCGAAAAAAGGGCAATGTTCTCATGTGTCAGGATATTATCGCTGTGGCTACCTTAGTAGGCAGTGTGGCCATGCTTTGGTTAATGTTCCCCAGCTTTGTGACCAACCTGACCGAGTTTTTTCACCGCAGCCTAAGCTTTGTGCCAGGCGTGGCGGAGGTTTCTGTGGTAGATAACTTATCCCAGCTGCTGTTTCAAGGCATAGAGGCCTTTGTATTTACCGTGGGCCCTATGCTGGGTGTTACCGCGCTGGTGGCGGTGGCCGCAACCTTTGCCCAAACCCGGTTTTTAGTGGCCGGGGAGATTATTAAGCCCAAGTTCAGCAAGCTCAGCCCTCTTAATGGCTTTAAACGGTTGTTTTCCCTGCGCAGCATTATTGAGGCCCTAAAAGGGATAATTAAAATAACTATTTTGTTGGTATTGATCTACAACTGTCTACAAGACGTTATGCAATCCGCGGCTAATTTTATGTATGCCGATTTAGGCGCTGCCTGCAGAAGTCTGTTTTCTGCCATATTCAATATGCTTTTGCAAGTCTGCCTGGCCTTTGTGGCCATTGCGTTTTTTGACTTTTTGTATCAGCGTTGGGAACATGAGCGGAAGATGAAAATGAGCAAGCAGGAAATTAAAGAGGAGTATAAGCAAACAGAGGGCGATCCTCAAATTAAAAGCCGCATCCGCCAGGTACAGCGGGCTATGGCCCAATCTCGCATGATGCAGCAGGTGCAGGATGCCGATGTAATTGTACGCAACCCCACCCACTTTGCGGTTGCCCTGCGCTACCGCCAGGGAAAAGACGCCGCGCCGGTGGTGCTGGCCAAAGGCCAGGATGAGCTGGCTGCCAGGATTGTGGCCAAAGGGGAGGAGCACAAGGTGCCGGTGGTGGAAAACGTGCCTTTGGCTCGGGCTCTGTATGCCCAAGCCGAGCTGAACCAGGAAATTCCGCCCGAGCTGTATTCGGCAGTGGCTGAGGTACTGGTTTACATCTTCCGCCTGGAGAAGAAGCTATAAAAGGGAAAGAGCAGGGAAAAGACCCGGCTTTTCTCCCACAGAAAACGGAATGTCCGGGCTTAAAGCTCCGGCAAGGTAATCCCCTTTATGAATTCATTTATTTTAGAAAACAACTGGCCTAGTGGCCTTATTATAGATTTCTTTAGGATTCCAACTGGAAGGAGGAACTGCAGTGAAGCGGCTTTTGAATAACGCGGTATCGCTGCTTGTGGTGGTCATAGTCCTGTTCCTGATCCTCCCTTTGCCCACCTTTATGCTGGATATCTTGTTGGTAATCAATATTTCGCTGTCTGTTGTAATTCTGCTGATTACCATGAACATTAAGGAAACCTTGGAGTTTTCCATTTATCCCTCTTTGTTGCTGATCACTACCCTGTTCCGCCTGGGCCTGAATGTGTCTTCTACCCGCCTGATTCTTCAGAACGGCTTTGCGGGAGAGGTAATCGCTGCTTTTGGCCAGCTGATTACCAGCGGCAATGTGGTGATTGGCTTCATCATTTTCTTCATTATTGTTATGGTTCAGTTTATCGTAATTACTAAGGGTGCTGAGCGCGTGGCTGAGGTTGCCGCCCGGTTTACCCTAGACGCCATGCCTGGCAAGCAGATGGCCATTGACGCGGACCTGAACACTGGCCTGATTGACGAGGCAACCGCCCGCCTGCGCCGGGAAAAGATTCAGCGAGAGGCGGACTTTTACGGCGCTATGGACGGCGCCACCAAGATTGTAAAGGGCGACGCGGTGATGTCCCTGATTATCACCGCCGTGAACCTGATTGGCGGCATGATCATTGGCATGGTCCAGGGCGGCCAGGATTTGAATACTGTGGCGACAATGTACTCCACCGCCACCATTGGCGACGGCCTGGTTTCCCAGTTGCCTGCCCTAATGATCTCCACTGCTACCGGCATGATTGTAACCCGCTCTGTTTCTGACGGCAGCCTGAACACCGATGTTATCCGCCAGTTTACCGCCCAGCCCCGGGCTATTATGACCGCCGGCGCTGCCCTGGTCTTCCTGGCGCTCATGCCAAACACGCCCCACCTGGCTTTGAGCCTGGTGGCTGTGGTGCTGCTGAGCTTTGGCTTTGTACTCAGCCGGCAGATGCGCGCCAAACAGGAGCAAGAGGCCCTGGCCGCTATGCCAGAGGAGGTGGCCCCAGAGGCTGCCCCCACAGAGGCCGATTACTACAAAGACATCAGCAATGTATACTCCTTGCTGGCCGTAGAGCCCATTGAGATGGAGGTAGGCTATAGCCTAATCCCCCTGGTAGATGAGAGCAGCGGCGGCAAGCTGATCAATCGAATTGTGATTTTCCGTAGGCAGTATGCTCAGGAAATGGGCTTTGTGGTGCCCACTGTGCGAATGCACGATAGCTCTGTGATTGGTACCAACCAGTACACCATACGAATTAAGGGGGAAGAGGTGGCAAAAGGCGAAATTCTGGTAGATTACTACCTGGCCTTGGAGCCCTCTAAGCCTTTGGGAGAGATCGATGGCATTGAGACTGTAGAGCCAGCCTATGGCATTCCCTCTCGATGGATTCTGCCGGAAAACAAAGAGATGGCGGAGATTTACGGCTATACTGTAATTGACCCCCTCTCCGTAATCCTGACCCACCTTTCCGAAACCATTAAAAAGCATGCTTTTGAGCTGCTTACCCGCACAGAGACCATCCAGCTGGTAGATAACCTGAAGCGCACTTCCCCTGAGCTGGTGGAGGAGGCCTGCCCCAATGTGATCTCCTACGCTTTGCTGGAAAAGGTGCTGCGCAACCTGTTGATGGAGGGCATCCCCATTCGGGATATGCAGACCATACTGGAAACCATGGTGGACGCCATGGGTACCACCAGAGACCCGGACCTTATTACCGAAAGCGTGCGCAACGCCCTAAGCCGGACGATCACCAGGCGCTTCTGTCAGGATGGCCAGCTGCGGGCTGTTACCCTGGACGCAGAGGTGGAGCGCCGGGTAGTGGCCTCGCTCACCAAAAACGAGCATGGTATCTACCTGGCTATGGAGCCAGACCTTATCCAGACCCTGATTACCCAGATTGCAGAGCATATGCCTAAATTCGGCGATCTGGGCTCCCCGCCCATTCTGCTTACCAGCCAGGTGGTGCGCATATACTTAAGCCGCTTGCTTTCTCAATACTTTGCCAACCTCAATGTGCTCTCTTTTAGCGAGATTGTGGGCACAGTGCAGATACAGTCCTTGGGGAATGTAACCATGCAGGCATCTCCTGTGAGAAAGGCGGTGGGCTCATGAAACCCCGCCCAGTTCCGTTAAACTACGACGAAATGACCGCTGAGGAGCTTTTTGCTCTCTACCGCCAGGAAGAGGACCAGGAGCTAAAGCACCGGCTAAAGTGGGAAATTGCCATACGGTATACAGGGCTAGTAAAAAGCATCGCTTTGCAAATCCGCGGGGTGTTTTGCAGCTTTACCCAGCTGGATGACATCATTAACGAGGGCCTGATTGTGCTGGCCGACGCGGTAGATAAGTTCGACCCGGAAAAGGGACGTTTTGAGATGTATGTATCTAAGCGCATTCGGGGAATGATTGTGGACCTGGCCCGACAGCAGGACTGGGTACCCAGAACCGTGCGCCAAAGAGCCCAGCGCATAGAAAAGGCGATGACAGATCTGTATGGGGAAACCGGCCAGCTGCCCAGCGAAGCTCAAATTATAGAACACCTGGGCATTACTACGGAAGAGTACCAGGAAGCCATGGCCAATGCCTCTCTTCACAGCATCCTCTCTTTAGACGAGCTTTTGGACAATGCGGACCACTGGAACGCGGAACCGGAAACCGACAGTGCCTCTGACGCCCCTGAACGGGCCCTGCTGGGGGAGGAGCTTACCCAAACCCTGGCAAAAGCGATTGGCTCTATGAAGGAAAACGAGCAATTGGTGCTCTCCCTATATTACGAGCAGAACCTTAAAATGAAGGACATCGCTGCGGTAATGGATATTACACCTCCCCGGGTGTCCCAGATTCATGCTCGGGCGGTACAGAAGCTAAAAACCATTATGGAAGCGTACCTTCGGGAAGAAAGCTGAGTTATTAGCCTGGGCTGGGAAAAGAAAAACGGGGAAATATAAAATAATTACGATTTTGGTAGTGCATTGCCCTGCAAAATATGATATAATGAGCATGAAAGCCTGTGTTTCTGTACACGCGAGTTTTTCCGCGCCTGCAAAGGAGAAACTCTAAGCTGGATAGGTACTGCAAATTTTGAGAATGCAAGGGTGGGCCTTGAAAAAAAGGCCGCGCTTTCTAATAGATATTATTGCGGTGGCGCCCAGAGGGCACACCAGGAAAGGACTGGGGTTATACAATGTTCAAAGGCTTTTACAATTTGGCCTCGGGAATGATCACCTATGGTAAAAACCTAAATGTGATTTCCAATAATATGGCCAATGTGTCCACCACGGGCTTTAAGTCCGACCTGTTCACCGGCCAGACCTTTGACGAGGTGATGTACGACATTGTGGGCAACAAGGAGAAAATTTATACCCAAATTGGAGAACAGAGCTACGCCACCGTGCCCAGCGAGCTGTACACAGACTTTAGCCAGAGCAGCTTTGACGAGACCCACATGCCTTTGGATTTCGCCATTGAGGACGATGGACGGGGCTTTTTTGCCATCCAGACCAATAACGGGATTGCATATACCCGGGCTGGCGACTTTTCTCTGGATGAAGAGAGCTACCTCTCTTTGCCGGATCATGGCCGGGTGCTGGATATAAACGGCCAGGAAATCCGCCTGGTTACCGACAAGATTCAGTGCGATGACTACGGCAGAATCTACTCTCAAGAAGGCGGCTTTTTGGGGCAGATAGGGGTGTATGTGTTTGAGAACACCGACGGCTTGGAAAAAGATCCTATGGGCATGTTTACCGGCGGCGGCCAGCCAGAGGCCCAGACTGTGCGGGTACACCACGGAATGCTGGAACGGTCTAATGTAGGGCTGGCCCAGGAAATGGTTAAAATGATTAGCACCCAAAGGGCCTACCAGAGCTCGGCTACCCTAACCAAAATGTACGACCAGGTAATGAGCCATGCCTCTAACGATGTGGGCAGGCTGCAATAATAGAAAGGAAAAGGGCTTATGAATCTATCCTTTTATACCGCGGCGGTGGGGGCCTGGCAGCAGCAGGAACGGCTGAATGTCCACGGCAACAATATCGCCAATGTGAACAACTACGGTTTTCGGGCCAAACGCCCGGTTTTCTCTGATTTGATGTACGATTATGTGCAGGGGGCCGCGGGAGACGACCTGGCCAGGGGTACCGGCGCCTATATGGTGTCTGCCGACACAGACTTTAACCCTACAGGCGTGTCAGATACCGGCCTTGCTATGGACTATGCCATAGAAGGCGATGGCTTTTTCGCCCTGTGGGATCCGGCTACCGGGGATTACAGCTATACACGGGACGGCTCCTTTACAATGAGCCAGTACATGCTGCGCAACGATGAAACCGGGGAGCTGGAAACAAAGTGGTATCTCTCCGATGGATTTGGCAAGTTTGTTATGGGCCAGAACGGCCGGCTGATTGAGGTAACAGACCAAAAGGAGAAGCTGCCGGTAGGTATTTTTGACTTTGTCAATTACAATGGTATGGAAAACCTGGGCGATAACCGGTTTTCCCCCATTGAAAAGAACGGCCAGCTCCGCGTGGGCAGTGGAAAGCTGCTCCAGGGCTGCTTAGAAAACTCCAATGTGGATTTGGCCAATGAGCTGGTAAAGGTCATTGAGTCCCAGCGCTCCTTCAGCTATGCTTTGAAGATGATTCAGTGCTCGGATGAGATTGAAACCACTGTAAATGGCCTGCGCTAACCAATTCCCCATGGATTGAGAGGATAGCACAATGATTATAAAAAACTATGAGGATTTGAGCAGCCTAGAGCTGGATACCCTGCGGGAAATTGGCAGCATAGGTACAGGCAACGCTGCCACCGCCCTTTCTGGAATGCTGGGCTGCCCGGTGCATATTACCATGCCCGAGGTGCGCATTATGGGTTATAATGAGGCCATCGACTGGATTGGCGGCCCAGAGCCTGTAACAGCCGGCGTGCTGGTACATATTAGCAACCAGTTAAACGGGATTATGCTTTCGGTACAGCCCCTAGAGTTTGTAAACCTGATTCTTCAGCGGATACTTTCCCATACTATAGAGGACTACAGCCAGTTAGACGAACTGCAGCGCTCTGCACTGGTAGAGGTAGGCAATATTATGATCTCTACATTTATCAATGCCCTTTCCGGGCTGGCAGACCTAAAGGTGGACCTAACCGTGCCAAGCCTTACCGTGGATATGCAGGGAGCAATTCTCACTGTGCCCATGGCCGAGTACGGCGGGCAGACAGACTACCTGATGACCATAGGAGGCAATTTTGTTTGTGATGGGCGAGAGATGCCCTGCCGGCTGCTTCTCTCTCCAGATATTAGATCACTCAATTTCCTTTTGAGAAAGCTGGGCGTAGAAGATGGCTAGTGGCTCTAAACTTGTAATTGGGATAGCAGACATGAAAATGACGCAGACCGGCAATGAGCTTATTACATATGCCCTAGGCTCCTGCTGCGGCATCTGCCTGTACGACCCTAACGTAAAACTGGCGGCACTCATTCATATTATGCTTCCTTTAAACATGGAGGCCGGGCGGAAGAATACAATGAAGTACGCGGACACCGCTATTCGGGAAACACTGCGGCAGATGGAAGCTAAAGGCGCCCGGCGCGCTAGAATTACCGCAAAGGTGGCCGGGGGGGCGAAAATGTTTGCTGTGGCGGCAAACAGTTCTCTAGGGAATATTGGCCAAAGAAATATTGAAAGCGTACACAGAACTCTAAAGGCAGAGAATATCCGCCTGATTGCCGAGGATGTGGGGGGCTCTGTAGCCCGTACCTTATCCTTTAACCCGAATACGGGCGTGGCAACCATAAAGAGCTACGGTAAGCCAGACACAGTGCTGTAAAGCAAATAGGAAATTAGGAAGGAGCTAGGAAAGATGGACATTGTGAGAGACGAGATCCTCCTGGAATCGGGCACCAACGAAATACAGATTCTGAAATTCACCATCGACAATGTGCTTTACGGCATCAATGTGGCGAAGGTGCGGCAGATCACCATTTCTGAGCCGGTGAAGTTTATGCCCCACACCCACGCGGCGGTAGAGGGCATTTTTAAGCCCAGGGACGAGGTGATTACGGTGATCAACCTTCCCCGGTTCCTGGACTGCCCCAATTACGAACCCAAGCAAAAGGATATGTTTATCCTTACCGGCTTTAACAAGATGACGGTGGCTTTCCGGGTACATACCGTAGAGGGGCTTAGCCTTATCTCTTGGAAAGACATTCAAAAGCCGGATTCTACCATTAGCGGCGGCAACGACGGCGTGGCTACCGGCATTGCCCAGTGTGGCGAGGAGCTGGTTACCATTCTGGACTTTGAGCGCATTGTAGCGGAGATTGCCCCGGAGACTTCCATTAAGATCAGCGAGATCGATGAAATGGGCCATCGGGAGAGAAACAACCGGCCTGTGGTAATTGCCGAAGACTCTATTCTGCTCTCCCACATGATCAAGGAGTCCTTGACTAAGGCAGGGTACACCAACCTGCAAATGTTCCCCAATGGCCACGACCTTTGGGTTTATCTCTCTGGCTGTAAGAAAGAGGGCACTTTGGATGAAAAGGTTGCCCTGATTGTGACAGATATTGAGATGCCCCAGATGGACGGCCATAGGCTGACCAAGCTGGTAAAGGACGACCCGGATATGAAGCATATCCCCCTGATTATCTTCTCTTCTCTAATCAGCGAGGAGATGCGGATTAAGGGCAAACAGCTGGGCGCTGACGAGCAAATGAGTAAGCCAGAAATTGGCCGGCTGGTTCATGTAATGGACACCCTGCTGGAGAGAAGCGAAACTGAAAAGGCCAAGATGGCCATTTGAGGAGAGAACAGTTATTATGCGGGAAAGATATATCGTCAGGCAGCCTATAAAGGATGAGAAAAACCAGGTTCTGGCCTACGAGCTGCTGTACTATGGGGAGAACCAGGCCTATGGCAACAGCGACGACGGAAGCGGGGCCAATGAGTTTGCCGTGGCGGATACGATTTACAGCTTTCTAATGCAGAATGTGGAGAAGTCCTTAAAGGATACTGTGCACTTTATGACCTTTACCACAACTCTGCTTATGAAGAAAACGCCGGCCCTATTTGAGAAGCAGAAGCTGATTATTCAAATTGACGATAGTGTGGTAATCCATCCTCTGGCTCTGCGTTTTGTTCAGCAGTATGCCAGAGATGGGTATAAGATTGCGGTCAATGAGTTTCAGTTTGCCCCCCGGTACCTGTCTCTTATCGATTATATCGATTATATAAAGCTGAACTTTAAAACCACCAACGAGCACTCTATGAAAAATATTATAGACCTTGCCAAGAGCATGAACAAAAAGGTGATTGCCACAGAGATAGACACCAAAGAGCTCCACGACCTGGCTTTAAGCCACCAGGTGTATGGCATGGAAGGCCCTTATGTGGCTAAACAGCTGGCCTCTAAGGCCCACTCCAGCGGTTACCTGCAGAGCAACTTTTTCCGCCTGATGGTAGCGGTGGTGCGGGAGGAGCCGGACATGGAGGAGATTGAGAATATCATTGCTATGGACGCCACCTTGACCTATGGGCTGCTCCGGGTGGCGAATACCGCTTACTTTGCAACCAAGCATCAGGTCACCACCATTCGTCAAGCCATTGTAACCCTGGGCATTGCCCAGCTAAAGCAGTGGATCTACTTGCTGAGCACCACGAATTCTAACAACGAGGTGGATAGCGCCGCAGAGGAATTTTTGAAGCTTTCCTTTATGCGGGCTAGCTTTTGCAGCGAGCTGATGAATTACGGCAAGGATATTCCGATTACGCCCACGGAAGCCTACCTGATGGGTATGTTCTCTACATTGGATTACTTGATTGACGCGCCTTTGGAGGAAATTTTATCTACAGTACCTATGCCAGATGAGGTAAGGGCTGCTTTGCTGAACCATGAGGGACGCTGCGGAGAGCTCTACGACCTAGTGCTTAGCTACGAGCAGGCTGACTGGGCTCAGATTACCCAGCATGCCCAGGCTTTGGGTATACCGGCCTATATGCTGACCAATCTATACTTTAACTGCACCGAATCGGTAAATGCTACCTGGAACCAGATTAGTGGTCCCCAGCCTCATTCTGCCTCGTAAGCAGAGGGGAGGGCTAGGCGCAGAGAGAAATAGGCCCTCGCAAGGGGCCTTTTTTTCTAATGGGTACAATCATGCTTTTTTGTTTAAAATTTTTTGGTGTAGAGAGAAAGGCTTGGATAAGAATCCC
The DNA here is from genome assembly GCA_910588935.1 of uncultured Oscillospiraceae bacterium. Classification (GTDB taxonomy): domain Bacteria; phylum Bacillota; class Clostridia; order Oscillospirales; family Acutalibacteraceae; genus Acutalibacter. The sequence goes on from CAJUSM010000027.1 coordinate 29,223, forward strand.
TCTACCAACCTATGATGTCTAGGCCTGGATACTTCGGGAAAACCACCGGCATACAAGGCTCGGGAAGATCCTAAGCGGCCAATGATGAAGGCTTTGCCCAGGCAATATCAATGGAAAGGATGACCACAATGGAAATCAATAGGCCCAATCCCATGGACGCGCATACGCTAAACAAGAGCGACATGCTCGCCAGTATGAAGCTGCCCAGCAACATCCACCTGGTGCCCCTGGACTTTATTGAATGTAATGGGGCTACCTATTCCATCCGCCCTGGCTTTTACGAGATTAACGGCGCTACCGCTATCCCTGGCGGTGTAAACTTTACGGTTCATTCCAATGGGGCCACGGGGGTTACCCTGGTGCTCTTCCGCCCCGGTGAGGACGCCCCTTACTGCGAGCTGCCGTTTCCTGAGCACTATAAAATAGGCAATGTATACTCTATGATTGTGTTTAAGCTGGATATTACAGGCTTTGAGTACGCCTACCGGGTAGACGGGCCTTACGACCCGAAAAAGGGGCTCATTTTTGATAAAAGCAAGTGCTTGTTGGATCCTTACGCCAAGGCTGTAACCGGCCAGCGGGAATGGGGAGAAAGCCAGCCGGGAATGCAGCAGTATAAGGCCCGGGTGGTAAAGGACGACTTTGACTGGGGCGACCTGCACCAAAAGCCTTTGCCCATTGAAGATATGGTCATCTATGAGCTCCATGTTCGGGGCTTTACAAAGGATAAATCCTCTGGCGTGGCCCACCCAGGCACCTTTGAGGGGCTGCGGGAAAAGATCCCCTACCTAAAAGAGCTGGGGGTAAACGCTGTGGAGCTTATGCCTATTTTCGAGTTTGACGAAATGCAGGATTACCGGGAGTATGAGGGGAACAAGCTCTACAACTATTGGGGCTACAGTACGGTGTGCTTTTTTGCCCCCAACACCAGCTATACAGCCAGTACCGAACACAACCGGGAAGGAAACGAACTGAAAAACCTGATTCGGGAGTTTAAGAAAAATGGCATAGAGGTGTACCTGGATGTGGTATTTAACCACACCGCCGAGGGCAATGAGCAGGGCCCATTCTTCTCTTTTAAGGGCTTTGATAACAATATTTACTATCTGCTTACTCCAGACGGCTACTACTTTAATTTTAGCGGCTGTGGCAATACCTTAAACTGCAACCACCCTATTGTTCACCAAATGATTTTGGATTGCCTGCGCTACTGGGTTACAGCATACCGGGTAGACGGTTTCCGGTTTGACCTGGCCTCTATTTTGGGGCGCAACGAGGACGGCTCGCCTATGGATAAACCCCCCCTGCTTCAATCCTTGGCTTTCGATCCTATTTTGGGCGGGGTTAAGCTGATTGCCGAGGCCTGGGACGCCGGCGGACTGTACCAGGTGGGCAGTTTCCCCTCTTGGAATCGCTGGGCAGAGTGGAACGGAAAATATCGGGATGAGATGCGCTGCTTTATTAAGGGAGACCCCGGCACTTCTCAAACTGCCGCCCTGCGGATTGCCGGGTCTCAGGATATTTATGGGGCTCACAATAGAAGCAATGCCTCAGTAAACTTTCTAACCTGCCATGACGGCTTTACCATGTATGATCTCTTTGCCTATAACGACAAGCACAATGAGGGAAACAACTGGAACAACACAGACGGCTGCTGGAACAATTACAGCTGGAACTGCGGAGCTGAGGGGGAGACAGATAACCCTGAAGTAAATGCCTTAAGGGAGCGGATGATCCGTAATTCCTTTGCCCTGCTCATGTGCAGCCGGGGAATTCCAATGTTTTTGGCAGGGGACGAGTTCTGCAATACCCAGTTTGGCAACAACAACGCCTATTGTCAGGACAACATTATCTCTTGGCTGGATTGGACCCTGCTGGAAAAGCACCGGGATATGTTTGACTTCTTTCAATATATGATCCGATTCCGGAAAAACCACCGGGTGCTCCGGTCTAACCTAAGCGGTGGGGCACAGGGCCTGCCGGATGTAAGCTATCACGGGGTGAAGCCTTGGCACCAGGGCCCCTTTGACAGCAATGAGCACTATGTAGGGGTAATGTTTGCCGGTTTCCAGCGGGAAACAGGGCTAGAGGTGGTATACGTGGCCGCCAATACCTATTGGGAGGCCCTCACCGTTACATTGCCCGAGCTGCCTAACTCCAGAAGATGGGAGTTGGCGGCAAATACCTGGGAGGCCAAGCAGACCCCTCAGATTATGGAATCTAGGGATTTCTTGATTGGGCCCAGGTCGGTGATGGTGTTTGTAGGGAAATAAGGAGAACAGGCGGGAGAGAGCTTTCCCGCTGTGAAACAATAAAATGTCGGAACTTCGGAATAGGAAGTCCCGACATTTTTGTTTTTTAGAGTTTGCAGCCATAGAACCTGCGCCGTTTTTTTTGCGGGGAACAGGGGGGAGATGAGGGAATTCACCAGATTGACCAGGGAATGTATTGTTTAGGCAGATTAAAGGAAACCAAGATTCTTTTGAACAGGCAGCTATATCGGCAGATGCCAATTCTCAAAAATGCGTTTAGTAGAACGCTTCCGCCAGGTTATGTTAGCTGAAGACGAAAACAAATACCCACTGGAGCAGACGCTAAGGAATAATTTGGTTGGTTGTGCTAAGTACAACGTTTCCCGGCCGCTCTGGCCGGCCCACAAATTCCATATGAGGGTAAAGAATGTCCAGCTTGCTGTTTGGAAAGGCGGAATCAAAAAAGCTCTGCACAGCATTAGAAGCCGGTATACCGTTTTCCCGCTGGTACCGGCGATAAACCGCTCCAGCAGAAACAGCCATATCCGCCACCATAAACAGGGTAAAAAGCACAGTAACTGTGTGTCCTAGTTTTTTGGGGATCCGCTCTATGGTCTTAGAAACCACAGGATAGAGATCCTTTACCCAAATCAGCCCCAATACCCCCCAAAACACAGAGTACATCAGGTTTGTGCGGCCGCCCACATTGAGCAGGGAATCGCTGTACTCCCAGGAGACCGAGCCAAAGGCCATTTGCTGAAAGAAACTGCAAAGATACTCAAAGCTTGCCCCTACCACCATGCTGGCAATAAAGATCAGGGCGTCACGTTGGTTATACATCTTTCTTAAAAATAGGGTGATTACCACCGCCCCAAAGCCGTAAACAAGAATAAAGGGGCCAAACACCAGGCTAACCCGCAGCTCGAACCGATGAGGAGGCATGATGAGGGCATAGACGGTTTCCAGCAGGCAGCCCACTACATTGCCCGCCATAAAAATCCAAAAAAGCTTAGAATAGCAGAAGCGGTAGGCAAAGGGCTTTTCCTGCCCAGGGGTCAAATGCTCCTCATAAGCGGCCACAGCAGCCTCGTTTCGGCGGCGAATGGCGTCTCTGGATTTCCGGCGGACTACATTGATACTCTCCTGGAGGGTCTCCAGCTCCTTGTTGTAGCGCAGGGAGCGAAGGTTGGGGAAGGCCTTAAGCAGCCGGCGGTGGAGGATATTGGCCCGGAGATAGCCCTCGTACTTTTCTTTTAACTTGGCAGCGTCGGCCTGCAGGATTCCCGCCTTTTTCTGGGCCTTTGCCGCACGCTCATACAGGCCCTCACCCAGCTGGTTAGAGCCTGCCCGCAGCCGGGCAGAGACCAGCTCCAGCATTTTTAGCTTGTGGTTTAGCCCAATAATGGACACCACAGTAACGGCAAGATCGGCGGCCAAAAGGGAAAAGAGGATTGCCAGCAGGGTCCAGCCTAGGGGCCGGGGAATGTGGCTGACCAGGCGGTTGGTATAGGGCACCACAAAGCGGACAATGATAGCCCCGGCAATTCCCCAAAGGATGGAAAAACGCAGGCAAATATAGCCATTTAGGTTGTGGGGCTCGTTGGAGTAGTCCCACCATTTTTGCCGGAAGATTTTTTCCAGCAGATACCCAGCCACCCACTCCAGAGCAGAGCCCAAAATCATGGAGCCAATGATCAGGGCGGCCAGGCTGCCGGCAAAGGGCCGCATCGCCAGGGCAATGATGGCAACACCCAGGCCATAAATAGGACAGACAGGGCCGTTGAGAAAGCCTCGGTTTACAAAACGCTTTTCAATGGCAGCAGCATAGACAACCTCGCCGCACCAGCCGAGGAACGCGTAAATGATAATACACCACAGATAAGTATAGGCCATTCCCAAGCCCTCCTGATTTTAAAATTTCAATTGAAAAACATTTTAACAGAAGTAAGGTTGGAAGTAAAGGAAAAGGCTCTTTCAAAATTCTTACAAAAAACTTTCCAGTAAAAGAGCCCTAGGGCTTGTTTGAAAAATCGCAAACACCGTCTTTTTGCCCTGTCCGGGCGGATTTGTGTGTCGAAAATCCTCGTAATACGAAAGTATTACTTGCGGTTTTCTTCGTCAAACCGCACCGGCCAGGGCAAAAATCCGGCACTTTCTCTATTTTCAAACAAGCCCTAATTTTGGAGAGAGGCGGTTTGAAAAATTTTTTTATTTATATGCATAGATTTCCCTCTCTCATTCGTGTTATAATCAGAACCGGGAAACCGGCAAGAAAAACTAGGAGGAATGGAACAATGAAAAAATTATTCGCATCTCTCACTGCAGTCCTAATGGCCGTAAGCTTAACCATTGGCGCCCAGGCTGCTTCCCACCATGGCAGGGCCACAGGCTGGCTTTACAACGGAATGCGGGCCGGCTGCCATGGCGTGGGCTGTCTTTTTGTGGACAAGGACGGCGACGGCATCTGCGACAATTATGGCACCGGCAATTGCCGCCATCCAGGCGGATGCACTTTTGTGGATGCGGATGGAGACGGCATTTGCGACAATTATGGCACTGGCAATTGCCACCACAACGGCAGCTGCATTTTCGTGGACAAGGATGGAGATGGAATCTGTGACAACTATGGCACAGAGGATTGCTACCACAGCGGCCGCTGCATTTTTGTAGACGAGGATGGGGACGGCATCTGTGACAACTATGGCACAGGGCATTGCTACCACAACGGCGGCTGCAACTTTGTAGATGGGGACGGCGATGGGATCTGTGACAACTACGGCACAGGGAATTGCCACCATAGCGGCGGCACTGGCCTGGGAAATGGAAACGGCCAGGGGAATGGTCAAGGCCAGGGCTATGGGTATGGCTGCGGCAGTGGCCGGGGCCATGGCGGCGGACGTCATCACCGTTAATGACATAGCATGATGCGCAGTGAAGAGGAAGTAAACTTGGCAATAGAACAATACGCCAATCTTGTGCGCCGGCTCTGTCTGGTGCACCTAAAGAACCAGGCGGACTGTGAGGATATATTTCAAACTGTATTCATGAAGTATGTCCTTAGCACTGCTGCGTTCCAAGATGAGGAGCACGAAAAGGCCTGGTTTATTCGGGTAACGATTAACGCCTGTAAGGATTTGCTGCGCAGCTTTTTTCGAAGCCATACAGTCTCTTTGGATGAGCTGGTAGATTTGCCAGCCAATGCCGCAGAGGATTCCCGGGAGGTACTGGGGGCAGTGCTCGACCTGCCGGAAAAGTACCGGGATGTGGTATACCTTCACTACTACGAAGGCTACACGGCCCCAGAGATCGGCCAGATTATGAAGAAAAATGTTAATACTGTTTACTCGCTGCTTACACGCTCCAAAAAAATGCTGCGAGAAAAGCTGGGAGGTGAGGGGGATGAATGACCGGCTGCACCAGGCCTTTGCCGCGGTAGAGGCTGAACAGGAGCTGAAGGAGAAGACCCGGCAGGCCATTGCCCGCCGGACCAAGGGCTATAAAGCCAAACCCCGGTCTGCTGGCTGGGCAGTGGCTGCTGTTTGTTCCCTGCTCCTCCTGGTTTTGGGGGGCGCGGGAGGCAAACTGTTTTTCACTCCAGTATCGGCCATTAGTGTGGATATTAACCCCTCGCTGGAACTGAATGTAAACTGCTTTGACCGGGTGATTTCTGTAGAGGGATATAATGAGGATGGCCAGGCTCTGGCTCAGGAGCTAAACCTAGTGTTTGCCAAGTACCCCCAGGCGCTTTCTGCCCTGGTTTCTCACGAGCTGGTGCAGGCCTGCCTAAAGGATGGAAAGGACCTTTCGGTTTATGTGGCCTGTGACGACCCCCAGCGGGGCAGGGAGATGCTGGGCCAGGTGAAAGCCTGTGTAGGCAAAGGGCGCAACGTAAACTGCCATGCAGGAAATCTGGCCCAGTCCCATTCCGCCCACAGCGTAGGGCTTTCCTGCGGCAAATACCATGCTTTTTTGGAACTCCAGGGGCTAGATGCCACCTTTACGGTGGAGGAGGCCCGGGAGATGACGGTACGGGAGATCTTGCAAAGGATTGAGGAAATTTCAGGAAAGCCGGCTACTGCCAACGGCCATGGCCACGGAAAAGGCCATGGGGGCAAGCACGGCATGCAGCGGGAATAATATGGCGCTTAGGCGGCGAAGCAACAAAAAAGGCAGGAGCAATTTTTATGCTCCTGCCTTTTAAATTTACGTCTTGGGCCTTTCCTCCATGGCGGGAGTGTCCAAAACAAGGATTTTATGAGGGGAAGTGGATAAATATCGTTAGGCTGCAGAATTGTCGGGATTTCATCCCGAAATATTTTTTGTGATGGAT
>CAJUSM010000028.1:0-21737 GCA_910588935.1 uncultured Oscillospiraceae bacterium
GGACCGTTCTGACCCGACCGAGCCGGCAGGCGAGACCCCATCCTAACAAAAAATAGTTCGGGATGGAATCCCGACAATCCTGCAGCCTAACGAAATTTTTCCACTCCCCCTCATAAAATCCTCGTTTTGGACACTCCCTTTCAGCGAGAGCCTTTCCCAGGTTTTCCCAAGTCCTTCCGGATAATCCTCTGTTTCCCGTCTGTTCTGGCTGTCATGATGAACACATCCTCTAGCTGCGCCCCCTGGTCCTTTAGCTGCTCCCGAAGCCAAGCGGGGTTATGGCCGCATAGCTCCAAAGATTTTTGAGAAATTTTGCCATCGCTGACCACAACCACCTCCAAAGCCTCTGGGTTGGCCTTTACCCCTGCCTGTTTGGGAGTCAGATAATCTTCCGAAGCTTTTTTTAACAGGCTCATTTTTCCATTTGTCTCTATAATTGCGTAGGCCACATCTTCTAGGGCAAAGGCCCCTGCCTGGCGCAGCTCCTCAAAAAGGTCTTCGGTGCTCATACGCAGGCGCCGCATTTCATGCTGGAGAACCTTGCCGTTTTCAATTACCACAATTGGACTGCCGCACACGGCTTGGCGAAATTTGCCGCTTTTCAGCATAAGCAGGGAAACCACAATTTCGCAGGCTACCAGCACCACCATAGGGATTATCCCGTTCCACAGTGGGTCGTCGTGCTGCTGAATGGGCATTACAGCCAGTTCAGATATAAGCAGGGTTACCACCAGCTCTGAGGTTTGCAGTTGGCTGATCTGCCGCTTGCCCATGAGCCGGACGCTGATTAAAATGGCTACATACATGATAACAGTACGAATCAGTGTAATTGTCATTGCGCTCCCTCGTCTATTTCAGGAATTTGCTGGCCATAGGCCACATGTGTTTATTATAGTCCAAAAATGCAAAAGTATCATTCTTGCCAATGAATTGCCGGCTTAAGCGATAAACGCAGCAACATGCCAAGGACCTGGGTATTTCATATCCCCATGGATTTTCGGTATAATTCTTAGCCGAACGGTTCAAACTATTCCTATTGCTGCGGCAAGGAGGCGGGAAAATGGAGAGGGTATCCAGCAGTTTAGAAAAAACAAAACAGTACTTGCAGGACCAGTTCAAAAATTCAATGGATTTTATGATGCGGGAGTTGGATTTACATGGAACGCCTGCGGCGCTGTTTGCCCTGGATGGGTTGGTCAGCAAGCAGATTATTACCCTGAGTATTCTAAACCCTTTAATGGAGGCTGGGAATATTCCTGGCCAGGGGGAGGAAAAGCTGAAACTCATTGAAGCCGCGGTGCTGGGCTCTATGGAGCAAAAGCGGGAAGACAGGATGGACCAGCTGCTTTTGCTGCTGATGAGCGGCTTTGCGGTGCTCTGCTTAGAGGGCTGCAGCCAAGCGGTGGTGTTTGGGGTGCAGGGTTTCGAAACCAGAGGCCCGGACGAACCCCAGAACGAGGTTATGCAGCGGGGAGCCAAAGACGGCTTTACCGAAAGCTACCAGAACAATATTTCCATGATTCGAAGAAGGATGAAGACAACCGCCCTGAAATTTGAAAAGGCGGAAATCGGCGGCCAAAGCCATACCCCCTTGGCCATCTGCTATCTGGAAGGGGTGGCCAGCCCGACCATTCTGGAAAACATCCGCCAAAGGCTAAAAAGCTACGACCTGCAAACCGCCTTGGGCGCCGGCTATTTGGCGGGCTTTTTGGAGCGGGATGGAGTTTTCAGCGGTGTGGGTGTAACCGAGCGTCCAGATGTGGTCTGCGGTAAAATAGAAGAGGGACGGGTGGCTATTCTTATGGAGGGCACTCCCAGCGCCCTGCTGGTCCCTTTCCTTTTTGTAGAGAACTTTCAGACCCTAGACGATTATCTAACCCGGCCCTTTTACGGCACTTTTATCCGCTGGCTGAAATACATTGCTTTCTTTCTCAGTATCTTTTTGCCAGGGCTGTATGTGGCCATTGCCACCCATCACCCAGAAATGCTGCCAGAGGCCCTGCTGCTGAAAATTGCGGAATCAGAGGCCCAAACCCCCTTCCCTGTTATGGTAGAAACCCTAATCCTCTATTTTCTATACGAGGTTCTCCGAGAGGCGGGCCTTCGGGCGCCCCGCTCCCTTTCTGCTACAGTAAGCATTGTGGGGGGCCTGGTAATTGGCGACACCGCGGTGTCTGCCGGCCTAGTTAGCGCCCCTTCTTTGATGGTGGTGGCCTTAACAGCCATAGCCGGTTACGCGGTGCCAAGGCTCTACGAGCCCCTGGCGCTGCTGCGCCTGGCCTTTTTGCTGGCGGGAAACTTTTTAGGCGTATGGGGCGTGATGATTGGCCTTGTGCTGCTGCTTATGGATCTGTGCGCTACCGACAGCTTTGGCGTGCCAATTTTAAGCCCGGTAGCCCCTTATAACGGCAGGCTGGCGTTTCGAGACGTGTTCCTAAGGGCTGGGTGGAAACGGCTGGCCAGGGGCGGCGCCAATGTACAGGATATGCCTGGCAGCAGGGAGATCGGCCAGTAGAAAGGAGTCGGAAATGGAGCGGACAAGAATTAGCGCGGCACAATTTTTTATTGCCATGTTTGTATCCAGAACAGTGGTTACAATTACCATAAACGCCCGCTTTATGGGGGGCGAAAGCCTGCTGGACAACATCATATCTTACCTGCTGGCTATGGCCGCAGGCCTGCTGATCGCTTTACCCATTTGGCTATCTGTAAGAAGCGGCCAGGGAAAAAGCGTGCCTGTCCTGGCGGTTCAGCGGCTGGGGCCGGTGGGCAAAGTGGTGCCCTTACTCTATGGTTTGTATTTTATCGTTACCGGAGGCCTCTCTCTGGCCCTTTTCCAAATTTTTTTAATGGATGCAGTGAATCCAGGCTTTTCCGCGGGCCTTGTCATTTTGGCTCTGGTGGCCGTAGCGCTGTACGGCGCGCTGCGGGGAATTGAGACAGTAGCCAGGTGCGCTATCTGTGTTTTTGCTGCCCTGTTGCTGGCCTGCGGCCTGGTGTTTGCCATTGTAGCCACTCGGTTCAATCCCCATTACCTGGAGCCATTGTTTCAGTATGGCTTTTCACAAACCGGCCAGGGGATGCTGGTATTCCTTGCCAGGGCCTCGGTTTTTGCGGATATGGCGGTGCTTCTGCCCCAGGTAAGCGGAAAACGAAAGCTAGGCTTTTTTTGGTGGATGGCAGGCACAGCGGCCTTTGTAGGCCTTACCATTCTTCTTACAGCAGGCTGCTTGGGTCGGTATGCATATACGCAAAACTTTCCCGTGTATGTGCTGGCTTCTTTAACAGAGGTACAGTCTTTGCAAAGGTTGGACGCTGTGTTTACCGGAGTATGGATGATGGGGCTGGTGATCAAATTGGCCTGCGACCTTTACGCCTGCCGTGTGTGCTTTTGGTCTATCACCGGAAAAAAGGAGCCTCGCTGGGCAGTGTGGATCACAGCGGCAGGAATACTGGCCTTGGCCTGGGCGGTAGGGGAAGGAAGCTTGTTCCAGGGCGCCTTAATGGACGCGGGGTGGATGACAGTATGCACAGTAACAGTAGGCGCGGTGCTGCCGTGGATTGTGTGGATAGCGGGCCTTATCAAAAAAAGAGGAAAAGGCAAGGCGAACCCTTGAAGGCGGGCTTTACGGCCTGCTTTAAGGGTTACGGGAAAGGAGATTGCCATGAAACCCATGAAAAAAGCGGCAGTTGTTTTGCTGGCCTTGGTTCTTGCCGTGTTTCTAGCTGGCTGTAATTATCCAGAGCTTTATGAAAGGGTGCTTATCCATGGAATTGGCGTGGACTGGGATGGACAGGCCTACCAGGTTACGGTTCGCTCCTCTTCGTCCGCTGAGGATGAAGGAGAAGAGCTGTTTACCTGCCATGGTTCCACAGTGCTGGAGGCGCTATCCAGCCTGTCTCTCTCCACTGGAAGGGAGCCCTTTTATTCCCACAATTACCTGGTGGTTTTTGGCATGAACTGTGCCCGCCGGGGTTTAGACGACTGTCTGGACTTTTTTGTCCGCTACTACAATACCCGGCCCTCAGTTTCGATGTTTTTGGCAGAGAATACTGCGGAAGAGGTGCTTTCAGCGGAAAAAGACGGCAAGCTAATGAAAATGTCCCAGCTTCAGGCTTTGGGTGTTGGAGGCAGGTACAATGGCAAGGCTCTAGACATAGAGCTTCTTGATTTTGTCAATGCGGCAAAAAGTGAAGGAGCTGCCCCGGTGCTGCCGGTTCTTGCCGCCAGCGAAGAGGGAGCGGAGGCGGTGAGCACTGCCTATTTCCAGGGATATAAGGTGAAGGGCATACTCAGCCTAGACCAAACCAGGGGGTATCTGGCGGCCATGGGCCAGCTGGAAAAAGGGGAGTTGGTGGTGGAAAGCAGCGCCGGAACTGTTACCCTAAGCCTGCGGGACGGGGAGAGCCGCATCCGCCTGCTGCCCAATGGCATTGAGGCAGGGGATGTTCCAGAGTTTGCCATTGAAATACAGCTGGACGCGGATGTTAGCGCCATTTCTGGCAGAAGGCAGGATTCCGAAAACTTTTACAGCGAGCTGGAAGAAGCTGCCGCCCAGCTGGTGCGGGAGCAGACGGAATCGGTTTTGGCCCAGGCCATGCGGGAGGACCGGTGCGATGTTTTCGACCTCAGCGGCCTGCTCTACCGGAAAAGGACTGGGTTTTGGCGAGAGCATGGAGAGAATTGGCAAGGGCTTATGCCCCAATGCCCTTGCCGGGTAGAGGTTGGGGTGAAAGTCCGGCGGCTGGAGGAGGAGAACCTTCGAGGGCTGGATTAGGGTGGAAACGCCTGAAAAAGAAACAAAGAGGGCCTGCCGGGGCAGGTCCTCTTTTGCTGGGAATCAGAGCTTAAATATTTACATAAATGTTGTAATGGAGCATCCAATAATTTATTTGGATGAGATAGGCCAGCATTTGAGGGCCAGCCATCAGTTGGCCAAACCAGGGTTTGCCATAGTCGAAGTTTTGGCCCAGTAAGCCCTGCACGGCCTCTTGAGACAGGATTTTGTGGATGGGCTGCAGGCTGTCCCGCAAAATATACCCAAGCCTCTGCTTGAGAATCTCTTCGTAGCCAGGATTGTGGGTTTTGGGATAAGGGCTTTTCTTACGGTTTAATATTTCATCTGGCAGCAAGCCTCTGGCGGCATCTCGAAGCAGCCCTTTGGTTATGCCGCCAGGACATTTATAGTCCCAGGGCACATTAAAAACATACTGGGCAATGCGGTGATCACAGTAAGGTACCCGTACCTCCAAGCCGCTGGCCATGCTGCAGCGGTCTTTTCGGTCCAGCAGGGTTGCCATAAACCATTTGATGTTTAAATAGGAAATTTCCCGCATCCTATGCTGCTCCGGTGTTTCCCCCTCTAGTATTGGTACTGCGGCCAAGGTTTCTTCCAAGCGTCTGTTTACATAGTCCTCCATGCCCAGCTCGGCGGCCAATTCTGGCTTTAGCAGAGACTGCCTGGTGTTCAGATTATTGCTCCAGGGGAAATGGGTTCCGTCAAACATCTCCCGCCGGTGGAACCAAGGATACCCACCGAATATCTCATCGGCGCATTCTCCGCATAGCGCTACAACATGGTATTTTTTTACCTGCCGGCAAAAGTGGAGCAAGGAACCGTCAATGTCCGCCATGCCAGGCAAATCCTTAGCAATTACCCCTTCAAAAAGGGAGTCCGCCAGCTGGTCGTTGTCACAAAGCAATGTACTGTGCTGGGTGCCTAAAATCTTGCTAACCCTTTCAGCCCAAGCTTGGTCTCGGTCCGGCTGAAAGGAGCTGGGGGTGAAAAATTCCTCGTTTCCCTGGAACTCAAAGGAATAGGTAGACAAAGATCGCCCCTGTTCCCGCAGCAGCCTGGCGGCAATGGCAGTCACCACGCTAGAGTCCAGGCCACCAGAGAGAAAGGTGCAAAGGGGCACGTCGGCAATAAGCTGGCGTTTTACCGTGTCTGCCAGCAGCTCCCGCACAGTTTCCACCGTTTCCTTGTAGCTCTGTGTGTGGGGGGCGGCGGAAAGATCGAAATATTGTTGTTCGTGAAAACCGCTGCGGTCAAACATAGCGGTATGCCCGGGCTTTAGCTCGTGAATGCCCTGGAAGACCCCGTGGCCAGGGGTCCGGGCAGGCCCCAGGCCGAAAATTTCGCAAAGCCCCTCCCGGTCCAGAACCGGGTTGACCCCTGGGAATTCGAAAAGCCCTTTGATCTCAGATGCAAACGCCAACCGTTCCCCTTGGAATGTGTAGAAAAAGGGCTTTACCCCAAAGCGGTCCCGGCACAGGAAGGTACGCTCTTTCCAGCCGTCGTCTACAGCAAAGGCAAAGATACCGTTAAGCTTTTTGGCGCATTCCTCGCCGTAGACAATATAGGCATTTAGTACTACCTCTGTATCGCAGTTGGTATAAAACCGGCAGCCCCGGGCTTCTAGGTCGGCTCGGAGTTCGGCGGCGTTGTAGAGCTCGCCGTTGTAGGCAATGGTAAATTCGTGGCCCTCCCGGCGGGCTGTCATGGGCTGCTGGCCGTTTTCCGGGTCGATTACCGCCAGGCGCATGTGGGCCAGAGCACAGTGGGCAGAGACATGGGCGCCCTGGTCATCGGGGCCCCGGTGAGAGAGCCTTCTGGCCATCCGCCTGGCTAGGGCCATCCATAAGTATTTTTCGTCCAGCAGTTCATCGCTGTAGTCGCTGAATCCTGCGAATCCGCACATATCACCAAACCCTTTCCGATAGCTATATTTTGCTCTCCCATTATATGCTGTCGGCGGTTTAGATTTCCTTATATTTTGTCGAGGCCGGGGAAAAGGCGGGGCGCGCTTGGATAGAGATGGTTGAGGGAAGGGCAGGGGCTTTCAAAGTCTTGCCCCGAATTTTTTTTCCATGATTATAAGGCCTCCGGCGCTTTGCGCCTGGCTTTTTCCTCCGTATCCAGCTTATTTCCCTTTTTTTCCTTCCTCTCCCAGCTCCCGCAAAATACGCTCGGCAGCCGCGCGCTTGGCGTTGGCTTCCGCGGCCAGGCGCAAAGCCTGCCTGCGCAGATTTTCCCTGGCCACGCAGTTTTCCTCCAGCTCTTTGCAGGTCTTTTTTACCGCCCCGATGTGGGCGCTGAGGAAAGACTGGTAGAACTCCGGTCCCAGCTCCTCCCCGTCCAGCAAAGTGACGATATCCGGAATGGCGAGCACCTGCTTGAGCATGCAGATGGCCATTAAGGCAGCCAGGTGCTGCCGGCTATACTTTTTCTTTTCCGGGTGGGGCAGGGCCCCGCTCTTTACATAATTGTTGATCATGGAATTGGTTAGCAGCAGGTCTTCCTCGTCCCGCTCGAAAAACCGCAGGCTGTCCCGCAGGTACAGCAGCACCTGGTCCACATACAGGGGGATGGTGGGCAGCTGGTCCCAGGCGGGGGGAGAGAGCTCTTCGCCTTCCCGGGCCCAGGCGAGGATTTCTTCTATCGGTTCCATTCGCTTCCCTCCTTGTCCAAAAGCTCCAGAAGGCCGGAGATCCTGTGGATACAGCACAGGTCTTTTGAAGGCGCGGGCTCGTCAATGCTCTGGTCAAGAGCCTGAACATGGTCGATTCCAAAACTCTTATCCACATCGGGCCGCCAAATGGACTTCGCGCATATCTGAATGGGAAAAATGCCCAGTTGGGCTGCGCCCTCGCAATTTTTGGGGTTATCGTCCACAAAGACTGTCCGCTCCGGGGGAAGGCCGATTTTTGAGAGGGCGTCTCGAAACATTTGCGGGTCAGGTTTTAATGTGCCTAGCTCGTAGCTGAACGTGGTGCAGTAGAAGTATTGCAGAATATCAAAATGCTCCAGCAGCGGGAGGATGGAGGGCCATGTATCGGAGATAATGCCAAGCCGGTATTTGCCGTGCAGGGCCTTTAGCGTCTCGATGGTGTCGTCAAACAGGCGGTAATTGTCGTCTTTGTTATTCACTTTATCGTCCGCCACAGCTTGCAGTTCTGCGTCTGTCAGCTTCAAGCCCAGTTCGCTGGCAAGCACCCTGTAGTACCGCAGAAAAATCTGATACTCCTCCTCTATGTCGAGTACAGGCCGGCTATATTCCACTGCCCGCTCCTCCGCGGCCCGGTCTTTGGCGGCTTTTACCTGTTCTGGCGGCAAGGCGGCTAATTGTTCAGGAGAGAAGTAGCGCTTGGCGAAGTTGGAGAACATAAAGCTGCCCGAGGGTGGGTACAGCAGGGTTCCTCCCAGGTCCAAAAAAATCCCTTTTACTTTGGAAAGCCTGTCCATAATATCGTCTCCTTTCGTTTTTTCTATTGTAAGCTATGGGGGGCGATTTGTCAATTTTCCGTCCACCCGTTGCCTTTCCTTTCCGCATATGTTAAAATCAAGAGGCAAAGAATTATCCCAGAGAGGTTTTGTGAATTCATGGAATACAATCAACAGGAAATACTGGAGCTGCGGCGAAAGGTCTTGGAAAAAGATTTTTCCCGGATGAACCAGCGCCAGCAGGAGGCGGTCTTCCACACAGAGGGCCCTCTGCTTATTTTGGCCGGGGCCGGCAGCGGGAAGACCACGGTACTGGTAAACCGCATTGCCAACCTGGTGCGCTACGGCAAGGCCTACCACAGTTCTTTTCTGCAGCCAGAGCTTACCGCTGAGGACCTGGAGCTGTGCCAGGGCTATTTGCAGGGAGAGGAGTTGCCAGGCATTGCCCGGGCCAGGCTTTCTGTTTCAGCCTGCCTGCCCTGGAAGATTATGGCCATTACCTTTACCAATAAGGCCGCCGGCGAGTTAAAGGACCGGCTCTGCGCCATGCTGGGGGAAGCGGGCGAGGAGATTTGGGCTTCTACCTTCCACTCCAGCTGTGCCCGTATGCTCCGCCGGGATGGGGACAGGCTGGGATATACCAGCCATTTTACCATTTATGATACCGACGACAGCCGCCGGTTAATGAAAGAAGTGATGCGGGAGCTGGAAATCACTGAAAAATCTCTGTCGCACAAGGCCATTTTGTCCGAGATTTCCCAGGCAAAGGACAGCCTGATTGGGCCGGAGGAGTACGAGGCGGAAGCCGGGGCGGATTTCCGGCTCAAGCTAATCGCCAGGGCCTACCGGGTTTACCAGCGCCGGTTGGCCGATGGGGACGCGATGGATTTTGACGACCTGCTGGTAAACACGGTCCGGCTGTTCGAAACCTGCCCGGATGTGCTGGAATATTATCAGGACCGTTTCCGCTATATTATGGTGGACGAGTACCAGGATACCAACCATGCCCAGTACCGTTTTGTCAGCCTGCTGGCCAAAAAGTCAGACAATCTGTGTGTGGTAGGCGATGATGACCAGAGTATCTATAAATTCCGCGGGGCAACCATTGAGAATATCATGAACTTTGAAGAGGACTTCCCAGGGGCCAAGGTGGTGCGCTTGGAGCAGAACTACCGCTCTACCCAGAATATTTTGGACGCGGCCAACGCGGTAATCGCCAACAACCGGGAGCGCAAGGGGAAAACCTTGTGGACCGCTGCCGGGGCCGGGGAAAAAATCCGCCTGCATACGGCGGAAAACGAACAGGACGAGGCCGAGCGGGTGGCAAAAACCATCTTAGATGGAGTGGCGGGGGGGCGAAAGTTTTCCGATTACGCCATTCTCTACCGCATGAATTCCCAATCCTTAACCTTTGAGAGAATGTTTGCCCTCTCTGGCATTCCCCACCGGATTATTGGGGGACATCGCTTTTTCGACCGGAAAGAGGTGCGGGATATGATTGCCTACCTCAGCGTAATTAACAACCCTGAGGATGAAATCCGCCTGCGCAGAATCATCAATACCCCCAAGCGGGGCATTGGTGACAAAACTGTGGACACCGCCTCTCAGATTGGCCAGCAGATCGGGGAATCCATGTTCCAGGTAATCGGCCATCCCCAAGATTTTCCCGCGATTTCCCGCGGTGCCGCCAAGCTTTTGCCCTTTGCGGCCATGATGGGAGAGTTGATCGAGAAAAATCAGAACAGCATGGCCCCCAGCGAGCTGTACGCCCAACTGCTGGAGCAGACAGGCTACTTGAATTTTTTGCGCGCCGATGAACCGGAAAAGGCGGAGGGGCGTATAGAAAACGTGCAGGAGCTTTCCACCATGCTTCAGCGCTACGAGCAGGAAAACGGAGAAGAGGCCAGCCTTTCCGGCTTTTTGGAGGAGGTCTCCCTATTTACGGATATTGACAATTACGACCAGCAGGCCGATTCTGTGGTGCTTATGACCGTTCACTCTGCCAAGGGCCTAGAGTTCCCTATGGTGTTTTTGCCTGGCTGGGAGGAGGGCGTGTTTCCAGGCAACGCCGTGCTGTACGACCCCACCCAGGTGGAGGAGGAGCGCCGCCTGGCCTATGTGGCCATTACCCGGGCCAGGGAGGAGCTATATATTTACCATGCCGAAACCAGAATGATTTTTGGCTCTACCACCCACAACCGGCTTTCCCGTTTTGTAGGCGAAATTCCCCAGGAACTGCTGGCCTGCAGCCGCTCCCGTGAACATGCCCCCCGTACCTCTGTGTTTTCCGCGGAAGGCCGGCCGGCGGCCAAGGCGGCCTCCAAAACGGTTCCCGCTTACCGCCCCCGGCCTTATGCGCCAGCCCCGGCAGGTACATATCACCCTGGAGACACAGTAGCCCATAAGGTTTTTGGGCCCGGTGTGGTTCTTTCCGCCAAGGCCATGGGCAATGATTCGCTTTTGGAGATCGCCTTTGAAAAGGTAGGCACAAAAAAGCTAATGGCCAATTTTGCCCGCTTGGAAAAGCTGTAGGGCCGCTTTATGGACGGATAAAAGCCGAGGCCATCAGGCAATCCGCCAAAAACAGCTGAAGGAGCGATGTTTATGAAAATTTGCATTACCGTGCCAAAACGCTTTGCCGCGGTGGAAGAGCTGCCCAGGGCTTTCTTCTCTGGTCCTGACGCCCAGCTTTTTGTATTGCCCGAGGGTTTCCTTCGGTCTCAGGAGGAGCTTAATCTGGCCCTGAAGCTGACCAAGGAGCTGCCTGCCACAGTGGTGGCGGGCTATCGGGAGGGGCACTTTGAGAAAGCCTTGACCATTGAAAGGGGCAGGGTGGTAGATGAATACACCAAGTGCATTTTAACCAGCGGGGAAAAGGCAAAGGGAAAACAGGCAGGGGATGAGATCCGCTGCCTGAACAGCCGTTTTGGCAAAATTGCGGCGCCTGTTTGCTATGAGCTCCATTTCCCCGAGGTCTGCCGGATGATGGCTCTGGAAAATCCGGTGCTCATGGTAAACCCCATTGGAACCGGGATGTACCACGACCTGCAGTACGGCCAGTGGCGGGCCTTGGCTCGAGCCCGGGCCATTGAGAACGAGGTGCCGGTAGTGGGCTGCTGCCACTTTTGCGGCCCAATTCCCCTTGCGTTTGCTTTTGGGGCAGGGGGAGAGCCTTTGCTGGATGTTCGGGAAAGGGGCGGCTCCTTCATGGCAGAGGTGGAAATAACCGGGGACAAGCCCATTGGCTATATGAAGGACCGGAGGCCCCAGCTTTTTGCGGGATTAAGCGCCAATCCCCATTAAAAACCAAAATCTAAGAAAAAAGAGAAAAATGGTAACACTACTGGAGAACCAAGATGAGAAAGAACAGGTCTGCCGGGAAGTACTCCAAGCCTTGCCAGACTGGTTTGGCAATCCGGAAAGCCTGGAGGAATACGCCCGAAACTGTCGGGAGCTGCCCCTTTGGGCAGAACAGGAAGAGGGGTTGGTTAAAGGCTTTATCGCCTACAAACCCACCAGCCCCTATGCCGGCGAAATTCATGTGATGGGGGTACGGCCAGGCTTTCACCGCCAGGGTTTGGGAAAAAGACTGTTTCAGGCCCTCCAGGCCTATGCCCAGGAGCAGGGCTGCCGGTTCCTTACGGTAAAAACCGTTGCTATGGGCCGTTATCCTGATTATGACAAAACCAATCTGTTTTACCAGAGCCTGGGCTTTCAAGAGCTGGAATGTTTTCCAGAACTTTGGGACCCG
The DNA here is from genome assembly GCA_910588935.1 of uncultured Oscillospiraceae bacterium. GTDB lineage: Bacteria > Bacillota > Clostridia > Oscillospirales > Acutalibacteraceae > Acutalibacter. Next base: position 11,977 of record CAJUSM010000028.1, read on the forward strand.
GCCAATCCCTGCCAGGTATACATTATGGCGGTGGGCGGACCAACGGGATATGAGGTGATAGAATGAAAAAATTGCTGGTCTACATGAAAGAATACAAAAAAGAATGTGTTCTTGGCCCCCTGTTTAAGCTGCTGGAGGCCTCTTTTGAATTGTTGGTGCCCATGGTGATGGCTGCGGTTATTGATACAGGCATTGCCCATGGGGATAAGAATTACATTATCCGCATGTGCCTTGTATTGGTGGGCTTAGGGGTGGTAGGCCTTGTCTGCTCAATTACCGCCCAGTTTTTTGCCGCCAAGGCCAGTGTGGGCTTTGCTGCCAAAATCCGCCAGGCCCTGTTTGGCCGTATACAGGGCTTAAGCTATGCCCAGATGGACCAGCAGGGCTCTGCAACCCTGATTACACGGATGACAAGCGATATCAATCAGGTGCAGAACGGCATGAACCTAACCCTGCGCCTGCTGCTCCGCTCTCCCTTTGTGGTGTTCGGGGCCATGGCCATGGCATTTATGATCGACTGGAAAGCCGCCCTGGTATTCGCGGTGGTGATCCCCCTGCTTTCCGTGGTGGTTTTTGGCGTAATGCTGTGGACCATGCCCAGGTACAAGCAGGTTCAGGCTGGGCTGGACCGGGTGCTGGGGGCCACCAGGGAAAACCTGACCGGCGTGCGGGTGGTAAGGGCCTTTGGCCGAGAGCAGGCGGAAACCCAGGCCTTTGAGGCGGAAAATGACCGGCTGACCAGACTACAGGTGTTTGTGGCCAAGGTCTCGGCCCTTATGAACCCGGTTACCTATATTCTGATTAATCTGGGCACAGTGGCAGTCATCTGGGCCGGGGCCAAGCAGGTGGACCAAGGTGTGATCACCCAGGGCGCGGTGGTGGCTTTGGTGAACTACATGGCCCAAATTCTGGTGGAGCTGGTAAAGCTTGCCAATCTAATCATCAACATTACCAAGGCCCTGGCCTGCGCCAACCGGGTAGCGGATGTGCTGGAGCTGGAGCCCGGCTTGGCCTCTCCCGCCCAGGGCCGGCAAGGCAGCGGGGCCAGTGTGGAGTTTCGGAAGGTGGGCCTAACCTACCAGGGCTCAGGGGAACCGGCGCTAGAGGGAATCACCTTCTCTGCCGGGGCAGGCCAAACCATTGGCGTAATTGGAGGCACAGGCAGCGGCAAGAGCTCTGTGGTAAACCTGATTCCCCGGTTTTACCAGGCCACTGCCGGCCAGGTCTTGGTAGGCGGTGTGGATGTGGCTTGCTGGCCTTTGGATGAGCTGCGGCAAAAAATTGGCGTTGTGCCCCAAAAGGCCATGCTTTTTGCCGGTACTATCCGGGAAAACCTGCTGTGGGGCCGTAAGGACGCAGGTGACCAGGAGCTGTGGCAGGCCCTTACTGCCGCGCAAGCCGCCGATTTTGTAAAGGACAAGCCCAAAGGCTTGGACGAGTTTGTAGAGCAGGGCGGAAAAAATTTCTCAGGGGGCCAGCGGCAGCGGCTTACCATTGCCCGGGCTCTGGTGCGCTGCCCGGAGATCCTAATTTTGGACGACAGCGCCAGCGCTTTGGATTTTGCCACCGATGCCAAGCTTCGCCAAGCCATCCGGAACCTGCCCAACCGGCCAACAGTGTTTATTGTTTCTCAGCGGGCCTCCTCCATTCGCTATGCAGACCAGATTGTGGTGCTGGACGATGGCATGGCGGTGGGGGTAGGCACCCACGACCAGTTGCTGGAGGATTGCCAGGTTTACCGGGAGATTTATGAGTCCCAGTTTGAAAGGGGGGAAGGGGCATGAAACAGAAAGCACAGAAGGGTACTCTGAAAAAGGTACTTCGGTATATCCGCCGGTACTGGTTCTTTGTGGGCCTCTCCGTGGCCCTGGCAGGGGTTTCGGTGGCGGCCTCCCTATATATCCCCATCCTCACCGGCGATGCGGTGGACCGCATTCTGGGGCCGAGGCAGGTGGACTTTCAGGCAATCTTTTTCCTTCTGGTCCAGGTCTGTGTGATTATTGGCCTGGCGGCCCTAGCCCAGTGGGTAATGAGCGTAATCAACAACCGGATTACCTACCGGGTGGTAAGAGATATTCGCAGCGAGGCGTTTCGCCGGCTGCAAAGCCTGCCTTTAAGCTATATCGACGCCCATCCCGCCGGGGAGATTGTCAGCCGGGTAATCGCGGATGTGGACCAGTTTGCGGATGGCCTGCTTATGGGCTTTACCCAGCTGTTTACCGGGGTTATTACAATTTTAGGGACCCTAGGCTTTATGCTCTCTGTTAATGTGAACATTACTTTGGTGGTGCTGCTGGTTACGCCGGTATCCCTGGTGGTGGCGGCCTTTATTGCCAAGAGCACTTATCAAATGTTCCGCCTCCAGTCCCAGGTGCGGGGGGAGCAAACCGGCTTTGTAGAGGAGATGGTGGGCGGCCAAAAGGTGGTTCAGGCCTTTGGCCAGGAGAAGGAGGCTATGGGCCGGTTTGCCGAGATAAATGAGCGTCTGCGCAAGTGCTCTCTCCGGGCAATTTTCTTTTCCTCCATTACCAACCCCTCCACCCGCTTTGTCAATTCTCTGGTATACACAGGGGTAGGCATTGTGGGGGCTCTGTCTGTAGTAAGCGGCAGGCTTACTGTTGGCCAGCTGAGTTGTTTCCTCAGCTACGCCAACCAGTATACCAAGCCCTTTAACGAGATTTCCGGCGTGGTTACTGAGCTGCAGAACGCTTTGGCCTGCGCGGCCCGAGTGTTCGAGCTCATTGAAGAGCCCCCTCAAACTCCCGACCAGCCAGGAGCTTTGGTATTGGAGGAGCCGACCGGTGCGGTAGCCATTGACCAGGTATACTTCTCTTATCGCCCTGGCCAGCGGCTGATTGAGGATTTCAGCCTGCAGGTGCGCCCTGGCCAGCGGGTGGCTCTGGTGGGCCCCACTGGGTGCGGCAAAACTACAGTAATTAACCTGCTTATGCGCTTTTACGATGTGAACTCCGGCGTAATTCAGGTAGACGGCCAGAATATTCGAGAGATCACCAGGCATAGCCTGCGCCGGAACTATGGCATGGTACTCCAGGATACTTGGCTAAAGCAGGGCACAGTGCGGGAAAACATTGCTTACAGCCGGCCGGATGCCAGCCAGGAGGAGATTGTAGCCGCGGCAAAGGCCGCCCATGCCCATAGCTTTATCAAGCGTTTGCCCAAGGGCTACGATACGGTAATCGGCAGCGAACAGGGGGGGCTGAGCCAGGGGCAGAAACAGCTGCTGTGTATTGCCAGGGTAATGCTCAGCCTGCCTCCCATGCTGATTCTGGATGAGGCCACTTCTTCCATTGACACCCGCACAGAGATTCGAATTCAAAAGGCCTTTGCCAAGATGATGAACGGCCGAACCAGCTTTATTGTGGCCCACCGGCTAAGCACCATACGGGACGCTGATGTGATTTTGGTAATGAAAGACGGCCATATTATTGAACAGGGCAGCCATCGGGAGCTGCTGGAAAAAGGCGGTTTTTACGCCCAGCTGTACAATAGCCAGTTTGCGGCCAGCTGACAAGAGAGAACCAGAAAAAGGGCAGGAGCTCCCAAAGGAGCTCCGGCCCTTTTTGATTGGCCTAAACTATGCAGGAAACCAGTATAGGCCATTGTTAGCTGCCTAAACCAGCTCCTTTTTTGGCATGTGCCGCGGTACCAAGCAGCACATCCATATAGTCTGGGGAAAGGGAGATCACCCCATAAAGGGACTTTGAGCGGCGCAAGGACGCACCAAAAAAAGCCAGCCGCCATATTATGTACTATCCCCGCCCAAAGCGGGGCAAGCCTCACCAAACAATATGGAACAGAAGGGAAAGTGGCCATCTATGAGCGACGCGTTCGGAATCGTGGGCGGAGACCTGCGGCAGCTGCACCTGGCCCAGTCCATTGCCGAGGACGGCTGCCCGGTTTATACGGCCTGCTTAGAAAACGCTGCCGGCAGCTTTGGCCTGCCCCGGCTGGGGCTGGGGGAGCTGGCCGGCAAATGTGAAGTTGTTGTTCTGCCTTTGCCGGCCAGCCGGGATGGCCGTTATCTGAATACGCCTTTGTCCGACCAGGATATCTGGCTGGACGACGGTTTTGCCCGGCTGTTTGCCGGAAAGCGGGTGTTCGGCGGAATGCTCGGCAAGCTAAAGGGCTCCTCTGCCCTGTGGCAGCAAGCCCGCTGCCAGGACTATTATGACCGGGAGGAGCTAGTAACAGGCAACGCGTATCTCACTGCCGAGGCTGCCGTGGGCTTGGCAATTCAGGAATATCCAGGAACCCTGTTGGGCTCCCACTGTCTGGTTACTGGCTTTGGCCGTATTGGCAAGGCTCTATGTGCCATGCTCCGCGGCATGGGGGCTCAGGTAAGCTGCGCGGCCCGCAAATCCAAGGATCTTACTTCCATACGGGCCAGCGGCTGCATTCCTGTGGCTTATCAGGAGCTTTCCGGCCCTTACGACCTGATTTTTAACACTGTGCCTGCCCGGGTGCTGGAGGCGGGGACGCTTGCTCGCCAGACACGGGATACCCTAATTTTTGAGCTGGCCTCTGCCCCTGGGGGGATAGACCGGGAAGCGGCGGGACGATTGGGTATTCGGGTGGTGTGGGCTCAGTCTCTGCCGGGCAAAATGTCTCCCCAAGCCTCGGGGGAGCTGATTAAAGAGGCGATATATCATATGATGGAGGAAGGCTGAGAAAGGAGATGGTCCCATTGCCAACCCTGGGTTTTGCGATGTGCGGCTCTTTCTGCACCCTTGCCGGGGCAATGGAGCAGATGGCGCAGTTGGCCAAGGATTACGCCCTGCTGCCAATTATGTCGGATAATGTATTTCATACGGACACCCGGTTTGGCCGGGCAGAAGATTTTATCGGCCAGGCTCAAAAAATCGCAGGCCGCCAGGTGCTTCACACCATTGTAGAAGCTGAGCCCATTGGCCCTAAGGCCATGGCGGACGCTATGGTGGTCTGTCCCTGTACAGGCAACACGCTGTCAAAGCTTGCCCTTGGCATTACAGATACCCCGGTGACTATGGCGGTTAAGTCCACCCTGCGGGTAGGCAGGCCGGTGGTGCTCTGCCTGGCCAGCAACGATGCCTTGGCAGCCTCTGGCCAGAACGCGGCCAGGCTGATGAATACCAAGAACGTCTATTTTGTTCCATTGCGCCAGGATGACCCGGAGAAGAAACCCTTTTCTCTGGTAGCAGATTTTTCCCGGCTGGCCGATACAGTAAAAGCCGCCCTGGAGGGCAGGCAGCTGCAGCCGGTATTTCTGTAAGTATGAAAAGCGAAAGCCCGGCAGGAAATCTCCTGTCGGGCTTTCATAATGCTTCATTGGCCATAGGGCTACCCAAACAAAGTTCTTCTCCCTGTGTTTTTTCAGGCCAGCTTCTGCCCTGGCACAAGGCCGCCAGGGGGGCTGGCTTGGGGCGGTAATTGCTGGCCCTCCTTTTCTTTTCTCTTTAGGTGTTCTGGTAGGCCTCAATTACCTGTTTGGCCAGCCTGGCATCCACAGTGGCAAATCCCTCTGGGTCGTTGTAGTTCAGGGTGCGGAGCACCTCTTGAGACTGGAGGTAAACCTCTCCCCGGGTGGAGTGGTAAACCGGCTCGGTCTGCCGGGGCAAAAAGATGGCAAAGCTCATCTTGTTCTCTTCTACCTTACTGAAATAAGCATGAAGGCGAACATTATTATAGGCCCGGCTCACAATGGTACACAGGGCGTTTTTCATAAGCTCCACCGCCGCGTCGTCCAGACCATTGTCAAAAATCAAGAGCTTTTCCTTTAGCTCCGCCAGGTTTTTTACCCGGCGCTTTACATAGCCCTGCAGCGGGCCGGCGGGCTCCACGGCCCGGCCGCTGCCTCCAGGAGTGCAGCAGATCACATAGCCAGCCTTGTTATCCAGGTAGATAAAGGGATAAGCCATGGCGGCAAAATAGCTGCACCGCTGGCAGCGCCAGTCAAACAGGGTCTCATCCAGAATGCTCTCCTTTAGCTCTGGGTTCTCCTGGGCGCTAATGCTTGTATACAGCCGGTATTTTTGGGATTCGCCGCATTGAGGGCAGATGATGTCTTTCACAATTTCAGTGGACATTCCCATTTTCCTTTCTCACAATCCAGGATTTTAGCTTGGCCTTTTAGCCCTCAAAGGGCAGCCCGTCGTTTTCGTCAGGCTCGGCAGGCGGGGTTCCTGGGGTAGGGGCCTGCAGGCAGTCTGCCTGGGCGGGCATTGGATCCTGGTCAAAGCATTCTACATCCAGCAGGTCAATTTCCTCGCTGTTCTCGTCCAGGGGGTTAAATTCCTCTGCTAGAGGAGGCTCATCTCGGGTTTTGGTAATGGTAACAGCCACAGGGCCTTTTTCAAAATGAAACACCGGCTGCTTTTCCGAGTGAATGGCAGCGGCGGCAGGCCTGTCCTCCTCAGGCAAAATATCCACAGCGTCCTGCCGGACTGCCTGCTCCAGGGCGTTCAGAGTGGCGTCCCGCTTGGTAAGGATTTCGTCCAGCCGGGCGCAGTGGCCCTGGGCAATGGGGTTATCTTTATCCCGCAGCGCATTGTAGTAGTACCGCCCCAGGGCCAAGTATTCCTTTTCCGCCTCTGATTCCTGTACCTTCAGCACAGTGCGCAGCCGGTTGATTGCCGCTGCCCGGCTGGTTTTCCCTTTTACCGAATGTGCGCAGCTCTCCGCCGCGCGGCCCAGATTTTTTAGAAATCCCATCTTTTCTTCAACCTCCGTTTCTTTGCGGTAAGCTCCGTTCTAAATCGCCCCATAGCGACTTTTTCCGGTTTTAAGCTTTTCTCAGCACATTATAGCGCCAACCCAAAAAGATTTATACCCTTTTGTGTCAATATTTGAGAGCCTCAGGCTTTTTTCAGCCGAAGAACGTTCCAGGAGGCGGCGGCCAGCCGAGAATTTAAAATAGCGCCGTTCTGCTCGTCCCGATCATTGGCGGTTTTGGGCGAGACGGCCTGGCTGTTTGGGGAATTGGCGGCCTTAAAGTCCTCGTGCTCCAGCACAATGTGCTGGGTTAGGGTGTAGCCAGGGAAACCCCTTAGGTCGCTTTCCAGTGTAATATCAAAATCTAAATTCCGGTTAACCGCGAAAACAGTAAGCTCTTGGGTGTCGGGGTTCCACACTGCGGTGCTTTCAACATCGGTTACATCGGTAAACTCCTTGGTGTCATGGCGGGAAGCCCGCTGAGCAGTATTTAGGGCAATACCCCGGCCGTAGCGGGAGGCGTGGAGATAGGGATAGAAAATGGTCTGCCGCCAGGCTGGGCCGTTTTCCTCTGTCATAATAGGGGCAATCACATTGACCAGCTGAGCCAGACAGGCCATGCGCACCCGGTCGGAGTGGCGGATCAGGGTAATAAGCATAAGGCCTACCAGCAGGGCATCCTCAAAATTGTAGCGGTCCTCCAGCAGGTGGGGGGCAATGGCCCAGGGACGGTTGGACATGGTGTCGTTATCGGCGGCATCGCTGTGAAACCAGACATTCCACTCGTCAAAGCTGAGCATAATATCCTTTTTTGCCCGCTTTTTGGCCTTTACAAAATCACAGGTGGAAATTACAGTTTTGATAAACCGATCCATGTCGTCACTTTGGGCCAAAAAATTGGCCGTATCATTTATACGGTTGCCATAGTAGGTGTGCAGGGAGATATAGTCCACACTGTTGTATGCCTCTTCCAGCACGGTAGCCTCCCACTGGGGGTAGCTGGCCATACCGGTATTGGAGCTGCCGCAGGCTACCAGCTGGATTTCCGGGTCAATTTGGCGCATGGCCTTGGCGGTTTCGTCAGCTAGGCGGCCATATTCCCAGGCGGTTTTATGCCCCACCTGCCAGGGACCGTCCATTTCGTTGCCCAAGCACCAAGTCTTAATTTTGTAGGGCTCGGCCACACCGTGGGAAACCCGCAGGTCGGCATATTGGCTGCCAGAGGGGTGGTTGCAGTATTCCAGCAGGTTGCAGGCGGCGTCAATTCCCCGGGTGCCTAGATTTACAGCCATCATAATGTCCGTATTGGCCAGCTTGGCCCACTGGGCAAATTCGTTTACGCCAATCAGGTTAGGCTCGGTGCTGCGCCAAGCCAAATCCAGCCGCCGGGGCCGCTCCTCTACAGGCCCAACGCTGTCCTCCCAGAAGAAGTTGGAGACAAAATTGCCTCCCGGATAGCGGACAATGGGCACATTGATTTCCCGGACCAGGTCCAGCACATCCTGGCGGAAACCTTGGGCATCGGCGCTGGGGTGCTCTGGCTGGTAGATGCCGCCATATACAGCCCTGCCAAGGTGCTCAATAAAGGAACCGTAAATTCTGTTATCAATGGTGCTGATTTGGAAATCGGGATCTAGGGTAATTCTGGCAAACTTTTTATCATCCATCTCTTATATCACGCCTTTGCGGGTAATGTGGTGCTAAGACAATTATACTCCCAAATGCCTGGAATGGCAAGGGAAAGATAAGCCGAGGAGTGTGCAAACGAGGAGATAAAGGTAAGTAAGAGAAGAAAAACCGCGGGTCTCAGATGCCGAGAGAAAATGGGAAAAGTTTCGTAGACTTCGCTTCGCGAAGTCTTACCTTTCTCAAAGGCTGCGGGGTGTGGGGCGGCGCCCCGCGACCTTGCCCCAGGGGGAAGGTCCCCGGTGGGGACCGTTCTGACCCGACCGAGCCGGCAGGCGAGACCCCATCCATCACAAAAAATATGTGGGGATGAAATCCCGACCATCCTGCAGTCTAACGATATGTTTCCACTTCCCCTCATAAAATCCTCGTTTTGGACATTCCCATAAGCCGCGCCTTGGATTAAGGAGCGGCGCTTTTCCCCTTGACTCCCTGCAATTCGTCCCCCAAATGCGCCGTTTCTGCTTTTCTGTGCTATAATGTACGCAAAGCGCGCATTACGGAAAAGCCCTGAAGCGTAAATCCCTTCTCTTTCGCTACGCGAAAGCACCGGACTTTTCCAAGAGGATTTATGCTATAATATCCCCATCTTATAAGCAGGGGATGATGTATGTGGAAGAGAACCCCAAAAAACCCGTTTCGGCATGTGGAGTTGTCTGGGCTTTATGTCCGGCTTGGCCTGGCGCATCCAAGAAAAAAGGTTGTCTTCACTGTCATTGGCGAGGCCTTCACCGAAGTCCTCATCAACGTGGCGAGCCTGTGCGCCGTGCTGGCGGTGATTGGGGGCGGGGGCAGCCTAGGACAGCTGATTGCCGTGATTGCCGCCTTTGTGCTGCCCGCGATGCTGCTGGCCGGGGTAAAGGAGTACCTGGAACAAAACCACCTTTATGGTCGGGTCACTGTGCGCACAGTACTCATTGGGATGCTGAACTAGAAAATTTGCAGGACCAGCTATCCAAAGCTCACAGAGAAAAGGTTTCAAAACCTAAGTACAAAGGCCCTGCACAGCTGCTCCGGAAACACCGAGGCCACCGGGGCTATCTGGGTTACGGCGGTGAAGCTTCTCGCCGCCGCCGAGCCTATTTTATTGGCTCTGGTGCTGGTAACCTCTGTTACCGGCTATTTTGTCAGCAAGCGGCTGAACAGTTACGGCTACCGCCATCGGGAGGAAGAGGCGGCCATTACCAAACAGATCAACTATCAGCTGAAAGCGGTTACCAAGCTGGAAATCGCCAAGGATCTGCGGATTTTTGGGATGAGACCCTGGATCAACGAGGTGACGGAAAAGGTCTTAGCAGCCATGAAAGCCTTTCACCGCCAGGGCCTGGAAATTTCCGTGGCGCGGGAGGTGTTGGATTACCTTGAGA
>CAJUSM010000028.1:21747-25575 GCA_910588935.1 uncultured Oscillospiraceae bacterium
CATGGAAGGGGGAAACCCTCTTGCGGTGGAGCTAGGCGCCCCTCACCAGATCTGCCTGGAGGATGTGAGCTGTACCTACCCCGGCAGCGAAAACCCAGTAATCGCGCACATAAATCTCACCATTCATCCCGGAGAAAAGCTGGCCATTGCAGGCCTGAACGGGGCGGGGAAGACCACCCTGATCAAGCTTATCCGCGGCTTTCTGGATCCGGATTCCGGCAGGGTGCTGCTGGATGGGGAAGACATTCGCCAATACAACCGGCCGGACTATTACAGCGCCTTTGCCACGGTTTTTCAGGATTTTTCCCTGCTGGCCGCCAGCATTGGGGAGAACGCAGTCCAATCTCGGGAGGTGGATAGGAAAAGGGGGAGGCCTGCCTGGAGAAGGCGGGCTTTGGGGAGTACCGGCAAAAGCTGGAACTGGATACCTGCCTTTATAAAGATTTTGATGATAAGGGGGCAAGTACCGGGAGCTTTGGTTCGCGCAAGCGAAATATTACGAAAAGGCCAAGGAAAAGCGGAGGGAGGCGGCAGAAAAAGAGCGCTTGGATACAGCAATGCCGAACTAACCTGGAAAGGGCAAACCAAGGAGAAATTGATAAACACTCCCTTTCTCTAAAATATGGGAGTCAGGAGGGGCGGTACTTTGTAAATCGAGAGTCTGCCTCTCTCGGTATTTTCAGGTAACCAGGCAGGCTCTGCCAATCATTTTATAGTTTATAAATCAAACGCAGGAATTTATGTTCTTTTTTGGAGGATTTTATATAAAAGAAATCGAAATAATTTATAAAAAGGACTGGCAAAAACCAAAAAGCTGTGGTATAATATGGCCTTGTGAGAAGAAACTCAGAGGAAAAGGAGGAAAAATTCGTGATACTTGGCAAGCATATCAACCGCTATTATCTTCGCTTTGCCCCGGTTCTGCTGTTGGGCCTGATATCCCTAATCGTTGTAGACTATTTTCAGCTGGTTATTCCTAACCTGTATCAAATGGTTATCAACGGTGTGAACCAAGGCGTAGTAGAGGTGGATGGCCAAACCCTGCCTTTTGATATGGACTTTTTGCTGGACCGGGTCTGTATGCCCATGGTAGGGGTAATTTTGGCCATTGTGGCAGGGCGCTTTGTGTGGCGGCTGGCCTTTATGGGCTCTGCCGTGCGCCTAGAGGCAGATTTGCGCAACCGCATGTTTGATAACGCCAAAAATCTAAGCCGGGAGTACTACCAGGTAAACAAGGTGGGCAACCTAATGAGCCTGTTTACCAACGACCTGGACACTGTGCAGGACTGCTTTGGGTGGGGGGTGCTTATGTTTTTTGACGCCCTCTTTATGGGCAGTTTGGCAATCATCAAAATGTGGAACATGAACCCCCTGCTTACCGTGCTCTCTATGATTCCCATGGCCTTTTTGCTGTGCTGTGCCACCATGGTCGGCCGCCGGCTGATGAGAAAATGGGATATCCGCCAGCAGGCCTTTTCCGATCTATCGGATTTTGCCCAGGAGAGCTTTTCAGGCATTGCGGTGATTAAGGCCTTTGTCAAGGAGAGTAAGGAACTGCTGGCCTTTGACGACCTAAATAAGGAGAACGAGCGGGCCAATATAGACCACACCAAAACCGCGGTGCTGTTCCGTATTTTGGTCTCTCTGTTTATCGAAAGCGTAATCTGTGTAATATTGGGCTATGGCGGGTTTTTGGTGTACCAGGGCATGTTCAATGCCGGCCAGCTGGTGGAATTTATTGGCTACTTTAACGCAGTTATCTGGCCTATTATGGCTGTCAGCGAGCTAATTGACATGACCAGCCGGGGGAAAGCCAGCCTGAACCGGGTAAGCGAGCTGCTGGATGCTGTGCCCTCTGTGGTAGACCAGCCAGGGGCGGAGGCCATGAAGAATATTCGGGGCTCCATTGAGTTCCGCCATTTAAACTTCCGCTATCCCGATGGGGAGTTCGACGCTCTGGAGGACATCTCCTTTAAGATTGAAGCCGGAGAGAACGTGGGCCTGGTGGGAAAGACCGGCAGCGGAAAAACTACCCTGGTGGATCTCATCCTGCGAACATACAATGTGCCAGCAGGCACCATTTTTGTAGATGGCGTGGACGTAAACCGTATTACCATCCAATCCCTGCGGGCAGGCTGCTCTTATGTGCCTCAGGATAACTTCCTGTTCTCCGATACCATTGAACGCAACATTGCTTTTGGCGTAGAGGAGTACGATCCCCAAAAGGTGGATAAATACGCGCAGCTGGCGGATGTGGCCAATGATATCAACCATTTTCAGCACGGCTATAATACAATTTTGGGGGAACGGGGCGTTACTGTCTCTGGCGGGCAAAAGCAGCGTATTTCCATTGCCCGCGCTCTCATGCGCAACGCGCCTATCCTAATTCTGGACGATTCTGTTTCGGCGGTAGATACCAAAACCGAGCGGTCTATTCTGGCCAATCTTCGGGCCACCCGGGCGGGCAAAACTACAATCCTAATTGCCCACCGAATTTCTACCATTGAGCAGATGGACAAGGTTCTGTTTGTAGACAACGGCAAGCTCATTGCGGTGGGTACCCACCAGGAGCTGTATGCCAATTGCCCAGAATATACCAAAATGGTGGACCTGCAAAAGCTGGACGAGGAAGGAGGGGAGCAAAGGAATGCATGAGTATTTGCCAATTTTAATTGTGGGGGCAATTATTGGCACCTTTGCCCTAATTTTTACAGCCGCTTTCTTTACTGCTAAGCGCAAGCAGGAGCTGGTAAATGACCACAGAAATATGCCAGATGGCGAGATTATCCGCCGGCTAATGGGCTATGCCAAGCCCTACAGGGGCCAGTTTGTGCTTGTGTTTTTTGTAATGCTGGTTTCCATTGTATATGAGGTTGTTGCGCCCCTAGTCATTGGGCATATTGAAGAAACCGTGGTAGGGGATTTTGAGCTTTCCTACCTGTTCTCTGTGGTTGGCGTGTACATTGTGGTGCTGCTTGTGTCGCTGCTCTGCACCTATATCCAGGCCATGATCCTTCAGAAAGTGGGCCAAAAGATCCTTTCCGCCATGCGCCGGGACGTGTTTACCCATATTGAAAGCCTTTCTCATGCCCAGCTCAACGATATCCCGGTGGGTAAGCTGGTTACCCGTGTGAGCAATGACCCCAACGCGATCTCCTTTATGTTCACCAATATTATCGTGACCCTGGCGAAAAATGTCATGGTGATTATTGGGGTGCTGGCCGCCATGCTTATGCTCAACTACATGCTAACCCTAATGGTGCTTTGCTTTGTGCCTTTTGTGGTGCTGTTTACAGTAATCTTTCGCCGCTTTTCCCGGCGGGTGCACCTAAAGGTGAACGATGCCACCACGGATGTAAACACCTATCTTTCCGAAAACCTTTCTGGTATTAAGATTACCCAAATTTTTAACCAAGAGAACCGGAAGATGCAGGACTTCCTTCAGAAAAGCAAAGCCCTGCAGAGCGCCAAGCGCAGCCGGATGTTTGTCTTTGGTATTTTTCAGCCCATGGTCTACATGCTGTACATCTCCTCGGTGCTCTGCCTGCTGTACCTGGGAGGCAAGGGCTATATCCAAGATATGAATGTGTTTGGCCAAACCATGACCAGCGGGGTAATTGTTTCCTTTTACATGTATGTTTCCAAGTTCTTTAACCCCATCCAGCAGCTGGCGGAGCAGTTCGACATGCTCCAGCGCTCCTTTGCCGCTGCCGAGAAAATCTTTACTGTAATGGACATGGTACCCCAGGTGGTAGACAGCCCTGACGCGGTAGAGATTGACGAGGTGCAGGGGGAGATTGAGTTTAGAGACGTGTGGTTTGCCTATAC
>CAJUSM010000028.1:25585-35700 GCA_910588935.1 uncultured Oscillospiraceae bacterium
GCTTAAGGGCGTAAGTTTCCATATCAATCCCCGGCAAACCGTGGCCTTTGTGGGTTCTACGGGCTCGGGCAAAAGCACCATTCTCTCGCTTATCTGCCGGAACTACGATATTCAGAAAGGGCAAATTCTCATTGACGGCAGGGATATCCGCACCATCCGCATTTCTTCCCTGCGCAAGCATTTTGGCCAAATGCTCCAGGACGTGTTCCTGTTCTCTGGCACCATACGGAGCAATATTGTGCTTCGAGATGAGTTTCCAGAGGAAGATATTCGCCGGGCCTGTGAGTATGTAAACGCGGACCGCTTTATCTACCGGCTGGAAAATGGCTTGGATGAAGTAGTGCGGGAGCGGGGAAACAATTTCTCCGCCGGCCAGCGCCAACTGCTCAGTTTTGCCCGTACAATTATTCACAAGCCTGCGGTGATGATCTTAGACGAAGCCACTGCCAATATTGATACGGAAACTGAGCTGCTTATTCAGGACTCTCTGGAAAAGATGAAAAATATTGGAACCATGCTTATCGTGGCCCATCGTTTATCCACCATCCAGCATTCCGACAATATTATTCTCCTCTCCCATGGGGAAATTCTGGAGCAAGGCACGCATCAGGAGCTGCTGCACCAGAAGGGCCGGTATTACAATCTGTATACCCTGCAGTATAATAAGGAACAGCTGCAGAAGGCATAACGCAACGCAAAGGGCTGGCAGCAGAAAGATAAGCTGTTGAGCCCTTTGTTTGGTTTCTATATAGGAGCATAATGGAATCGAGGTTATGATGATGAAAGCAAAAAAAGCAGCAAATTTAGATATGACCCAGGGCTCTCCCATAAAGCTCCTGGTTACCTTTGCCATTCCCATGCTCATTGGCGGCATTTTCCAGCTGATGTATAATATGGTGGATACCATTGTGGTGGGCCGTTTTGTCAGCATTGACGCCCTGGCGGCCATTGGCGCGGCAGGCTCCACCAGTATGTTTATTATGTTTATGGGGAACGGCCTAACCAATGGCCTCTCGGTTATTGTGTCTCAGGCAGAGGGGGCCAAAAAAGAGGAAGTGCTGAAAACCGCCGTGACCCATGCCGTGTATATGATTGTAATGGGCGGCCTGGTGCTGGGGCTTTTGGCCTTTTTTGGCGCAAAGCCTATGATGCAGCTTTTAGGTGCGCCAGAGAATATTATAGACCAGTCTGCCGACTATATCCGCATTACTGGCGGCCTAACCATTGCCCTGCTCAGCTATAACGGGGCCTCCTCTGTGCTCCGTGCCATTGGGGACTCTAAAACCCCGCTGTACTTTTTGATTTTTAGCTCGCTTTTAAACATTGCATTGGACTTGATCTTTGTTTTGGCTCTTCAAGGGGGCGTGGCCGGGGTGGCTTATGCCACGGTGCTTTCTCAGTTGGTTTCGGCGGCGTTGTGCGCGGTTTACATGCTTAAGCGCCATCCCCGCCTAAAGCCCGACCGGGCAGCCTGGCGGTTTGAAGGGGAGATGATCCGGGAGTACCTGCGCATTGGCCTGCCCATGTGCGCCCAGAGCTTGGTGCTTTGTGTGGGCATGTTTGTAATTACTGCGGTGATTAACTCCTTTGGCTCAGATATTGTGGCGGCATATACTGTGGGCGGCAAGGTGGAGCAGTTGGCTACTGTGTCTTTCTCTAATGTGGCTTTCTCTTTCTCTGTTTACGCTGGCCAGAACTATGGGGCCCGGCTCTATCACCGCATAAAAGAGGGGCTGCAGAAGGGCATGCTCATTGTAGGGGGGCTGGCCTTGTTTTCTACAGCTATTGTGCTCGTTTTTGCCCGTCCGCTGGCCCTGATCTTTATGGACAGCCCCAGCGAGTATGTGCTGGAGGCTGCTGTCAGCATGATCCGCATTGAAGCCCTGCTGTACGTTGCTTTGGGCGCAATTTGGACTGTAAACTCTGCCCTGCGGGGAATTGGGGCTGTGAAAATTACCCTGGCTTCCAGTGTGATAGAGCTGGTTTCTAAAATAGGAATCTCGGTGGTGCTGCCTTTGGCCATTGGCTATGTCGGCATTTGGATGGCTGCTCCCATTGGCTGGATATTGGGTTTAATCCCTTCCTTAGCCTATTTCATTCTATGGTTTAAAAACCCGGAAAAGCCAAACAGTAAAAAAGAGCTTAAAAACGCCTAAATAAAGGGAGGAAAGTGCTTTCTGGCACTTGCCTCCCTTTTTTCGTGCAGGGCCGCTGCCTTTCTATTTAGGGGCAGAGAGCTCCTCACAAAAAGTCCAAAGGCAGCATTTGCCTCTTTTGCAATGGAAAGCCAGTCCGCTCTAAAGAATTACCGATAATATTTGCTTAACACAGAAAAAGATCTTGCTCATGACGCGGCGTAATGAAGTATACTACTTGTAGGAGGTGTTTTGAATATGGAGAGATACAGAGCAATTCCACAAGGATATATGACCGCAGGCGCGGTTGCAAAGAAAATGGGAGTCACAGTCAGAACTTTACAGCATTATGACAGGGAAGGGCTGCTCTCGCCATCGGCTATAAGTGAAGGTGGCCGCAGGCTATATACTGATAAAGACATTATCAAACTCCACCAGATACTATCCCTAAAAAATCTGGGCTTTTCCCTAGATGTCATTAGAGACAGACTGATTCCTCTGGATACTCCGGCGGGCGTGGCGCAGATTTTGTCTGAGCAGGCGGGGATTGTCCGGGAGAAAATTACACACCTGACAGAATTGCTCTCAAGAATTGAGGCTCTGAAAACCGAGGTGCTGGAAATGCAATCGGTAGATTTCAAGAAGTATGCGGACATCATTGTTAACCTGGAAATGAAGAACAGTTTCTACTGGGTTATTAAGCATTTTGACAGCGAAACCTTAGACCACATCCGCGGCCACTTCGACAAGGAAAGCGGCATCGTGTTTTTGCAGCGTTTCCTGCGTCTGCAAGATGAGGCGGTTCAGCTGCAAGCAGACGGCATACCGGCAGAAGGGGAACGAGGGCAGCGGTTTGCGAAAGATTACTGGGCCCTAATTATGGAATTTACCGGTGGAGACATCGGCATGCTTTCTAAACTTATACAGATGGGGCAGAGTGATGAACTTGGCCAGGAGTGGACGAGGAAACAAGCCAAAGCAAACGCCTTTATTGAACCGGCCTTAGGCGCTTATTTTTTAAATGAAGGGATAAACCCTTTTCAGGAGGCGATAACATGACAAATGCCCTAGAAGCGAAGGGCTTGTGGAAAAGCTACGGTGAAAAAGTGGTGTTAAAAGGTATTGACCTGTGTGTACGCCAGGGAGATATTTTTGCGCTGTTAGGCGTAAACGGCGCGGGGAAAACCACAGCCCTTGAATGTATTGAGGGGTTGAGGAAATATGAGAAGGGAACAATATCTGTAAACGGAAAAATTGGGATTCAGCTGCAGTCGGCTGCATTGCCCGCGCATATCAAAGGCGAGGAAGCTCTGCGGCTTTTTGCAAAGTGGAATCGGAAAACCCCGGATGCCTCTATGCTGGCGGCGCTGGGTGTAGACGCCATTGCTCATAAGCAGTACCAAGAAATGTCCACTGGGCAGAAACGGCGCCTTCATCTGGCGCTGGCGCTTATTTGCGACCCGGACATTGTGTTTCTTGATGAGCCCACTGCCGGGCTGGACATTGAGGGACGCATCTCTCTCCACAAGTATATTCGCGATTTGAAAGCACATGGAAAAACGATTATTTTGGCCAGCCATGACATGGCAGAGGTAGAAAGCTTATGTAACAGCATTGCAATACTTAGAGATGGGAAGATTGCATTTGCGGGAACGGTTATTGCCCTGACGGAGAAAATCGGAAAGCATTATACGATTCAAATTCGGACAGACCAGGGCTTGGAAACATATGAAACAGATGATATTGGACCCAGCCTGACTGCAATGCTCAAAAGTTGTCAGGAAAAAAACGCCGTCATCCAAGATATTCGGGTTGACCGTGGATCATTGGAACAGCATTTTCTGAAAATTGCGAAGGGGGAATAGGCAGTGGAAGGGTTTATATATGGAGTTATATTACAGTGGAAACTGGACTTGCGCAGCCGAACTATGCTGATTACCTGTTATGCTGTTCCGCTCCTGTTTTTCGCGGTTATGGGAGGGGTTTTTTCATCCATTACACCAGAGAGCAGGGAGACACTTATCCAGTCTATGACCGTATTTGCGGTTACCATGGGCACGCTCATTGGGCTGCCTCCCTCTCTTGCGGAAATATATCGGAGGGATGTTAAAAATGCTTATCAAGCAAACGGCGTGCCACTGTCGCTGGGCCTGGTTTTGATCAACATTTCTACGTTTGCGCATTTGCTTATTATGAGCGCCATTCTCTATGGAATAGCACCGGTTCTCTTTGACGCAAAGATACCAGAACATCCGGAAACATATTTTGGCGGGCTGCTTGTTCTAATTGCTGTTTCGCTGAGTGTTGCCAGCATCATCGGGTTAGCGGTAAAAGATGCCGCAAATACATCCATGTTTTCTATTTTGCTGTTTCTCCCATCCGTTATGCTATCGGGAGTTATGTTTCCAAGCGAATTGCTTCCAGAGGCACTTGCAGTTGTCGGAAAGTTTTTTCCCGCGACATGGGGATACAAATTAATGACTGACTCAGGACTTTCTCTGCAAACGCTCTGCCCTTTGTGCATTATTTTTATTATAGCGTTTATATTGTGTTTGACTCTATTAAAGAAGATTAGCACCCGATGAAGTTGCTAATATAAGTTTAATCTATCCAAGGCCCGAACAGCATAAGGCCGTTCGGGCGCATTTGCTTTTTCATCGGGCAGCTCTGTCTGGAGTTGCTGTTATGGCTTTGCCCCTACAGAAGGAGCAGCTCGAGCCGGTTGATACTTGTCTCTCTGCTGTGTTTCTATTCCAACCGGCCGGCCAGAAAACCGCCAGCCTGTTTCTTCCGGGTTTCCGGTTGACCTGCCTTGCCCAACACTAGTTCCTGTAAATCCCCAAAACGGTAGCCCATTTCTTCCCACTTTCCCAAAAGCTCATCCAATATCTCTCCATTGGTCCGGGAGGTGCTGTGAAGAAGCACAACTGCGCCAGGATGTACTCTGGGGAGCAATTTGTTGTAGGCCTGCTGGGCGGTAGGCTGGTCGTTTTCGTACCAATCCACATAGGCCAGGCTCCAGAAAATGGTGTGATAGCCCAGCTTTTGGGCCATTTTTAAGTTGCTCTCGCAAAATTTTCCCTGGGGCGGCCGGTAAAGCCTTGGCATATCCTGGCCCACAATTTCTTTATATAGGGCTTCATTTTTCTGCAGCTCTTCCTGAAAGCTGGCTTCGTCCCCAATGGCGGACATATCTGGATGGCTGAAGGTGTGGTTCCCTACCGTGTGCCCTTCCTCCACCATACGCTTTACCAGCTCCGGCTGGGTTTCCAGGTAATTTCCTACCAGGAAGAAAGTGGCTGTTACATTGTGTTTTTTCAGCGCGTCCAGAATCTTTTCCGTATTGCCGTTTTCAAAACCGGCGTCAAAGGTGATATAAAGCACCTTTTCCTCTGTCTGGGCCCTGTACAGCCCGTTGTATTGGGCCAAATACTCGGCAGTGGCGTTAGCTACCGGGGGCCGCCCCTCTTGCTGGAAGCTAAGCCCCCAATTGGCCGCCCCGGCAGAAGCCTCCAACGCTTCTTGGGGCCAGAATTTGTGGAGCAGGGCGGCGGTAAATACGACCATGGCCAGAGCAACAGCGCCGCTTACCCCCCAGTGCCGCCGGACAAAAAGCAAAATATTTTTCATAGTAATCCCAACCTTTCGGATGATTTGATGCTGGTGGCAAGCTCCCGTTTAAATTAGGGCGGTGAAACGACAAAACTGGCAGGCGCGGCCCTTTCGCGGAAGAAGAGCTTTTGCATTTTTCTGAATGGAGACGGCTCATTTTCTAAACAGGAAAAAGTAAAGTGATAAATGCCTGATTTCTGAAAGCTTTCTGACCCTAGAGATTCCACGGTATGGCGGTTTGATGCCAACCATACCGCGTCTGAAATTAGAATATGTATGTGTATGAGAAAAAATAACTCTTTCGAGGCGGGCACAGGCGGTTTTGCGGCTTTTGGGAATAATTCTGAAATGGCCGCAAAGCCTATCCCTGTAGTGAGTGATTTACAAAAGAAAGGAAAGTGATCGATATGAAGACGGTTTCTCCCCAGGAATATGCCCGCAGTGTAAAAGCGGCTTCACCCCCTTCGCCGGTGGTAAAGGACTGTGCTCTGGCCTTTCTGTTTGGCGGTTTTGTGTGTACAATAGGGCAGCTGCTGTGTAATCTATACCAGAACCTGGGCCTGGATCTGCCCAGTGCCAGAATGGCGGTTTCTATAAGTCTAATTCTCATCTCCGCCACTTTGACCGCTCTGGGATGGTATGATAATATTGCAAAGCATGCCGGCGCCGGAGTGCTTGTGCCCATTACGGGCTTTGCCAATTCCATGGTATCTCCTGCTATGGAGTTTAAAAGCGAGGGCTTTATCACCGGCCTAGGGGCAAAGCTCTTCACTGTGGCGGGGCCGGTGCTGGTGTTTGGAATTACGGCTAGCGTGGTGTATGGGCTAATCATTTTTGTGTTCCAGATTTAATGGTGAGAACAATGTGTCGCCGTGGCGGCACATTGTTTCCGTTTTTAAACAGACTCTGGGCAAGGGGAAAGGCCAGGGTCTGGTTTTGAGCATTTATACAGGATCTGGCGGTGGAGCGACCCCTATGTTATACCTGCATGCCTATGCCAATATGTGTTTTCAAAAAAAACAAGGGTGATGGCCATAAAATAGGATGTGTGGCGATGAAAAACAGTTGGAAAACACCTGAAAAATTTTTTGTATTCCCCATTCCGTTTTCATGGAACCTGTGCTATAATGTCTCTTTGAAAAAGTGAAAGCATCTCTGCTTTTGCCTGAGAAAAAATCAGTTTTCAGGAGAATTACCCTCATGAACAACATCAAAAAAGTCTTCGTTATCCACAAGACCCACCTGGACATCGGCTTTACCGATTCTGCCCAGGCAGTTCTCCACCGCTATATGGAGACCTTTATCCCCGGCGCTATTGCCACTGCCCATGCCTGTAACCGCAATGGGGAGAAAAACTTTGTCTGGACTGTGGGCTCTTACCTTATCGAGCTCTACCTGGAAAAGGGGAAGGACCCAGAGCTGCTCCGCCAGGCCATTGAGGATGGGTGCATTGCCTGGCATGGCTTGCCTGTTACCACCCACACCGAGCTGATGGATGGTAAGCTATTTCAGTATGGTTTAAGCATCTCCCAAAAGCTGGACCAGCGTTTTGGCCGCCACACGATTGCTGCCAAAATGACGGACGTTCCCAGCCATACCCACGCCATTGTACCGTATCTGGCTCAGGCTGGAATCAAGTATCTCCATATCGGGATCAACGGTTCCTCCAAAATGGTAAAGCTGCCGCCCCTTTGCCGCCTGCGTTATGGCAGCGATGAGGTAATTCTGGACTATGCGGCTCTTTATGGCGCTTCCAGTGTTTGCGGGGAGTATGCCATGGAATTCGCCCATACCCCAGACAACAGCGGCCCGCCCTCGCCAGAAAGTGTAGCCGCTGAGATGGAGCGGCTGCGGGAGAAATACCCGCAGGCAGAAATCGTCTCTGGCACTATGGACGAGTTTGCGGAAATTGTGCTGGCTCACAAAGAAGAGCTGCCGGTGGTTACGGAGGAGCTGGGGGATACCTGGATTCATGGCGTGTCTACCGATCCCTATAAATCTGCCGCTTATTACGAGCTCTTGCGTATCCGAGACCAGTGGGAGGCCCAAGACCCCACGGCGATAGATTCCCCCGCTTGGCGGGAGCTATGCAGAAACCTGCTGATGGTCTGTGAGCACTCTTGGGGCCGGGATGTGAAACGCTGGCTTTCAGACTACCGCAATTGGGAGAAAAAGGACTTTTACGCGGCCCGGGAGCGGGATCATATTACCCCAGAGGATGTGATGCCAGCTGGGAAAGAGCTGCGGGAATTTACCCTTCATCACGAGCCCACCTTTGTGGCAGGGCTATGCTCTTACAAGAAGATGGAAGACTCTTGGGAAGAGCAGCGGGAGTATGTGAACAACGCGGTGGCAGCCCTGCCGGAACCTTGGCGGAAAGAGGCGAAAGCTAAGCTGGCTTCTCTGCGGCCCCAGCAAGCGCCTTTATGCCTAGAAGAGACAGGCCAGAGGGAGTTCCAGATCAATGGTTGGAACTTCACAGTTCAGGCAGACGGAAGCCTGGCCCTCAGCAGCCATAACGGCAAGACATATACCAATGCCTGGCTGGGCCGGTTGATTTACCAGGTTTATAGCAATCAGACGGTGTTCGACAACTTAGAGGCCTATAACCGAGACTTGGAACGTACCCGTGTTTGGGCGGAAGGAGACTTTGCCAAGCCTGGCCTGCACGTGGTCGCAGGATTAGCGGATGAGGCATTTTCTTACCATGTAAAGCAGGCCGAGCGCCAGGGCCACCGGCTGCGCCTGTGGCTTGCTGGGGATGAAAAGGCAGCGGAAAAATATGGCGCCCCGCGGCTGGCTGTGGTAACTTACGATTTTGAAGAGACTGTACGGGTTGAGCTGGCTTGGTATGAGAAAGATGCCAGCCGTATTCCAGAAGGCTTGTTCTTTGGGGTGAATCTAGACTTTGCAGAGGATACTCCTATTACCCTTATAAAGCTTGGCCTGCCTGTTGACCCCTACTGTGTGCGGGAGGGCGGCAACCGGAAACTTCATGTTTCCCCAGTGGTCAGCTGGCCAGGCGGCGAGCTGAAAAGCTGCCATGCTCCTCTGGTTTCAGTGGGAGGCATGCATCTTTACGATGAAAACGAAGTATACGGCAAGCCAGGAGATGGAATGTACTACCTGCTGTGCAACAACCGCTGGGGAACCAATTTTCCCCTGTGGTACGGTGAGAATGCGCGGTTTGAGTTTGAACTGAAGCTGCAGTAAATCCGGCGGCATATTTTAAAGCATAAAATACGCGGCTCAGTGCCTGGTTTGCCCAGGTTTCTGAGCCGCGTATTGTGTACCATAACACAGAGAGGGTAGAGAGCATTTCAAATATTGTGCAGGAAATCCTGACCTTGGCTTGGGGCAGAGGGCAGGCAATAATTTGGTTGAAAATCAGCAGAGACCTTTTTCCTCTTCCCAAGCGCATCATGCATCGATACTTGGATGGACTTCTTTGCGGCAATATTCCTACTTTGCAAACGGTATTTTTGAGGTAACACAAGAAGAAATGTTCTCCGATGGACCATTGGGACAGGCGGTCATCAGCCGGGAGCCTGCAGAACTAAACCAGCTTACAGGTTTCCACTGCTGGCACCCGCGCCAACGGGAATAGGCAAGGAGAAAAAAGCCCCAAAAACAAAGTTTGCCAATTTAAGAGCAGCGAGGAATACTAGCGCGTATGCTCCTGTGCCAAACTTTGGACCCCTGCATATCTTTATAATACGGCAGCCATTTGCTCCCTGATAACGAGATCATCGGGCCTTAAGTTCCCGCTAGTGTAATCAGCCATAAGCCCCTGGGTAAAGCCAAATTCATTGCATCTATCGTACACTTCTGTGTCCAACTCTTTACCCGCCTATTTGTCCTTAATATGCGCAAAGTCCTATGATACGGGTTCTCTCTTGCGAAGCTTTATCCCCCTGGCTTTCGCAGCCGCATTTGCTTGCTTCTGAATCTTGCCATAGGAACAGCAAGAGCAGCAATCCCGGAAAGTACAGGATATGGAATGGTAACACAAAGGGCGACGGGGTAGTCAATATCTGCCCCGTCGCCCTGTTTTAGTTTCTTAGTTATATCAATAAATCGGAATTGCTATTTTCGATTTGGTTTTCTTTTAATAGCCAATAATTTCATATAGTCATCAAAATCAGCCGTACTGGTCGGTTGAAACATAACCCATTTTCCGTCATGATAGGTTTTTGCCTCGTCATATTGCCTGCAAATATCGGCGGAAAGTGTATCCCGTATGGCTTCGAATTTAGTTCTCTCATCTTTCCCAAAAATAATCATGAAACCAACACAAGCATTTTTCGCGTATAAGCTGCAAAGGGTTTTTCCCCCTCTGCGATACTTATACTCGTAAGTCCAATTCTT
>CAJUSM010000029.1 GCA_910588935.1 uncultured Oscillospiraceae bacterium
CTGTAGCAAAGCGCAGGGCGGCATTAAACCCCATCTCCCCCGCCTTTTTCTCTAAGGCCTGGGCCCCCAGGTCATTGGCCAGCTTGGCAAAGTACAGGTTGCAGGAGTTCCCCAAGGCGGCATACATATCCTGGCTGCCATGAACGCCCATGCAGGTAATATCGCTGCCCCCAATTTCCTCCGAGCCCCAGCACTCATACCGCTGTTCGCTCCAGGAATCCGGCCATTTTTCCATGGCGGCCGCGGCGGTGACCAGCTTAAATATACTGCCGGGCGTAAAGGCGCTGGAAAGGGTGTTGTCCAAATACGCCCCCCGATAGTCCGGGTTCTCCTCTATATCCTCCGGCACATTCATGGGGTCAAAGGTAGGGGCGCTTACCTTGCAGAGGATGTCGCCGGTTTTATAGTTGTAAAAAATTGCCCCCCCATTGTGGCCGTTTAAGGCTTGATAGGCCGCCGCGCAGGCCTCTTGGTCCACGCTGAGCCGCACCTTGCTGCCCAGCCGGTTAAAAAAGGTATCGTTTAGCCCGGTAATCAGGTTATACCCAGTCAGCTTGGTACGCATGGTATACTGCACGCTGGTGCTAATGTACCCGGCAGAATCCCCCACCGTATGGAGCAGGGCCCGGCGGACGGTTTCGTCCTGGCTGTAGGTTCTGCCCCCCTCCTGGGTGACGGCCAGCACATTGCCCTCCCGGTCGGTAATTTCCCCCAGGGCAACAGTGGCGTCGTCGGCGTAGATATGGCCGTTATAGGGCTGCATAGCCCACTGGCTGCCATAAAAAAGCAGCTGAAAGGCCAGCCAGCCCATGCCGCCCAAAAAGGCAAAAAGCAGAATATAAAGGGCAATAGAGCGCAGCCCAACGGTTTTCATAGGAAATCACCATCCCAATCCGAAATATTGATGTTTGGGGCCAGCACTGCAAAGCTCCAAACTTTTTACGAATAGATATCCTCCATATCCTCCGGCTTGGGCGGCGGGGCTTTGCCCTTTGGCGGCGCGGCATGGCGGCCTTGGCCGCTCCCGTAGCGCTTGCCCTCCGCTTGCTTGCCAGAACCCCCAGAGCGGCCGCCCCAACTGTCCAATTTGCTCTGCCCGCGGGCATTCCCCTGCCGGCTGCCGGTGTTGCTGTACCGGCTGCCGGTGTCGCTGTACCGGCTGGTGTCACTGTACCCACTGCCGGCGCCGCTATTGCTGTACCGGCTGTCTGTATTGTGCCGCCCTGCCCGCCGGGCCGCGTAGGTCCGCTCATCAGAGGCCTTTAAAAAGGCCATTAGCCCCCACACCGAGGCAATGCTTGAGCCGCCGGCGCTGATAAAGGGCAGGGTTACCCCGGTTAGGGGGAGAATATCCGTAACCCCAAACACGTTTAGGCAGGTTTGGAACAGCAGCATACCCGCCACCGCGCAGGCCCCAATAGAGAAAAAGGTAGACCGGCTGCGGGTAACATCGCTGCGGGCATACAGGGTAAACATGGCAATGGCGATCACCACAATAAAGCCAAGCAGCACTCCCTGCTCCTCGCAGAGCATGCCAAAAGCCAGGTCGCTGTCCGCGGCAAAAATATACTTTAGGTACCCCTTGCCCAAGCCTACCCCAAACAGCCCGCCGCTGGCCATATAGGTAAGCACCCTGGTTTGCTGAATGCCAGAATCATAGGGGTCTTCCCACACATGGCCCCAGGCGCTGAACCGGTCTGCCACATAGGGCATAAAGGTAAGAATCAGGAAAACCCCCAGCCCCGCAGCCGCCAAAATCAGGATAATGGTACGCACGCTGCCCGAGCGCATAAAGGCTATAATCAAGAAGGTAGCAAAAAAGATCAGCGCTGTGCCCAGGTCCCGCATCAGGAACAAAAACCCAATGCAGGCCCCGGTAAACACCAGAAACTCGGTGATATTTTTCTTGGTCTGCAGCCTGTCCAGGGTAGAGGTGCCCACAAACACAAAGGCAATTTTAATAAACTCCGAGGGCTGCAGGCTCACCGGCCCAATATGAATCCAGTTTCGGGAGCCAAACTGGGTGGTGCCCAGCAGCAGGTTTACCACAAACAGGCACAGGGCCCCCAGGCCAATGGGCAGGCGGTACTTGGCCACCCGGTCCATGTCGTTCATAAACCAAAGAAGAAAGCAAAAGAGCAAAATGCCCAGCAGCATAGCCGCCAGCTGGGTTTTTATCCCTTCCAGGTCATAGGCAGCCAGCAGGTTAATTCCAATGCCAGAAAGCAAATAGGCCACGGTTTCCACCTCAAAGCTTACCCGGTGCCCCACGGCCATGGAAAAAATATACAGCCCCCAGCCCATTGCCAGCACCGCCGCCTCCGGCAGCAGGGCCTGGGGGGCAAACTTTCCTCCCGCCAGGCTTACCTGCAGGGCCATAAGCAAATGGACCAGGCTGGCCACAAGCATTAGCCGAAAAGGTGGGGCAGCGTCCCGCAGCAGGGCTACAAAGCCCCGCCGTTTCCGCTGGGGGGGCTGCTTGGCGTTGCGAAGGGTAAGGCTTACATTGCCCAGGGTCATGGTATCGCCAATATTCACCAGCCTTCTGCCGTCAATTTTCCTGCCGTTTACCAGCACGCCGCCTTTCGAGCCAGTATCGCACACAAACCAGCCCTCGTCCCGGCGCATAAACACCGCGTGGTCCCGAGAAACCGCCGTATCCGGCAGGCAGATATCGCAGCTTTTGCTCCTGCCTATAGAGTTCTCCCAGTACAGCACCGGAAACTCAACGCCAGAGCGCTCGTCAATCAGCATAACCACTGGGTCCCGGAGCCGCTGCCCCCGCTTAAAGGAGGTGTAGCCCCGCCAGACCACATACATCGTCAGCAGCGGCGCCAGCATCCGCGCCCCAAAAAGCACCGCCGGCCCTGCCTCAGATTCCAGAAAATTCAAGATACCATCCAAAATGCCATCACCATTCCCTATTGCCGGTTACCGTATTTCCACAATCTCTCCGGCCCGCTTGTAAATTGCCCCGGCAGGCACGGTTCCCCGCACCATAGAAAGGGGGTACACCCGGCTGCCCCTGCCAATTACCGTGCCAGGATTCAGCACCGCGTTGCAGCCGATTTCCGCAAAATCCCCCAGCATGGCCCCAAACTTTTTCAGGCCGGTTTCCACCCGTTCTTCTCCGGCGGCCACAGCAACCAGGGTTTTGTCCTGCTTTACGTTGGAGGTTACAGCCCCCGCGCCCATATGGGCCTTATAGCCCAGCACGGAATCCCCCACATAATTGTAGTGGGGCACCTGAACGCCGTCAAAAAGGATCACATTTTTCAGCTCCGTAGAGTTCCCCACCACGCAGCCCGCCCCAATTAAGGCGCTGCCCCGAATAAAAGCCCCGGGCCGCACCTGGGTATGGGGGCCAATCACACAGGGGCCGGCGATATAGTGATTGGGAAAAATTTCCGCGGATTTGTGGATCCACACATTCTCCTGGGGCCTGTCATACTCCTCCTCTGGCAGGCTTGGGCCCAGCTCCACAATAAAGCGGCTAATCTCTTTTAAAGCCTCCCAGGGAAACCGGCAGGCCTCCAGCAGGGGGCGGGCAGCGGTATGCTGCAGATCAAAAAGCGCGGTGGCGCGCAAGGTTTCTACCATAAGCAATTACCTTCTTTCCATATGATAAAACGAAATAAAAAGCCAAATCCTGGCCCGCTGGCTTAGGGCTTGTTTAAAAATAGAGAAAATGGCGGATTTTTGACCAGAAGTGGCCAGATTCAAAGGAAAACGCAAGTAACACTTGCGTATTACGAGGATTTTTCAGCGTGGAAGATGGCTGCTTCTAGACAATACGGCAGCGTTTTCGATTTTTCAAACAAGCCCTAGGGGGCGGTTATCGCCGCCCCAGTTTCCGAGGCCTTCGCAATGGGTTGACCCCTTTTGCTTTTGGGGTTACTCTCCGGTTCCTGTCAGCAGTAGCACGGTGTTGTCAATTGTCTCAATCTGATTCATATCCAGCTGCAGCTCTCCCTCTGGGGTTTGGCGGATCTCCAAGGCAATGGTAATGTTCTGGCTCTGATAAGTCAGGTTGCCCAGCTGCCCCCGGCAGAACTCCAGCACCTTGTCCACATACAGCACCTTTGGGTCCGCCTCCGGCGCCGCCGGCTCTGGCGTTGGAGAGGGGGTGGGGCTGGGCGCTTCCCAGCCTTCGTCCCCATAGCCATACCCTTCCCCATTCTCGCCGCTCTCCTCCCCGCTCTCTGCCGGAACCGGCGTGGGCGAGGGCATGGCCTCCTGCTGGGCCTGGGTGCGCAGCACGTCCAGCTGGCTGCTGAGCCCTGCAAAATTGGTAATTGGGGTAACCTCTACCTCAATATAGTAGCCGTTTTCCGTTTTCTGCTCTTCTTTCACCGTGTACTTGGCCTGG
The DNA here is from genome assembly GCA_910588935.1 of uncultured Oscillospiraceae bacterium. Lineage (GTDB taxonomy): Bacteria > Bacillota > Clostridia > Oscillospirales > Acutalibacteraceae > Acutalibacter. Next base: position 4,370 of record CAJUSM010000029.1, read on the forward strand.
GCCATGGCCTGGCCCATAATATCCTTTAGCTGGGCCAGCTGGGCCTCTGTGGGAGAAATGCCGTAGGTGTTGCAAAAATTGATGGCCGCGTTCTCCACTGTAGAGCTATTGTTGGCCTGGGCGTTCTCCTCGCTGGCACGGGTAATGGCCACAAAGCTGTTGTGGTTGTTGTGGTAGCTGCTGTCTAGCAGGGCCTGGATATACCCGGATACATCGTAATCTACAAACCCTCCGGCCAGGGGCAGGTTCTCGCAGCCCGCCAGGGGCAAAGCCAAGGCCAGGCCCAGCAAAGCGGCGGCCAGTCTCTTTTTCAGTTTCATAATTTCTTCCTTTCTCACTCATCCCGGCCGCAGCATTTCTTATACTTCTTCCCGCTGCCGCAGGGGCAGGGATCGTTCCTGCCTGGCTTTTTCTGCTTTTTCACCACTGGCTGTTTTTTCACTGTGCCATCTCCCGCGGCGCTGGCCCCGGTCTCCTTAGCTACCTGCTCCCGCTGGGGCGCCTCCTTTGCGCGCAGGCGCACGGTAAGCATGGCCTTGGCCGTGTTCTCCCGAATAGAGGCAATCATGCTGTCGAACATGTCAAAGCCCTCCAGCCGGTACTCCACTACCGGATCCTGCTGGGCGTAGGCCCGCAGGCGGATGCCGTCCTGGAGCTGCTCCATGGCGTCGATATGGTCCATCCACTCCTCGTCCACGGCCCGCAGCAGGATAACCCGCTCTACCTCCCGCATTACCTGGGGGGTAAACTCCTCCTCCCGCTTTTGGTACAGGGCCTGGGCCTTTTTCCAAATTTCCTCTTTGGCAAACTCCGGGGCCAGGTCCTCTAGCTCCTGGGGGGTAAAGTTCAGGTCCTCTTCCCCAATCAGCCAACCCATGTAGTGCTCCCGCAGGCCGGCCAAATCCCAGTCGTCGCGGGGCAGGTTCTCCGGCAAAAAGGTTTTTACATTGGTCTCTATGGCCTCCTCAATCATCCGCAGCACGGCGGGCCTCATATCCTCCCCGTTCAGCACCTGATCTCGCTGGCCGTAGATAATCTGCCGCTGGCTGTTCATCACCTCGTCGTACTGAAGCACATTTTTCCGAATGCCAAAGTTCCGGCTCTCCACCTTGCGCTGGGCCCCTTCAATAGAGTTAGAGACCATGCCCGCCTCAATGGGCATGTCGTCCTCAATGCGCAGCTTATCCATCATACCGGAAAGCCGCTCGCCCCCAAAGAGTCGCATCAGGTCGTCTTCCAGAGAGATATAGAACCGGCTTTTGCCTGGGTCCCCCTGCCGGCCGGAACGGCCCCGAAGCTGGTTGTCAATCCGCCGGGACTCATGGCGCTCGGTGCCAATGATATACAGGCCGCCCAGGCGCTTTACCTCTTCTGCCTCAGGGGCAATTTCCTCCTGATACTTCTGGTTCAGCCGGGCAAACTCCTCCCGGGCCGCTAAAATCTCCGGGTCCTGGGTGTGGCTGAAAGCGGTGGCCTCTACCAGCTGCTCCTCGGTAAAGCCCTTTTTCCGCATTTCCGCCTTAGCCGCAAATTCGGCGTTGCCTCCCAGCAGGATATCCGTGCCACGGCCCGCCATGTTGGTGGCAATGGTTACAGCCCCTTTGCGGCCGGCCTGGGCCACAATTTGGGCCTCTTTCTCGTGGAACTTGGCGTTCAGCACCTCGTGCTTTACCCCCCGAAGCTTTAAAAGCTTGCTGAGCATTTCCGATTTTTCAATGGTAATGGTGCCCACCAGCACTGGCTGGCCCTTTTGGTGGTGCTCTACAATATCGTCGATTACCGCGTTAAACTTGGCCTGGGCGGTTTTGTAAACCACATCTGGGCAGTCCTCCCGTATCATCGGCCGGTTGGTGGGAATCTCCACCACATCCAGCTTGTAGATTTCGGAGAACTCCTCCTGCTCGGTCATGGCGGTGCCTGTCATGCCAGAGAGCTTTTCGTACAGCCGGAAATAGTTTTGGAAGGTAATGGTAGCCAGGGTTTTGCTCTCTCTTGCCACCTCCACCCCCTCTTTGGCCTCAATAGCCTGGTGGAGGCCCTCGTTATACCGGCGGCCGTACATCAGCCGGCCGGTGAACTCATCTACAATAATAACCTCCCCGTCCTTCACCACATAGTCCTGGTCCCGGTGCATAATGCCCCAGGCCCGAATGGCCTGGTTCACATGGTGCTGTATCCGGATGTTGTCAGAATCGGTTAGGTTTTCTATGCCAAAATACTCCTCCGCTTTTTTCACGCCCCGGCGGGTAAGGGAGCAGGTTTTCAGCTTTTCGTTCACAATATAATCAAAATCGGCGTAAAGCTCGTCATTGTCCTCCTTCTGGTCGGTCTCCTTTACCCGAATGGGCTTTAGGCCCCGGGCAAAGCTGTTGGCCCGGGAATACAGCTCATCCGCCTTGTCCCCCTGGCCGGAGATGATCAAGGGGGTTCTGGCCTCATCAATAAGAATGGAGTCCACCTCGTCTACAATGGCGTAGTGGTGGCCCCGCTGCACCTTCCGGTCCTTATAGATCACCATATTGTCCCGCAGGTAGTCAAAGCCCATCTCATTGTTGGTGCCATAGGTGATATCGCAGGCATAGGCGGCTTTTTTGGCCTGGGGATCCATGCCGTTTAGGGCCAGGCCCACGGTAAGGCCCATAAAGTTGAACACCCGGGCCATCATCTCCCCTTGGTACTTGGCCAGGTACTCGTTTACGGTAACAATATGGACGCCTTTGCCGGAGAGGGCGTTCAGGTAGGCGGGCAGGGCAAGGGTAAAGGTTTTGCCCTCGCCGGTTTTCATCTCTGCAATCCGGCCCTGGTGCAGGATAATGCCGCCTTGAACCTGCACCGGGAACAGGCGCTTAGAGAGCACCCGGTCCATTGCCTCCCGGCAGGCGGCAAAGGCCTGGGGCAAAATATCCTCTAGAGAGTCGCCGGCGTTCAGCCGCTCCCGCAGCCGGGGGGTCTCCGCCTTTAAGGCCTCGTCTGTCATTTCTCTGTACTGCGCCTCCAGGTCCAGCACCTGGTTTACCATGGGCTGTATGCGTTTCAGCTCGCGCTTGCTGTAGTTGCCAAAAAGCTTGGTAAGTATATTGTTTGCCATGAAGTCAGTCGCCCTCTCATCTCTTGTGTAAATAGTAATACCTGTTTATTATACCACGCCCACCCGGCTGATTGCAACCTAAGCCACAGTTTATTTACAAAATGAAAAGCCCCTCCCCCGCCCAGGCCAGGCAAAAAAATAGTTGACACCCCCCGGGGCCTGTGCTATAATGTATAAGCTGTCCGAAGACAGCAGGTACGGCCTGTTTGGCCGTTCAATCGGGAGACCGGCCTGCCGAGGAAAGAATTGCGACGCGTTTTCCAGGGATTTTCCCTGTTTTTTTGTTAGCATCGTTCGCCTTTCCGCGGCCTTTCCCCCGGAAAGGCATTTTCATTTTTCATACAGACGGAGGTGAAATCAATTGCCCAGTGAAAAAATTCTAGAGCAAAAGCAGCAGCAGGTGGCCGAGCTTTGCCAGGCCCTTAAAGAGGCAAATGTAGGCGTGCTGGTAAACTACACCGGTATTACAGTAGAGAAAGACACCAAGCTGCGCAAGCAGCTGCGCGAGGCTGGCTGCGAGTACAAGGTTGTAAAGAACACCTTGCTTTCCCGCGCCTTTGCCCAGGCCGGCATCGAGGGCCTGGACGAGCACCTAAAGGGCGCCACTGCCATTGCCTACAGCGACAAGGGGTACACAGAGGCCCCTAAGATTATTGCCGACTATGTAAAGGCCAACCCCAATACCAGCTTTGCAGTAAAAGCAGGCTTTATTGACGGCAGCTCGGTAGACGCCGCCGGAATTAACGAACTGGCCCAGCTGCCCCCCAAGGAGGTTCTGGTGGCCCAGGTACTTGGCGGCCTGAACGGCCCCATCCAAGGCTTTGCCAATGTGTGCAGCGGCGTAATGCGCGGCCTTGTCATCGCCCTAAACGCCATTGCGGAGAAGCAGTCTGCCTAACCGCCTAACACCAAGCGCGAACACTATTTTTGAATAAATTGGAGGATTCTAAAATGTCTGAGAAAGTAACCAACCTGATTGAAGAAGTAAAGGCTCTTACTGTTCTGGAGCTCTCCGAGCTGGTTAAGGCCCTGGAGGAGGAGTTTGGCGTATCTGCCGCCGCTCCCGCCGCCGTTGCCGTTGCCGCTCCCGCCGCCGCTGCTCCCGCCGCCGAGGAGAAGACCGAGTTCGACGTAATTCTGAAGTCTGCCGGCGCCAACAAGATCAACGTGATTAAGGTTGTAAAGGAAGCCACCGGCCTGGGCCTGAAGGAAGCCAAGGCTCTGGTTGACGAGGCTCCCAAGGCTGTAAAGGAAGGCATCTCCAAGGACGACGCCGAGGCCCTGAAGACCAAGCTGACCGAGGCTGGCGCAGAGGTTGAGCTGAAGTAATTTCGTTTTTTGCCAATAGAGATGGAGGGAACCCCCCTCCATCTTTTCTTTTTGGAGGATTGCAATGACTATTACAAAAATTGCCCTGGGGCAGGCAAACGCTTTTTTGCTCAGCGGGAAAAAAGGGAGCATCCTTGTTGACACCGGGCCGGAGAAGTACCGGGAAAGGGTGCTGGAGGCCTGCCGGGGGCAGGATGTCCGGCTGGTTTTCCTCACCCATGGCCATTTCGACCACTGCCAGCGCGCTGCCGGGATCGCTTGGAGCCTAGGCTGCCCCTTGGCCCTGGGCCGGGAGGATATTCCCTTGCTGGCCCAAGGAGAAAAAAGGCAGGTTTTTGGCCGCGGATTTCTAAGCCGTCTCTTTGCCATGGCCAGCAACCACAGCATCATCCATAGCAAAATAGAGCAAACACAGCCAGATGTGGTACTCACAGACGGCATGGCTCTGGAACCCTATGGAGTAAAGGGCCAAGTGATCGCCCTGCCAGGGCACACCGCGGGCTCAATGGGGCTTTTGCTGCATTCTGGAGAGCTCTTTGCAGGGGACGCCATGATGAACTTTTTCCGCCCCTCGCCGCCCTTGTGTTATGAAAATTTTCAGGTAGCTGGAGAAACAGTTGCCAAAATTAGGAATATTGCACCCAGCAAGGTGTATTTTGGGCATGGCGCTCCCAGTACTTTGTGAATATACTGTTAACATTTCGAAATACACTTGCATTCCCAGCCCAGACGTGCTAAAATGTAACCAATTTGTAACACTTGTGATGAATTTGTAATCTTCAATAGACATAATACGCCGCCAGCAGGGCGGTCAGGAGGGATTTCATGGGTCGCAGAGGCTTAGGCCGGTTTACCGTGTTTTTGTTGGTTTTTCTGGGTACCATTGCCGTAGTGGCAGTGCTCAGCCAGGTAACCCATGTAAGCACAGAAACAGCGGCAGCCCGGTACATGGAAGCCTTGCGGGAGCAGCAGGAGCCAGAGGCAGAGGTGCTTTCCGCCCCGGCGCCCGGACATCCGGGAATTTCTTGGGCAGAGAGCTTAGCTGGTTTTTTTGCCATTATGTTGGTTCCGGTGGCAGGGCTTTTGGCTTTTCTCCGGTCCCGGCACATGGGAAAGCCCCGGCAAGGCAAAGGCCGCAGGCAAGAAACGGAGCTTACCATTGAGCGCTCCGGCAGATCACGCGTATAAGGGTTTTCGTCCTTTCATATTTTACCTCGAATTGAACCGGTGGCATTTGCCGCCGGTTCAATTTTTGCAGATAACCTTGGCCGGGGAAGTTCCCCCCTCCCCTGCCCGGCCTCAGGAGCAAAAGAAAAAGCGCCCCCAAGCCGGAGGCGCTCTTTTTCTATACGAAAATTAAATTATACAAACTTTGCGGGATTGATCTTTACGCCAGGGCCCATGGTAGCGCTTACCACGCAGGACCGAACGTACTGGCCCTTCGCCGCGGCGGGCTTGGCCTTTACAATGGCGTCCATCAGGGTATCAAAGTTCTCCTGAAGCTTTTGGGCGCCAAAGCTGATTTTGCCAATGGGGCAGTGGATGATATTGGTCTTATCCAGGCGGTACTCAATCTTACCGGCCTTTGCCTCCTGCACAGCCTTGCCAATGTCTGGGGTTACGGTGCCAGCCTTGGGGTTGGGCATTAGGCCCCGGGGGCCCAAAATCTTACCCAAACGGCCTACCAGGCCCATCATGTCAGGGGAAGTGACCACCACGTCAAAATCCATCCAGCCCTCAGACTGAATCTTCTGCACCATTTCCTCCGCGCCTACAAAGTCGGCGCCAGCGGCCTGGGCGGCCTCAATGTTGTCGCCCTTGCAGATGGCAAGCACCCGCACATTTTTGCCGGTGCCGTTAGGCAGCACAATGGCGCCGCGCACCTGCTGGTCGGCATGGCGGCCGTCTACGCCCAGCTTCACATGGAGCTCTACGGTCTCGTCAAACTTGGTGGTGCCGGTCTTTACGCAGATATCCAGAGCCTCGTTGGTGTCATAAAGCTTTGCCCGGTCAATGAGCTTTGCGCTCTCTCTGTACTTTTTACCGTGTTTCATTGCTGTTTCCCCCTTTCTCTTAGTCTACCACTTCAATGCCCATGCTCCGGGCCGTGCCGGCAATCATGCTCATGGCGGCCTCCAGCGACCCAGCGTTCAGGTCGGGCATTTTGGTCTCGGCGATTTTTTGAATCTGCTCTTTGGTGATTTTTGCAACCTTCTTTTTATTGGGCTCGCCAGAGGCGGTCTCAATGTTGCAGGCCTTCTTAATCAGCACCGCGGCAGGGGGGGTCTTGGTAACAAACGTGAAGGAGCGGTCGGCGTACACCGTAATTACAACAGGGATAATCAGGCCCACATCGTTCTTCGTGCGCTCGTTGAACTCCTTGGTAAAAGCCATAATATTCACGCCGTGCTGGCCCAGTGCAGGACCTACAGGCGGGGCCGGGGTTGCTTTTCCGGCGGGAATCTGGAGCTTAATAAAGCCCGTTACCTTTTGTGCCATTTTTACATTACCTCCAAATACTGTGGTACCAGCGGCATAGGCAGGAAATTTTTACCTAGGCCTCCCACATTGAACGCAAACCGGGCTCTTTTTGGCCCGGCCACGCGCAAAGCGTTTTTTCGGCGAAATTTACCGAATCTCAAAGCTGTTCTTGCAGATATCCAAAAAAACCGGATATGAACTTTGCCTGGGCCTTGTACCCTTGTGAGGAAGAATCAGAAACAACCGGTTCCCTTGCCAAGGGACGCAGCCCCGGTGTAAAGGTTGGGCCTACACCGGCTCGGCTTGGTCCAGCTCCAGCTCCACCGGGGTATCTCGGCCAAACATGGAAACAGTAACGCGAATGCGGTTTTTGTCCACATCCATCTCCTCCACTGTGCCCACAAAGCCTTCCAGGGGGCCGTCTACAATATTGACCGAATCGCCCACGCCGTAGCTTACCTGAATCTCCCGGTTTTCAATGCCAAGCCTGGCCACCTCTGCCTCGGTAAGGGGCACAGGCTTAGAGGAGGGCCCCACGAAGCCTGTGCAGCCGCGGATGTTCCGCACCGCATACCAGCTCTCGTCGGTCATGACCATTTTCACAATAACATAGCCTGGAAAGATTTTTCGCTCCACCTCTTTGCGCCTGCCGTCGTCGGTGATCTCTATCACCTGCTCGGTGGGCACCCGAATCTCCTGGATAAGCTCTTGGAGCTGGCGGTTTTCCACGGTTTTTTCCAGGTTAGAGGCTACCTTGTTCTCATATCCGGAGTAGGTATGCACCACATACCATTTCGCTTCGTCTGCCATGTGTCCTCCTCCTAAAGAAAAAGTTCACGCGGGCCTTAGGTGGCCACGTTCATTACCAGGCCCAGCAGGTTCATAAAGGCCGTGTCCAGCAAAAACACAAAGAGCCCCAGCACGATAATGGTGACCAGCACCACGCCAGTGTTCTTAAAAACGGCCTTCGGCGCGGGCCACACGATCTTTTTGATCTCGCCCTTACAGTCCTTTACAAACTTTACGGTCTTTTTGCCAAGGGCAACCAGGGGGTTGGGCTTTTTCCCTTCGGGCTTTTTTGCTTCTTCTGCCATTGTCACCCGCTCCTTACTTTGTTTCCCTGTGCAGGGTGTGCTTCCGGCAGAACCGGCAATACTTGTTCATCTCCAGCCTGTCCGGGTCATTTTTCTTGTTCTTTTTGCTCAGATAGTTCCGCTGCTTGCACTCGGTGCAGGCCAGCACGATCTTCACTCTCATAGTTCGGCGCCTCCATTATATTAGCCTCCCTCAGAAAAGCAGGCATAAAAAAGAAACCTCTATTCCGAGGTATCCTTAGTATAGCACAAGGCCCAGGGGATGTCAAGGGGGAGTGAATAGCGGGGAGTGTCCGAAACGAGGATTTTATGCGGGGAAGTGGAAACATATCGTTAGGCTGCAGGATTGTCGGGATTTCATCCCGACATATTTTTTGTGATGGATGGGGTCTCGCCTGCCGGCTCGGGTGCTGTGTGCCAGTGGCACACGTCCAGCACCGACCGGAGCGGCAGCGTAGACCGGGTCAGAACGGTCCCCACCGGGGACCTTCCCCCCGGGGCAAGGCCGCGGGGCGCCGCCCCACACCCCGCAGGCGAAACTTTTCCCATTTTCTCACGGCATCTGAGACCCGCGGTTTTTCTTCTCTTGCTTGCCTTTATCTCCTCGTTTGCACGCTCTCCCGCACAGAAATGATGCGACCACATTTTTTGTAACAAGTTGAGATATTCTGTTATATGGCGCTGATGTAAACCCAGGGAATCCAGCGCAGATTCCCTGGGTTATCCAACCTGTAGTAAGGGCACTTGTAAAAGGACGCATGGATACCGCGGAATAAAACAAAAGTAATTCCACTAACTTGTAAGTTATACATGAAAACATTCAAGCAAACCACTATAATGCAAGAAAGGTATTCCTTCACCCTCTGGAAGGGCTATGTGGAGCCGTGATGTCTTGAATAAGCTGTTAAACAACTATAAGTACACGTTTAACATTATCGACCACGCCACTTGCATGGCTGTGAAAAAAATGAAATCTAGCCGGTACAGAAATTCCAATCGGAATATTGAGGACGATGAAGAATGGAACGAGCAAGTCAATCTGATTTGTTTGCTAGCTTTCAACAAATTGGACCAAAGTTAGCATCGTCATATTGTTTTGTAAATTGGGCAATCATGGCGCTTGATGAAATCCAAAATATGGGATATGATGAGTTTGCACTTCGGTCAAAAATCAATATGCCGTTACGACTTTACAGGTATGATCCAAATCTAGAAACACAAGACAAGGAAACCAGAAAAGAAGTCCATTATTCTGTCCAAGCGTTGGAAAACAACACGGTTTTCCTTCAAACGCCAAGTGCCTACAACGATGTATATGATTCTGATGTCAATATTGATTTTCCAGAATATGAACGCCTTTGTTTAATTGAATACTGCAGGCGATGTGGGATAGAGACCAATGCAGAACTGACAACCCTACAAATCGGAAACATCTTCGTTAAAGTTCTATGGGACTATTATACTGCCAACGGAAATCTTGATAAGGTGTTCGTATTCGAAAACAACGTCTGGAATATAGATAAGGAACAAATTCTATTTATGTTGCAAAAAGAAGTCAAAAAGGAAAAGGCCGACATATGCAAACATTTTTCTTGCGAACGACTTCAGAATGCCTTAGATACCCTACCAAACATCATTAAGTGACAGAGGACGGGGATTGGGAGCATAAGTACCGCAATGCGCCACTTAGAATGATGCAAAGTGAAGTTATTGGCGTTAAGTCTATAAAAAAACAGATTGTAGAAATTTTTTCTCACTTTCTTTATTTGAAGACAAACAGAAAATATCTGCAAATGACACGAAGTGTGTTCCAACGACCACCTTTTAAGATATAGGTAGGCTGGATGAGCTGTGCTGGTTCCTGGAGGGCAAGCCCTGAGAGAATGTCTATATCGTGACGATTGTGAGCGGAGAACTATAGCAAATTGTATGCCACGTGGTAAGCGCGGACAACTCTTTCCAGGAAAGCACATCTTCAATGCCCATAACAAAAGTGACGCAGGCGTCAACGCTGCTGGCCTGCGGCATGATATCCCGAACTTGGCGCGGCGCAGCAGGTGTTTTCCCAGAAAGCAGGAAAATCTTCAGGCCATTCTTACTGTTGTCGTTCGCGCTTAGAACCGCTTCGGCCTTGCTAAGGCTCGTTTCCGTTTTTTTCACTCTCGCGGATCCTTACTTTTCCTTTTTTTCGACTTCTTCTAACAAAGCCTTTGGGCACTCTCGAAGCAGAACTTTATGTTGTTTTGTTCCGATACATGATGTATAATGAAAAATAATATTGGATGCGCTCCGATTTTATGGATGCAAGGAGGGCAAGTATGGAATATTTAACAACAGCGGAATTGTCTGTGCAATGGAATATCACGCCACGCGGGATTGGTGTTTTATGTGCAGAAGGCCGAATAGAGGGTGCGATGAAGAAAGGAAAGTCCTGGCTGATTCCGGCGGGCTCAAAAAAACCATCTGATAAGAGATTTAACAAGCATGAAGCTAAAAACGAAAGTTCATTTTCAGAGTCGGCCAGCAAGGAGATAGGAATATGAAGTCGAACTTTGCATTTTTGAACAGCCATTTCCCCGTGCTGGCAAACTTTGGCGAATTGGCGGAAAAGTATCTTTACAGCGATTCCAACTCCTGCCTGATGAAATTGGGGATGATCGGTGAAACGACTGTCAACTTGTGCTTTACATATGACCGCATCCCCTTGCCCCAGGATAATACGGCGGCAAACAGAATCAACGAACTGTTCCGAGAAGGAATGATTACCCGTGATCTGAAGGATATTCTTCATGCCTTGCGTATCAGCCGCAATAAGGCGACACATGAAAACTACGCTTCTGTCACAGATGGAAAGGCATTGCTCCAAATGGCGTACAGTTTGTGTGAATGGTTCATGCAGACCTATGGGGACTGGAATTATCAGAATCAGCCTTTTGTTATGCCGTCTGAAACGCCCGAACCGGTCAGCAGTGACAAGCAGAGTGAACAGACCCAAGAAGAACATCTGATAGCGGAAGCTGAAAGGGCAGCGGCAGCGGCTCCCACAGTTGAAAAGGAAACCAGAAAAAAGCAATCTGGCAAAGCCGCAAGCCAGCGGATTAAATCGGAGGCAGAAACCCGCTATCTGATTGACGAGCAGCTCCGCAAAGTGGGCTGGGAGGCCGACACGGAACTACTGCGCTATTCCATGGGAACTCGCCCTGCAAAGGGCCGCAACATCGCTATCGCTGAGTGGCCCACTGATTCCACTGTCGGCAATCGGGGCTATGTCGATTATGCTCTGTTCGTTGGTATGCAGTTGGTTTCCACGGTCGAGGCCAAGGCAATCCATAAGGATATTCCCTCTGTGATCGACTATCAGTGCAAGGATTACTCCCGCAATATTCGCAGTGTTGATAAAGTCTATCAGATCGATACATGGGGCGGCTATGGTGTGCCATTCACCTTTGCTACCAATGGCCGGCCGTATTTGAAACAGTACGATACGAAAAGCGGCATATGGTTCTTGGATTTGAGACAGCCTGACAATGCGCCCAAGGCACTGCAAGGCTGGATGAGTCCAGAGGGAATCGAGGAACTGCTTGACAAAGATATTTCCGCAAGGAATCAGGATTTGCGGGAGATGTCCTATGACCTGCTGCGTGACAAGGACGGCTTGAGCCTCTATGAATATCAGGTCAGAGCGATCAAGGCCGCTGAAGAAGCCATCATCAACGGCCAGCGTAATGTCCTGCTTGCTATGGCCACAGGCACGGGCAAGACCCGCACCATCCTGGGCATGATTTATCGCTTTCTGAAAACCGGACGATTCCGCAGGATTCTTTTCCTGGTGGACAGAACCGCTTTGGGCGAACAGGCGTCTGACGTATTCCAGGAGGTCAAGCTGGAGGACTTAATGACCCTTGACAATATATATAATATCAAGGGGTTAGATGATAAAGAGATAGACCGCGAAACCCGTATCCAGATTGCCACGATTCAGAGTATGGTCAAGCGAATCCTGTACAATGACGAGGAAACCATGCCCGCTGTTTCCGACTATGATTTGGTTATCATTGACGAGGCGCACCGGGGCTATATCCTGGATAAGGAAATGGGTGAGGACGAGATCCTTTACCGGGATCAGATGGATTACCAGAGCAAATACCGCGGCGTTGTGGAATATTTTGACGCTGTGAAAATTGCGCTGACCGCAACGCCAGCGTTGCAGACAACGGAGATTTTCGGGCAGCCTGTATTCAAGTATACATACCGGGAGGCGGTGATCGAGGGGTATCTGGTTGACCATGACGCCCCCCATAGACTGCCTACCAAATTAAGCACAGAGGGAATCCATTATAAGAAGGGCGATATCATTGCGCGGTATGACCCTGTGACAGGAGAAATCACCAATTCTGAGCTACTGGAAGATGAGCTGGACTTTGATGTGGACGCTTTCAACCGTCAAGTCATAACAGAGCCGTTTAACCGGACGGTTCTGGCGGAAATCGCCCGCGACATTGACCCGGAAAGCCCGGATGTGCAGGGAAAAACGTTGATCTTTGCCGTCAATGACGACCATGCCGATCTGATTGTAAAAATCCTGAAAGAGATTTATACGGAAATGGGCGTGGACAATGACGCCATTATGAAAATCACCGGTTCTGTGGGCGGCGGCAACAAGAAAAAAGTAAAGGACGCCATCAAGCGGTTCAAGAACGAACGCTTTCCCAGCGTTGTCGTCACGGTGGATTTGCTGACTACAGGAATCGATGTTCCCGCAATCACAACGCTGGTATTCATGCGCCGCGTGAAATCCCGCATTCTGTTCGAGCAGATGATGGGCCGCGCTACCCGCCGCTGTGCTGAAATCCACAAAACCCATTTTGAGATTTACGACCCCGTTGGCGTTTATGATTCTCTGAAAGCGGTCAACACTATGAAGCCCGTTGTTGCCAACCCTAACGCAACATTTGAGCAGCTTTTGGATGGCCTGGAGGTTCTGGAGGACGAACGCCAAGTGCAAAACCAGATCGACCAGATTATGGCAAAGCTGCAACGGAAAAAGCGGCGCATGGACGCTGAAACGATGGAGCATTTCGTCAGCATGACTGGGGGACAAGACCCCACCCAGTTCATTGACGACATTCAGCAGCGCAGGCCAGAGGATGCTAAGAACCGTCTGCTTGCCCATGCGGAGCTATTCAAAATGCTGGCGCAGTTCAAGCCGGATGGCCGCCGATCCGTTGTGATCTCCGACCACGAGGACGTGCTTCTGGAGCATACCAGAGGCTATGGCAGCGGCAGTAAGCCCGAGGACTATCTGGACGCATTTGCAGATTATATCAAATCCAACCTGAATGAAATTGCCGCGTTGAACATCGTCTGCACAAGGCCGAAGGAGCTGACCCGAGAAGGTCTGCGCTCCCTGCGCCTGACGCTGGATCGAGAGGGCTTTACCACCCAGCAACTGAATACAGCTATCTCCCAGATGACAAACGAAGAAATTACCGCAGATATTATCAGCCTGATCCGCCGGTACGCCATTGGCTCCACCCTGATTTCCCATGAGGCCAGAATCCGGCGGGCGGTGGACAAGCTGAAAAAGGCGCACAAATTCTCTAAACAGGAACTCAACTGGATTACCAGAATGGAAAAGTACCTGATGGAGGAATCCGTTCTGAATGTAACGGTATTCGATGAGGATGGACGCTTTAAGGCACAGGGTGGCTTTGCGAAAATCAACAAAGCATTTAGGAATAATCTGGAAAGCATCATTTTAGAACTCAACGAGTATTTGTACGATGACGGAGGAAAAATTGCATGAATATGAACGAGCTTCTTAATCCCATATTTCTGGAAAATCTTATTAACATGGCTGCGAATATGGATAGAAGTAGTATTCCAGCAAAGCAATTAAAAGCAATTCAGGACCTTACGGATGCGACAGAAAAAATATACAAAGCGCAAAAAGAATTGTACCCACAATATCGTATGTTAGCGCTCGGAAGCTGCCTTTTGAAATATAGAGAATGTCAAGCAAAGGATATGATGGAACAAGGAGGCCAGTTTTAATGACCACCCAAGAAATCGTCTCAAAACTCTGGAACCTCTGCAATGTCCTCCGTGACGACGGCATCACCTACCACCAGTATGTGACAGAGCTGACCTATATCCTGTTTCTGAAAATGGCGAAGGAGACAGGCGCGGAAAGCCAGATACCAGAAGCCTGCCGCTGGGACAGCCTGACCGCCAAAAACGGCGTCGAGCTGAAAAAATTCTACAAGGAACTGCTGAATCATTTGGGCGAGAACTGCACGGGTCGTGTGCGGGAAATCTATCAGGGCGCGGCCACCAACATTGACGAACCGAAAAACCTGGAAAAAATCATTACCACCATTGACGGGCTGGACTGGTTCTCTGCCCGTGAGGAAGGGCTTGGCAATCTGTACGAGGGCCTTTTGGAGAAGAACGCCAACGAGAAGAAATCCGGCGCGGGGCAGTATTTCACCCCCCGCGTGCTGATCGACGTGATGACCCGTCTGGTGAAGCCCCGGCCCAAGGACCGCTGCAACGACCCTGCCTGCGGCACGTTCGGCTTTATGATCGCGGCCCATCAATATGTTGCGGCCCAGACCGATGATTTCTTTGACTTGGATGCGGATACCGCCGCCTTTGAGCGGACGGAGGCTTTCACTGGCACGGAGCTGGTACACGATACCCACCGCCTGGCCCTGATGAACGCCATGCTCCACGATATGGAGGGAACCATCACCCTGGGCGATACCCTGTCCAATCTGGGCAAGGGAATGAGGGGCTATGATGTGGTTCTCACCAATCCGCCCTTTGGAACAAAAAAGGGCGGCGAACGCGCCACCCGTGACGACTTCACCTACACCACCAGCAACAAGCAGCTGAACTTTTTGCAGCACATTTACCGCAGCCTGAAAGCGGACGGAAAAGCCCGCGCCGCTGTGGTGCTGCCTGATAACGTTCTCTTTGCGGACGGTGAGGGGGAGAAAATCCGCATTGACCTGATGGACAAGTGTAATCTGCATACGGTTCTGCGTCTGCCCACCGGCATTTTCTACGCCCAGGGGGTCAAGACCAATGTGCTGTTTTTCACCCGCGGCAAGACAGACAAGAGCAACACGCAGGAGGTCTGGTTCTATGACCTGCGTACCAATATGCCCTCTTTTGGCAAGACCAGTCCGCTGAAAGCGGAGCACTTCGCGGATTTTGAGGCGGCGTTTGAGGCGGCCGACCGCAACGCCGTACAGGATAAGCGGTGGAGCGTGTTCACTCGGGAGCAGATCGCCCAGAGGGGCAACAGCCTGGATCTGGGACTGATTCGGGATGATTCTGTGGTTGACTATGCCGATCTGCCCGACCCAATCGAGAGCGGTGAGGAAGCCATTGCGCAGCTGGAAGAAGCGGTTGACCTCCTGCAAAGCGTGGTGAACGAGCTGAAAGCTCTGTCGGAGGTGGAGTGATGCCAAAGAAAAAAGAGGCTTTTGCAAGCCCGTTTGTGCCCGCGGAGGAGCAGCCATATCCGATTCCTGAGAATTGGTGCTGGACAAGAATGAATTATATTGCTCAGTGGGGTTCTGGCGGTACACCCTCAAGAAAAAATCCTCTGTATTATCAGGGAACTATTCCTTGGATAAAAACAGGAGAATTAAACGATGACTATATTTTTGAAACGGAAGAACACATATCAGATGATGCTATTGCCCATTCCAGTGCAAAATTATTTCCTATCAACACAATTGTTATTGCCATGTATGGTGCAACGATTGGCAAAGTTGGTATTTTGGGCATTAAGGCGACTACCAATCAGGCTTGTGCCTGTGGTGTGGCATCGTCAGCAGTATATTTTAAATATTTGTTTTATTATGCTTGTTCAGAGAAAGATAATTTTGTTAAGAAAGGAAAGGGCGGCGCACAGCCTAACATTTCTCAAGAAATTATCAAAGCACATGAAATACCAATCCCACCTCTTGCCGAACAGCAGCGCATCGTTGACCGCATAGAAAGCCTGTTTGCCAAGCTGGATGAGGCGAAGGAAAAGGCCCAGGCGGTTGTGGACGGTTTTGAACTGCGGAAGTCCGCCATTCTGCATAAGGCGTTTACGGGGGAGCTGACGGAGCGGTGGAGAAGCAAAAACGATATGTCACTTACCGATTGGAGGCAAGTTAAATTTGGAGACTTGGGTGTATTGGAAAGGGGACGCTCCAAACACCGCCCAAGAAATGACCCCAAATTGTTTGGAGGGAAATATCCTTTTATCCAGACAGGGGATGTGGCTCGTTCAGGAATGTATGTGGTTGAACATTCGCAAACATTGAGTGAAATAGGGATGGAACAGAGCCGAATATTTCCGAAAGATACGTTGTGTATTACTATAGCTGCAAACATAGGTGACGTTGCAATTCTAACATATGACTGCTGTTTCCCAGATAGTGTTGTTGGGTTTACCCCGAATGGTTTGACTTCTTCTAAATTCATCTATTTTATGATGAGCACAATTCAGCGTGAATTAGAGGCAAATGCACCAGCTACAGCGCAAAAAAATATCAATCTCAAAATTCTTAATGATCTAATGATAAATTTACCATCAATGAATGAACAAAAAGAAATCCTTGCTGTACTTGAGAACATTTTTGAAAAGCAGCAGCAAGCCAAAGCAGCCGCCGAAGCTGTTCTCGCCCAGATCGACACCATGAAAAAGGCGATTTTAGCCCGTGCGTTTCGTGGCGAGTTGGGGACCAATGACCCGGCGGAGGAATGGGCGGGGGAGTTGGTGAAAGCGGAATTATAAAAGCATCTTGGTGTAAAAAAACGAAATAACTCTGAGGGGTACATATAGGGCGGGGCTGGCTGGGCAGGCAGCAATGCTGGTTTTGTAAACAGCGTTGACACTGTTATCATGAGGTGGACTACCTATCATCAGATTGTAACGGACTTATTGCCCGGAGAATGGGTATATATCTGCAGAGTTATGTAATCACACACAGGGAATATTCGTCTAAAAGCAATATAATCTTTGTTTCAGAAAGCCCATGTGCCCTTGTTAGCAGAAGAACGGCAAGGATGTTTGGATATGCGGCGGAGCTAGGGCTTGTTTGAAAAATCGAAAACGTCGCCTTTTTGGCCAAAAGAGGCCACTTTCTACGTCGAAAATCCTCGTCAATCGCGAGATTGCCGTAGTTAGCGCAGCTAACTACAGCGGTTCTTCTCCTTGAAATTGTCCCCTTCTGGCCTAAAATCCCTCATTTCCTCTATTTTCAAACAAGCCCTAAACCTATTCCAACTGGGTATCACAGCGGGATTTTAAGGCATATCCGTTCTGTGTATCCCGCCAGGGGAAAGCTTACGACTCAGAGGATATTGTGAAAGAGCCGCCTTCCATTCATCTGAATTGCCGGCGTGAGATTTTTTCCCACAGCAAACTGTTCAAAAAGCTGCTGCCCGCAGCCAGGCAAAACATTGCCTACGGCAAGTCTTCTTTTAGAAACAGCACCGGTACACAAGGCAAGCGCAAACACTTAAGAAAGGGTAATTCCCTTTGTGGCTTCTGTGAGCCATCGGATCCGCTCATAGGGCAGCTGGGTGGGCAAGGTGCAGTCTGCGCCGAGGATAAAACCAGTGGGGGCAAACCGGTGAATCAGCCGCTCCGCCTCCTGGACCAGCCGCTCCTTGGTTCCCTGAGTCATTACGCCGCCGCGGTTGGGGAGGCCGCCCATAAGCACCTTTCCCGGAAACAGCCTTTGGCCCTCCTCCATGGGCAGTGGGGCCTCGTAAACTCCCCAGTTTACCACGTCGCAAAGGGCCCCGTAGCTCTGGTAGCGGGTCATCTGCAGTTGGTCCTTACAGATGTGCAGAAAAACGCCTAGCCCCGCCTTGCGGATTTCGGAGAGAATCAGCCGGTCAAAGGGCTCAATCCACCGGGCGAATTCCTCATCGGTAAACCAACGGGTTTCGCCGCCCAATGCCGCATAGTATACACCGTCTACGCCGGCCTTTTTGTAGCCCCAGGCAAGCTCACACATCCCCTGGGCAATTCGCTTCATGGCGTCCAGCACTGGGCCCTCATCCTCTCGCAGGTGCCCAAGCAGAAGATTCCGCGACCCCTCGTAGCCATATGCCTGCTCAATGGGATGGATGGAGGAGGCGGTGATGCCGTGGAGGGTTCCAAGAGAATAGCCCTCGCCAGTATACCGGGCGAGAATGGCCTGGGTAAAGTCCAGCTGCCGCCTAATGCAGGGCGTCTCCCGGTGGATAGGGGCAATGCAGGCCCAGTCGCCCGGCCTCTGGATTGTCCCCTGAGCGGGTACCAGGTTTTCGTTCATGATTTTTACCAAGTCGGTGCCTGTCTCTTGAAAAAACTCCAGATGAGCCCGCACCCCGGCCTCTCCCTGGCTCTGCTCTGCCGGGAAGTGCAGGGAGAAGCCTGCCGGGGTATGGTCAGGCTTCTCCCCCCGCAGCACCGCCAAAACTCTTTGCTTTTTTGTCATATGCACTGTCCCCTTTCTTTGTTGAATTGGCAGGTTCATTATATCACAAAAAACGGCCTGGGCATAGCGATTGCAGGAGGGAAAGGGGAAATCCCCAATGCCAATTGCTTTTTCCACTGGTTTAAGGCATGATCACAATGAAAGACGGTGGCGGTGGATGAGCTTTCCCTTGCCCACGATTGTGGTAACGCGCCAGCCGGCAACTCGCTTTTATGGCGCTCTCTGCAAAGCCTTGACATTGCCGGAGCCTGTGATGTATAATAAACATAAAGAGGGCGTTGCCGCATGGCGGTTAGCCCTCAGGATAACTCAATCATCAAGTTAGCCGTTTGGGTTGCAGCCCAGCGGCTAACACGCTTTTATGGGTGCTATGTAGATCATAATCCATGCGATTACAATCAACATGAGCACGAAACGCAGGATTTTCATCCAGCGCTGACTTCCCATCCGCACCACCTCCCTCCCTGTGAAAGTCGGGAAAGTGTATCACCCCCTTTCTGTCGGGGATAAGCTAACCGCCTTTTATGCGAAACAACGTCCTCCGCCCCTGGTAGGGGGGCTTCTTTATTATACCAAATTGTAGAAATTTGTCAATTGGATGGGGCTGGGGCTTTCAGGCTGTTATTAGAGCCTTGACATTGTTGGAGCCTGTGGTGTGGACGGAAAAGTGATGTCCTATGGCAAGGCGCTTAAAAAAGAGGAGGCCAAACAGTTGGTTCAAAAGGCGAGAGGATAAAGGCCCAATCTCCATAGGAAAAACCAAACAGCCAAGGTCCAGGGTTCTCTGGACACTTGGCTGTTTTCAGCTTGCAAAAAGGATTTTCAGTTGTACGTGCCCATAACAAGCTCTAATAAATGTATCCCCTGTCCTCCCGCTGTCTCTATGCCAGCCTTGCACCGGTTGCAGTAGCAGAGTACCGGCAGGCCCTTGTGCTTTTCCAGCTGCTCGGCAAAAATCAGGGCTGGATCCTCTTTTGGGCTGGCAAGCCCTTGGATTCTTGGGGGAAAGTGCAGGTCGCCGCAGGAATCGGCGTTTTCCCGGTTCTCTGGGATTTCCCTGGCCTGTATCCCCATTTTTTCCAATAGGCTCCTTACCGCCTGGTGAATTTCCGGGTGCTCCCGGTCCCGCCAGCAATCTTGAATGCTCACTGTGAGCCCCCTGTAATCCGGAAACGGAAAGGGCTCCTCCTGGTCCAGCCAGACAAACAGATTTTCCGGTGTCAGCTGGGGAAAACGGCTCTCTAGGGTTTCCCGGCAGGCCTGGCAAACATACAGCCCTTGGCTGCCGGGGGGATATTCCTTGGGATCTACGCGGCAGCAGCCTGCCACGGGCATAAGGGCTTTCAGCCTCTCCCGCAGCTTGTTGGCTGCCTGAGGGCTGGCCTTGGCAAAATTGCAGCTGGGAAAATAGACGCTGCCCATGGCCTTAGCGCTGTATGGACTCCAGCAGACCCCCGCTGGCAATGATGCTTTTAATGAAATCCGGGAAGGGGTGGGCCTGGTAGGTTTTGCCGGTGGTTTCGTTGGTGATCAGGCCGGAATCAAAATCTACAGAAACAGAGTCTCCGGGCTGGATTTCCTCCGCGGCCTCTGGGCACTCCAAAATGGGAAAGCCAATGTTAATGGAGTTGCGGTAAAAAATGCGGGCAAAGGTTTTGGCGATTACGCAGGATACCGCCGAGGCCTTTAGGGCAATGGGGGCGTGCTCCCGGGAGGAGCCGCAGCCAAAGTTTTTCCCGGCAACGACCACGTCGCCAGGCTTTACGTTTTTTACAAAATCTTTATCAATATCCTCCATGCAGTGGCTTGCCAGCTCGGTATGGGAGGCGGTGTTCAGGTACCTGGCGGGAATGATTACATCGGTGTTCACGTCATCCCCGTATTTGTGTACTGTGCCTTTGGCGTTCATAGTGTTGTCGCTCCTTTTGTATGTGATAAAATGGGAATTATTCCTGGCATTTTGGGCTTATGGCTTATGGGGCCAGGAGAAAGATTGTGGCCTTGTGCTGGCCTAGGGGAGCTCCCGGTCCTCCATATAGACCGCAATGTGATAGTATTGCTCCTGAAAATGGGTGGCAGCCAGGATTTCTTCCCTTGTAAACACCATGCCCTCTGGGGCCAGCACCCATTTTTCCTCCACATCATCATACCGGTGAATCACGGCGATGAGCCTGCCGGTAAATTCCTCTAGGGGCTGGCTGTCCACACCCAAGACATAGGCGTCCTGCTCCTCCCCGTCCGGGGCCAGGAGGCCGGGAACATAGCCGTAATGAATGGGGTAGATCAGGTCTGGGTGCTTGGGGTGAACCGAGCCAATGGGCCGGTCGATTTTTATGGTAACCGTATCGCCAATTTTCATGGCTTACAGCTGGGCGGGGTCTGTTAAATACCCGGTTATGGCGCTGGCCGCGGCCACGGCAGGGCTGGAGAGCACCACCTCAGAGTCTACATGGCCCATGCGGCCCACAAAGTTCCGGTTGGTGGTGGATACCGCCCGCTCGCCCTGGGCCAGAATGCCCATGTAGCCCCCTAGGCAGGGCCCGCAGGTGGGGGTGCTGAACACCGCGCCGCTCTCTACAAAAATTTCTGCCAGCCCCTCCCGAATACACTGGAGGTACACCTCTTGGGTGGCGGGAATGACAATGCAGCGCACATTTTTCGCCACCTTTTTCCCCTTCATAATCTGGGCCGCAATGCGCATATCCCGAATGCGCCCATTGGTGCAGGAGCCTATAACGCTTTGGTCGATTTTAACATCTCCCACCTGGTCAATGGTGCGGGTGTTCTCTGGCAGATGGGGCATAGAAACCGTGGGCTTTAGCTGGCCCAGGTCAATGGTGATGGTCCGGGCATACTGGGCGTCTGGGTCTGCCTGGTATATTTTCACCTCTCCCTGGTACCGGCCCTGGCAGTAGGCAAGGGTTTTTTCGTCCACAGGGAAAATGCCGTTTTTGGCCCCGGCCTCTATGGCCATGTTGGCAACGGTAAAGCGGTCGTCCATAGAGAGCTCGCCCACCCCCTCGCCGGTAAACTCCAAGGACTGGTACAGGGCGCCGTCCACGCCGATCATGCCGATGAGGTGGAGCACCAGGTCCTTGCCGCACACAAAGCCCTTGGGCTTGCCGGTAAGCACCACCTGGATGGCCGCGGGAATTTTGAACCAGAGCTTGCCGGTAATCATGGCCGCGGCCATATCCGTGGAGCCCACCCCGGTGGAGAAAGCCCCCAGGGCCCCATAGGTGCAGGTGTGGGAGTCGGCCCCCACAATGGCCCCGCCAGGACCTACCAGGCCTTTTTCCGGGAGCAGGGCGTGCTCAATGCCCATTTGGCCCACATCAAAGAAATTGGTAATATTGTATTTGTCCGCGAACTCTCGGGTCTGCTTGCACTGCTGGGCGGCCTTAATGTCCTTGTTGGGGGCAAAATGGTCCAGCACCAGGGCGATTTTGTCCTTGTGGAATACCCCGGTGGCCCCGGCCTTTTCAAACTCGTTAATGGCCACAGGGGAGGTGATGTCGTTGCCCAGCACCATATCCAGGCTGGCCTCTACCAGCTGGCCAGGCTCTACATGGTCCAGCCCTGCGTGGGCGGCCAGGATTTTTTGGGTCATTGTCATTGCCATTGTTTGGTTCCTCCTTTTTTGGTTCCCGGCCAGGCCGGGGCAATGGATATTTTGAATGGTGGGGAGTAGGGCTTGTTTGAAAAATCCGGTACTTTCTCTATTTTCAAACAAGCCCTACTCTTTTGCTGCCTGAGGCTGGGGCATTTCTCCCTTTTGCAGCCTGTCCATCAGGGCCAGGCAGTCCTGATAATAGGCCATTTTCTCCTGGTCCTCTGCAAAGCTGGAGCCCTCCTGGGTGCGCAGGGAGTAGCGCAGGCGGCCGCAGAGCTTTAGCAGGATTTCTGGGGTCCAGTTGTTTATGCCGCTCATTTCCGGCTGAAAATCGTCAAAAGCCCGGAGCTCCCCCCAGGAGCGCATGGCGTTTTCGTAGTCGGTGGCGTTTTCGGGCATGGGGTCGCCGTTGTTATACTGGAAAAAACCGGGGAAATTTTCCTGTACCGAGTCAAAGCCCGCCTCATCGTGAAAATAGACCATGCACTCGTTTAAAGCGGTATCTCCGGCAAAGCGGGTCATATTGGCCTGTATGGCCTGAAAATCGGTGGTGGTCTTCATATCGGCAGCAAACACATAGTTGTTCAGCTGCACCACCACCTTGCCGTCCCCGTTCCGGTCTTGGCCGTACCGGGCCATATGGGCCTCCATTTGGGCCCGGGCCTCGTCTGGCATATTGTAAGAGGTGATTAGGGCAATGGTATAGTCAGGCTCCACCTGGGAGACCACGGAATAGACAATGCTGACCAAGGCAGCGGCCAAAAGCAGGGTAACCAGCAAAGGGCCCTTATGATAGAACCACCAGTTTGCCCGTTTTTCCTTGGCGGTGGTGGGCACAATGGCGCCAGAGTGGATGGTGTCCTCCTCAGCGCCCAAAAGATATCGTTCGCGAGCCATAAGCAGCGCCTCCAATGTGTAATATACTCAATCGCAGATAACACAATTATACTCTACTTTTTAGGAATGCGCAAGTGCTTTTGCGCAAAGGGGAGCGTATCAATACGGAGATAAAACTTTTCAACATAGCCCTGGATTTGTGATGCCGGAAAGCGGCGGTAAAAGCTGGCTGTCCCATTCATAGCGCGAAACAAAAAAGCATCCCCCTGGCGCCAGGGGGATGCTCCCTTAATCTATTCTTCTATAATCTGGGCGTACTGATTCATTTCGGCCAAAAGGGCTTGGTATTCCTCTTGGGTGAGGAAACCGCTGCCCACATTAAACTTCAGGTTCTCCTCCATTTCCTTCCGCTTGTAATTCCCATCCACAGGCTTGGCCGCGTTTACCTCCTGAGCCTTGGCGGTGAAAGCCGCCCATTCCAGCACGCCCTCGTCCATGCCCAAGCCTTTCACATCGTCAGCCTCTTTATGAACCACCCGGGGGACTTTTCCCTCTTGCGTATCCAAGCCCAGCAAATGGGTTTGGCTGACAAATACCAGGCTTTCCTCCGTTGCAGAGGCGGGGGCCGCTGCTTCCGGTTCATAAACGCCCTGGCGGCTGCCATGGATGTAGTAGTAATCCCCGGCGGTGTTAAACCCGCCGCCTATGCCAGGTTTTTGCAGGAAAAACAGGTATTCTTTACCAGCCTCCAGCAAAGGGGCGTCCTGGTAGACCACAGAAATGTCATTGGGATCCCCTTCCATGCGCACTGTGACCGTGGTTTCGGGGGCCTGGCCCCGAATGGCCTCTTCTACTTCTATGGTATAGTCGGTGAAAACCTGTTCTCCGGCCTGGCCCACGCCCTGGATAAGGAAGGGGGCGGAAATTTCCGTTACTTTGCCCCGGGCCACCAGAGTGGACTCCTCCAGAAGCTGGTCTATTGTATAGGGGACAGTATATTCGCAGACCCTGGTATAAACCTCTGGTTCGCCAGCGGACACAGAACCGGGGGAATCGTCATCCATACGATAAGTGGTGAACCCCTTTTCCTCAGGGGCGGAGATTGCTGTCTCTTCTTGGGAGGCGATGGTATGAGCGGCCATTTCCCGGGCCTGGCCGGCAGGGAATACGCGGCTGACGCCTAGGCCGAGAACCAGGACAGCGGCCGCGGCGCAAAATCCACCGGCGTATTTTACAAATTTTTTCATTTGATTTTTCCTCCTTTTCATGGTAGGGCATATGTTTTGAGTGCCGGCTTTCGTATTTGCTGTTTAGACGATTCCGGCCATAGCTGGAAAGATACCGGTTGATAGTGCCTTTGGGCGTAACCTTCATAACCGAGTCGCGGTCACTGTGTCCAAACCCCAAGATATGGCCTGCTTCATGGATAAAAACTGTCCATACATCGTATGCGTTAGAATCCGCTCCATTTGAAAGCGGCTGTGTAGGGTTCAAATTTATGGATGCGCTTACTACTTCGGTGCTTGACGTGTTGCAGGCAATATGTGCAACACCAGGCGAGCTGTTGTTCCACCTAGAGGCTTTGTAGATTTTGTTTTGGGGTAATCCACCTGTGCCATTCATAATAATGTAGAAATCTGTATCTTCGTGTGTTGTTAAAGAACGCTGTAGGCTATATGTGCTACACTCCTTATTCCACTGCCAGAAAGCTTCATTAAAATGACTGAGGGTTGTACTGCCAAAACCTTTATACGGCAGTAAAGTTAAGGTCTTCATTAGCTTCCATGAGCGCATTTCTTCTGCTGCACTGGTGGGAATAGTCAGCAAAGATACCATTAGTGCAAGTGCTACAAGTATAGATACCACACGCACAACTGACTTCTTACCTTTACATCTCGTTTCAGATTCCTTCTTTCTCTAGATTATTCGCAAATGCAATTAATTCACATTTGAATGAATAAAATATACATCAATATACATATTTTGTCAATATAATCCGGTATACTGGAAACCAGCCACCGCAGCAGCGCCGCTTGCCATATGAAAGGAATTATATTATGGCAAAGGGCTCTGTAAGCAAGAAAAAGGCCGCAAGAATTGGTACTACCGATTCTATATTACCGGCGAGGACGGCAAGCCAAAGCAGATTGAGAGGGCCGGTACAGAGAGCAAGGCGGAAACGGAGCGGATGCTGCGCAAAGCCATGGAGGAATATGAGAGCAAATTGGTCATAGCCCAGAATTCCAATTTGACATCGGCAGAGGCCATCGACATGTGGCTTGAGGAGGGCTTAAAGCCCAGCTCCCTTGCCAGCGGACGGTGAATGTGTACATGGCTATGCTCCCCCACAAGGTTTTCAAATTCGCCATCTATTCTAAGCGCATTTTGACCGCAAACCCTTTGGGCTAAGTTGTGAAACGCACAAAGCCCGCAGACTGTGATATCTTCCAAAATGGTGAAAGCCAGGACGCCGGCCAGGTCTTGAGCCGGGAGCAGTACCGAATCCTCACAGAGTATCTCCGCAAGCAGGGGAACCCCTGTCTGTTAGCGGTGCAAATCTCCTATTACGCAGGCTTGCGGCTGGGAGAGGCTTTGGACCTTGCCTGGGAGGACATCGACCTGGAAAGGCAGTGCATGACAATATGCCGGAGCCTGAGCTATCGCAGTTCGCGCAAGGCCACCTCTCTCGGCCCCACAAAGACAAAGAAAACCCGGACAGTGGACTTCGGCGACACGCTGGCCGAAATCCTCCGCCGGGCGAAAATACCGCAGGCCCGGGAGAGCCTGCGGTATGGTCCTATGTGCAAGGTTAATTACGTCCAAAAGACGGTTGACCGCAACCGGACGTATAATGACCTGCGGGCGCTTAGCCGGAATGAGGCGCCTTCCGCGGGCTATATCCCCATCAGCTTCGCCGCGCTTATACAAGTAGCTTGCTGGCTGGACAAGCTGGCGAGTGGGGAGCAAGAAAATGTCCCTTATGGGAATCTGGTAAGGGACAAAATGAGGGGCAAAAGGGAGAAAACATGGCTATGCCCCCGCGTAAACCCAGTGTTTTCGCGGGGTGTAGGAATAAACAGCAAAAAACCGCGCCATGGCGCGGTTTTTTGCCCAAATATCTTTTTGGTTTTCTTAGGATGGGACGACCATACAAAAAAGATGCCGGATGTCTTTTGCCCTCAAAAAAGCCAGTATTTATGCGGCTTTACGGGCTTTCGCGATATCGTCATTAGAACTCTGACTTAAAAGATGCAATCTAAATCTCAGTTTATTTCATATTGTTCACAGTGATTTCTGGATTTTAGAACTATCTGTCCCTGGTGAATCAACTTGACGTAAGACATCACTGTGAATGGAAAGTAAAATATTTTGGCTTGCATAAGGTCAAATAGGCTGTTTCAAACTGAACAGACAGAATCAAATCTTGCTACCTTACTATTTTTATGTATACATCACCTTTTGTCATTTTTGTGTCAAATAACCAATCAAAACACATAACTTCCGCATAAAAGCCCTGGAAAACAGAAACAACCTATTGATGTCCAATTCCAATTAATTTAGAACTCATTTAGACTGTACCGTTCCTTATTTGGGGACGAAAATCAATGTGTTCCGATATCCAAATATCTTTTTTCGTATTTGAGTGACCTGCTCCAGTGCATCTTTATAAATGAATGTGCTATATATTTCTTGCAGATCTTTTACATATCTAGAGTCCTCGAAATCATTTGGAAACTCATCAAGATATCGGGTCAAAAGTTCTACTACAACCTCATAAAACTCTGTGCCATCACCATTATTGTCAAATGTCGGCAATTCTTCCATTTCCTCTTTTGTGAAAACTTTGCTACGATGAATTGCACGGCAACGCATCAACAATTGAGTATCGTTCCCATCGTCACCAACTCCCAAAAATTGACGATACAGTTTTGAGGAAATATAACCTTTCAAGATTTCCAGCATACGGAAGTCTGCATAAGTCTCGCTAAAAGCCTGAATAATATTTTGGCAGGCACGGATGTGGTCGTCCCAAGTATTTTCCCCCGTGAAAGTATCTCTTAGTTTCCAGCTACTCTTTATGTGACGCAACTCTGCAAATAGAGAGCGGACAAAAATGTCAACAGCGTATTCCATTACACCATTCTCGTCCCAAGTTATCTTGCTATAGAAGGTTTGATTGATTTTTTTCATAGCTTGCATAAACGTCTTTCGTACTTTTATAGGGGATTCTATTAACCCTTTTTTTAGCTGCTTTCTCCATATCTCGTCCAATCGGGCAGAATATTCAGGTTCACAAGACAGCGCATCTCCATAGCCGACATATTCCAGAAAATCCAATATGCCTTGGGGCATATTAGGGATGCCCCGAAGAACACCCTTTCCACGTGAGTCAAGTATCTCCTTCAGACAGTCGCAAAAACCTTGAGATAATAATTCTAGAAGAGAACCATCAAAACAATCCGCTTCTTCTGAAGCACAATGGAATGTGTTTCTCAGCAGAAAAACTCCTATTGCTTGAAAAATGTATTCCGCTCTTTTTTCTCTCCTTCGATCGCCCACGTAGTGTGCAATCTCATGGCAGAGGACTGCTATAGCCTTAACCGGGTTATAGAAAAGCGATTCGTGCAGTGATACTACAGCTAAATGATTTTTGGGATCCGATTCCATTTCGACCTCTATCGGTGTGACTACAATATCGTCACGATAGTCTGGGACTAGTAGAAATCGATAAATTTTCTCATTCTCAGGGCAGAAAGCCTGCACAATGTCCTCAGTCAGTGTATTGTAAAATGCCAGAAGTTTAGGAGGAATGTCAAAATAAGTTGCATGAAAAGCCGGGGACTGAATAAATTGGCGCTCATTATGCATCGTACACAATGTCAGTGTGTTGAGTGCCCGGAAATAAATTTGCGGAGTAAACATAATTTTTGATGAGAATGTTTCCGGTTCCTTCTCGGACTCAAACAATTCATTAAGCAGATCAATATACAATCGCAAGGAAGGCAAGACGCTAATGACAAACTCATCGGCAAAACCGCTCTTTGACAGGGTAAGCAAGGCAGAAAAAGTTTCCTCTATGTAGGTTTGAGCAAGCTCATAAACATCAGGACTCTGTTGAATGCGACTACGCCATTGCGCCATGGCACTGCATACCGTTTGATAGAGTGCAGTACCTACATCTGCTCCCCTTCCAGCAACAGGTCCGTTCATCAGCTCCAGCTTTGAAAAAAGTGTAACATGGGCACTAACAAAAGCACGCTTAAGTCCTAGCTTGTCATCCTCGTCTTTACAGCAGAGTTTATCAAGTTTTCCTAAGATCTGTAGCACAGAGTCCCCTGGTATATCCTGGCAGGTGAAACGAATATCATGTCGGCCTAACATATTAGAAACCTTAATAGGGTATTTCTGCAATTCCTGTCGGAGAGTATTCCAGTGTTCTAGGCACTGCACACTCAAATCCACTGAAAGAGACAATGTGTCATCCCATCTTGTTGAATCCGTACCATTTTGAAACACATGCTGCAGAAACTTGCGACGGAAACAGCAAAAAGAAAATGCATCCCGAATATTCTGAAACCCCTCTTGGTCTCGAATCAGTGTCAACTTCCAAAGACACTTTTGCAGTTCGTCAAGTTTAATCCCCGCAGTGAAAAGAACCAGATCGCAGAAATCAAGAGACTCATACAAGACACACTTCACAGTGTCCTGCTTTCCTCCCATTTTCACGACATCTAAAATGCGTTTCTTCAGAAACGTGAAATCATTGATCTTCTTGTTCGTCAGCTGAATTAGAGATATATACATAATATCCGGACGCACATCCCAGAAATTCGTGGGTTGCCCCACAAGAGTCAGGCTCTGGATTGTATGAAAATCCAGAGGAAGAGGCTCTGAGATTTGTGTTTCCCGATTTTTTCTAGTCGGTCATATACGGCGCAGAACTGCCTGGAACTCTCTATTTTCTCTACCGGTTGGATATCAACAAAATGATAATTTTGGAAGGAAACATATTCTCCATAAGCATCATTTGCGCTGCAAACAGAGGTTGTATGGGGTAGGTTCCAGTTTTTGAACGTCAAAAGCTGAATATCCAATGATGCCCCCTGAGTGCATCCTTGTGACATAACTCATCTTCTCCCTATAGCAAAGCAAGCCACAGTTCACGCATACATATTTTTCTATGCGATAATCTGAGACTTTTTCGTAGAAATATAATCCGCAAGAGAAACCTATATATATTCCTCTTCCTTCTTTTCCTGTGCCAACCACATGCATTTAGCCGCACTTGTTTTCGGCAGGGATCCCTTACCCTTAAAACAAGTGGAGCTACGATCAATGGATGCTGCTCTCTTTGCTTTCTCAATAGCGATGCGTGTGTCTCCATCCACTATAGGGATTTCTGCATCCAATACAATGTTAAGGAACAGTGCGAGCTTGCCAACCATGTGAATCAACAGTTAATGTTACACGTCCCGATGAAGTGTGGGTAAATGATATTACTTACTTTCGTTTCAATGATAAAAAGTTTTACATTTATGCTGTCATCTACCTGTTTGCCCGAAAAGTGATTGCCTACCGAATCGGTAAATCTAATAGTACCCA